>DFQW01000146.1:1963-3746 GCA_002377985.1 Halieaceae bacterium UBA3479 | reverse complement strand
TCTCAACCTCTACCGCGGTTGAGTAGGGCAACTCATCTCCCAGCAGGCGAACGATTTTTTCTCGAACTAATTCCGCCGCGAAAAAACGCTGGCTCTTGTCTGTAACCTGATCCTCTGGAAAAAGATGCGGGGCGACAGGGGCCTTGCTGCCCAGATAGTCCAGCAGCTCTGACAATCCTTGCCGCCGGAGTGCAGAAATTGGCAGTACCGCATCAAATGCGCATCGATCAGAAAGCGCCTTTGCGAAAGGTAGTAAAGGATCGTGATCCGCGAGAAGGTCAAGCTTGTTAATAACCAGTGCAACCGGCCCCTTTTGTCTGCTGGCAGCGACTAATGCCAGATCGTCTTCTTCGGTCCATCGCATTCGGTCACAAAGCAGCAAGGTGACATCCACATCGAGCAACGCCGACAAGGCTGATTTATTCATCAGACGGTTCATCGCGCTGGATTGGCCGGCGTGCATTCCCGGCGTATCGATAAAAACTAGCTGGAGGTCGTCGCTTGTCCTGACACCGAGGATTTGTTGTCGAGTGGTCTGCGGCTTTCGCGAGGTAATACTGAGTTTTTGGCCGAGCAGATGGTTCATCAGGGTAGATTTACCCACATTGGGTCGTCCGACTATCGCAACCAAAGCGCATCGCTTGTCAGCCATTTTCGGTTCCAGCCAGCGCTTCCAGCATCAATTCGGCCGCCGCTTGCTCGGCGCGCCGACGCGCAGAACCGCTGGCTTCAGTTGTGATACCGCGGGCGCCGAGCTTGCACTGAACCTGAAAACATTGATCGTGATCCTCTCCTGAGATCGACGTTACAACATACTCTGGCAGCGGCTCTCCTCGCGCCTGAAGCCACTCCTGGAGTCGCGTCTTTGCATCAACAACTATATCCAACGTCGACGCTTCTATAAGGGGCTGTAGCCACCCTGCCGCCGCAGCCCGCGCCTCAACCAGCGAAGCGTCCATCATAATGGCACCTGCCAGCGCCTCGAGCGTATCAGCCAAAATGGAATCTCTGTTGCGCCCACCACTCTTGCGTTCGCTTTCACCAAGAATAAGACATTCCGAGAGATTCAAAGATCTGGCTATCCCCGCAAGAGATACGCCGCTGACTACGCTGGCTCTGAGCCGACTCAGCTCGCCTTCATCGGCTTCTGGAAACCGATCAAAAAAAGCACTGGCGATAGCCAGACCAATAACGGCGTCACCGAGAAACTCCAGTCGCTCATTGTGGTCGCGAGCGGCGCTGCGATGAGTCAGCGCTTTGGTGAGCAATGTCAAATCGGAAAACTGGTAGCCCAGACGGTGCTGTAACGCGTCAAGCGCACGTTGCGAAGGCGCTTTCAAGGGCGGCCCGCTGGGGCGGTCTCAACGATCAAATCGTCGAACTTCATCACTCCATCGAGGATCCAAACCAGCGGAAATCGTTTTTCATAGCGCGCGTCGATCACGATGACACCCCCCTCCCGATAAATTTGGATATCGTCAATCGCCGTGTCGTAAATCTGATTGGTATGCAATAACTTTGACAGGCGCGTGCGCAGGTCGGGAATCGTTTCGTTACGAGGATCATGTTCCGCCGCGGCGCGTGTAATCAGATCTTTTACCGCCATATATTCGAAGTAGCCGGGAAGCAGTCGAAGGAGCAGAACCAGACTGGCCCCTAAAAGCAGCAAATTTAGCGAAAACGTCCAAATCCCAAAGCCGCGGCTATAAAACTTCCCATCAACGGAAATCATTTGCTTACTCACAACAATCTCCCTCCGCCTTGCTAATCGATGGCGCCCGCT
>DFQW01000146.1:0-1705 GCA_002377985.1 Halieaceae bacterium UBA3479 | reverse complement strand
CCGCCTTGCTAGTCGATGGCGCCTGCTCTCGTAAACGAGGGCACGCTGAGCCAGCTCTCCCAGTGCATCCATATTGAGACGGCCTTCCCAACAATGTCGCGCTCGGGCACCTGCCCCCAGACGCGGCTGTCGCTACTGTTATCTCGGTTATCGCCCATCATGAAATAGTGGCCCGGCTGCACCACAACAGAGAAATCGCGCGAACCCCGTCGATCATCTGTTTGCATCAAATAGCCGTCGGTCCCCGGCAATTCCTCTCGGCCCATCCTGACCGTAAAACGGCCGGACGGTAGCGCTGCAAGCCACTCTTGGGGCACCCGCTCGCCGTTGACAAAAAGTTGCTTGTCCCGATAAGCAATTCGGTCTCCGGGTGTTCCGATGACCCGCTTTATATAATAAGTGTCATTTTGATGCGGAGGGAAAAACACCATGACATCTCCGCTCTGGGGCTCACCCAAGTCCAAGACCTTGGTTCGTGTGACCGGCAATCTCAGTCCGTAAGCATACTTATTCACTAAAATATAATCGCCCACTTCCAAGGTAGGGACCATAGAGGAAGACGGAATCTGAAACGGCTCGTAGAGGAATGAGCGCAGAACCAGCACGATGGCCAAAACGGGGAAAAAGGACCGCGCATATTCAACGACCACCGGCTCACTGGCCTCTCTGTCACAGGCGTCGGAGTAAGCTGCAGCGGCACTGGAGCCGACTTGTTCGTATCCCGGAAACTCCCTCGCAAGCTGCTCGCGACGAGCCCGCCTTCCACCAGCAAGCAGAATACTGTCGATCAACCAAATGCCGCCGCTACCAAAAACGACAATCACCAGGATCAACGGAAAATCAATAGTCATGGGCAACCCGTTCTCGATTCACGCTCACTCACCCTGCATCATACCGGTTGCGCATCGTGTCAACGTCAACCGTCGACTTGCAATACCGCAAGAAAAGCAGACTGGGGGATCTCCACATTTCCGACTTGCTTCATCCGCTTTTTTCCGGCTTTCTGCTTTTCGAGCAGCTTTTTCTTCCTTGTCACGTCGCCACCGTAACATTTAGCGGTCACGTTCTTCCGCAGGGCCTTTACGGTCTGACGCGCAACTATTTTTCCTCCGACCGCGGCCTGAATCGCAACATCAAACATCTGCCGCGGAATCAACTCTTTCATTTTTTCGGTCAACACCCGACCTCGTGACTGCACATGATCGCGATGAACAATAATGGCAAGCGCGTCAACCCTATCTCCGTTAATCAGCACATCCAAGCGCGATAGTGGAGCGGCTTCAAATCGCTGGAAACCATAATCCAGAGACGCGTAGCCTCGACTCACCGATTTCAGTCTATCGAAAAAGTCGAGAACGACCTCAGCCAGGGGAACGTCGTAGATTACCTGAACCTGCTGCCCCAGAAACTGCAGGTCCACCTGCGCGCCGCGCTTGTCGACACATAACGTGATAGCCGCACCGAGATACTCTTGCGGCGTCAAGATCGTGCACCGGGCGATGGGTTCACGCATCACTTCAATGTCGCCAACGTCAGGTAGCTTGGAGGGGTTGTCTACGTACACCACCTCCTGATTCTTTTTGACCACCTCGTAGATGACCGTTGGCGCAGTGGTAATGAGATCCAGATCATATTCCCGCTCCAATCGCTCCTGAATAATCTCCATGTGGAGCATGCCCAAAAACCCGCAGCGAAAGCCAAAACC
>DFQW01000074.1 GCA_002377985.1 Halieaceae bacterium UBA3479 | reverse complement strand
AGGACGGTTATCTTGCCGGCGCGCACCCATTCGTGCAGTTGTGCCGAGGCTGCGGGCACCTGATCCATATAGGTGTAGAGTAAAAAGCCCTTCAGCGTCAGCTCTTTCTCCACCAGTTTCCACATGTTGTAAATGGGCGTCGGGTTGTCCTGATCGTTGTAGTCGCTGATCATCCCGCAGCCAATAATGCGCCCGAACGTGTTCATGCAGCCGAGCATCGCATCGAGGGTTTTACCCCCGACGTTGTCGAAATAGACATCGACTCCCTCGGGGCAGACTTCCATAACCGCCGCTGCGAGGTCGCCGCAGGTTTTGTAGTTGATCGCGGCATCGGCACCGAGTTGATGGGTGATTAGCTCAGCCTTATCGTCTCCGCCAACAATGCCAACGACCTTGCAGCCGCGCAGCTTGGCAATCTGGGTTGCCATGGAGCCTGTCGCCCCGGCTGCTGCACTAATGACGACCGTGTCTCCCGCTTGAATTCTGCCTATGTCATGTAGCCCAACATAGGCGGTGTGGCCTGAGCCTCCGAGCCCGCCGGAGTAGTAAGAGAGGGGAAGGTCCGGGGCCGGGTCGAGCTTTGACAGCAAGATGGTGTTGGCATCGCTCAGCGAGTAGTCCTCCCAGTGATGCAAGCCAAAAATAATGTCGCCTTCACTAAACCCTTCCAGATGCGATGTCACCACTTTGGCGACAGACGGCCCACGAATGGCCCCGCCAAGCGGAATGGGTTCAAAGTAGTTGGCTTTTCCATCCAGCCAACCTCGGATCGCGGCTTCCAGAGAGAAATAGAGATTTCTCACCAACATTTGCCCCTCGCCAGGTACCGGTATGGTGCTTTCGACCAAATCAAAATTTTGGGGTAACGGGACGCCGTTGGGGTGACTTTTGAGTACGATTTGCCGGTTAATCATGTGGAAGTTGCCCCAAGATGAGATGACGCAGTGCTGGTCGCGCTTTTTATCAGGGCAGTATATTGTGCAGTGGCAGCTTGTGCACATGAACAACGCGGTGTTGAGGGGGGAGCCAAAGCATGAACAAACCCGAAATGGAAATCCCTGTTCTCAACATTCCTGAGCATCCCGATACGATGGATGGCCGCGATCCGTCTCTATTGAGAGGGGATCCTATTACCGGCGATCGGTATTACTCCAAAGAATTTGCGGATCTGGAATGGGAGCACATGTGGACCAAGATCTGGCATGTGGCGGGGCGACTGGTCGAACTCGAGGAGCCCGGTGACTTTGTCGTTCACGACTTTATGAATCAATCTGTGATTTGCGTAAAGCAGGACGACGGCTCGATCAAGGCTTTCTATAACGTCTGCCAGCACCGCGCGCTGCGGTTGGTGGAGCAGAGCTCCTCGGTAAATGCGTTCCATTGTCGCTATCACGGCTGGGTCTGGGGAATCGATGGCGTGCTGCAATCGGTGCACGATCCGGAGAATTTTTCACAGGGAAATCCCTGCGGAAAACTCAAGCTAAAGGAACTGCGTTGTGATAGCTGGGGCGGTTTTGTGTGGTATAGCTTCAGCGACGATAGCCCGGGCCTGATGGATTATCTGCATCCGTTACCCGAGATTTACCAAAATTACCCCATGGACACAGCGGTGCGCATCTTTGCGAGAAAGATTCGCCTCAATACAAACTGGAAGTTTGCCTCTGTGAACTTTAGTGAGTCGTATCACACGCGCACTGCGCACCCGCAGGTCCCGCCATGGATTGATCAGGATTACTGGAGCGCTCGTTCAGAGATCTGGCCGAATGGGCACGGGCGGACGGTGCAGCCGATGCGACCGAGTCTGCGTGACCGTTTGCCCGAAGGCGAGCCCCACCCCTTTGACGACATACTCAGGATGTGGGACATCGACCCCGAGAGTTACCCCGATTTTGAGACCAAGGCGATTCAGGGTTGGATGGATCTCAAAGCAGCAAAGAAGCGGTCATGGAAGAAAAAGGGCTACGTGCACTACGAGCACATGAATGACGAGGAGCTCACCGACAGCCCCCACACGGTGATTTTTCCCAATGTCACCATCTCATTTTTGCCCGACAACCTGATCTTTTTCCGCACGGAACCGGATCCCAAGGATCCTACCCGCTGTACCTTCGATCTGTGGTGTATGGCGTTTCCGGTTGCAGGCCAATCGGAAGCCCACGGCATCATGACGAGAGATTTGTTCCCCGTTCGGGAGTGCGAGGATAAAACTTGTGACTTTGACGGTGGTGAGGGTATCCCGGAGATCATTGATTCCATTGTCTGGCAGGACATGATGCTCGCCGAAGCGCAGCAGAATGGTTGGGAATCTCGTGGGTTCGACGATTATTATTTGGCAGACCAAGAATCCCGCGTGCGGTTTTTCCACGAGACCCTGAACGATTACATCGCGGGTAGAAAAGGGTAGAGATCTTCACCGCGCATTGCTTCGTTGAGCGGCGCGGGTAGTATGGATTTGGGGCCGGGAGCGGCCTATGAACTGTGGGCTTGGGGGTCATAATGAAAATCAAACAGTGGCTGGCATTGTGGCTGTGTGCAGCGTTGGGGAGTCAGGTGGCGATGGTCAGAGCCGAAGAATTCAGTGTGAGTGACGTGCTGGCAAGGCAGGAAATCGAGTACCTGCAACGCTGGTACGCCCGTGCCACCGATCTGATCGGCACGAATCAGGCCGACAATATCGAGGCGGGTCGGAAAATCTATCACCGCATTTTTACCCCCGATGCGGCGATTCAGGCGAGTGATCCAACCGGTGCTTACTTTAAAGTGACCGGACCTGATGAATGGGTCGACGTCGTCGACGGCGCCTTGTCGGTTTTTGATTCGACACAGCACCTTCTGGGTACGCAAATTGTCGATATCGAAAGTTTGCCCGACGAGAATGGGCAGGGCGGCGTCGCGTCAATGAGCAGCTATTTGCAAGCTTGGCACCATGACCCGGATCGCGTGATCGATATTTATCTCGGGACATACGTCAGTAAGGTGCGCTATACGCAGGGCTTGGGCTGGCAAATTTATGATATGCGCCTGGAAAAAGTGGCAGGTGAGGTGTTCGATAAAAGCCAGTAGCGCAGCCGGCACGCTGAGGTTCGGTGCTGATATCCCAGTACTAACAGGTAAGAACCCAGTCTTATGACTATATGTCGCAGAGTGTGACTCGCGGCTAACTGGTTTTTTCCTCTTGGCTGACCTAACCTCGCATCAACTTCGCAGACGTCACCGTTTTTGTTGGGAGACACTATGAACGCGTCCAATCCCGTCATCCTCGAGCAGAATCTCAATAGACCGCCAAAGGAGCCGGAACCTCCGCTGCGCGGCGATGCGGTAAGCGCGGATCGATATGTTTGCCCAGACTACCTCAAGCGAGAGTACAGTCAGGTGTGGCACAAAATCTGGAACATCGGAGGGGTCGCCTATCAGATGCCTGAGGCGGGGGACTACCTCACCACGGAGCTGGGCATTGATTCGATTCTCATGGTGCGCCAGGAGGACGGTTCCGTAAAAGCGTTTTTTAATTCCTGCCCCCACCGCGGCACGCGCATTACCGAAGCCGAGGACGGGCATGCACAGGAATTTGCCTGTCCCTACCACGGTTGGCGCTTTGATCGCGCCGGCGTGGTGACCATGGTGCCCGATGAGGAGGACTTTGCTGAGAGCCCCTGTGGAAAGGCACGCCTCAAAGAGATGCGCTGCGAGGAACGTTTCGGGTTGATCTGGTTCAACTTTGACCCTGACGCCCTGGCGCTGACTGATTTTCTGGGTAAGCAGATCACGCAGGAGCTGGATTCGCACCGAATGGAGGACATGTTGCGCGTATTGGACATGACCGCCGAGACGCGCTGTAACTGGAAGATCATCACCGATAATTTCAACGAGGCTTACCACGTAAAAGTGCTGCACCCTGAATTGATTCCCTACATCGCTGCGGATTATCAAGACTGCCAGTTCGACCGGTTTGCGCACGGACACAATAGGGGCTGGTTTCCGTCTTTTATGCCTTCGATTCAGTACGAGAGCGAGGTGATTGGCGAGCCGCTCAAGAGTATGGCGGCGGCTTGGTCTGTAAATAGCGATGACTACGTGGGGCGTGATACCTGGAAGCAGCTCAGGCTGGATATTCAAACCGCCAAGCGAGAGAAGGGCGTTGCACAAGGCTACGAACACTACGCCTATCGGGCCGACTATCAGCTGACTGACTATGTGATCTACAACCTCTTTCCCAATAATGTCATTACGGTAGGTCCCGATGGCGTGCAGCTGTTGCGCCCCCGGCCGCATCCGACCGATCCGGCCCAATGTTTGTTTGACCATTGGTGGCTGGTGAATCGGGTTGAGGGTCAGACCATGACGCCGTCGCCCGCAGGCGGTCCAGACTTACCGGTTGAGGACGCGCTCCATGAGCACGTTCGGTACGGTGAAAAAACGCTGGGGACGACTGCGGATCAGGATCTCAGCATCGCTGAAATGCAGCAAAAAGGGCTGGGTTCAGCGGGCTACCAGGGCTATTGGATGCCCAACCAAGAGCGTCGGGTACAGGCTTTTCATGAGTACCTCAACGACTTGATGGAAATTTAAAGTGCCGACGTCGAAGAGTCGATTGAGTCTGCCAGAGATCTCCGCTGTGGGTGCTCTCCACTGATGCCTGCTCCGGCGGATCAGGAGATGGATAAAGCAACGCCCCTCTGGCGCGCCTGGTCAGCGACGCAGATTCGTAAGCGCCTTGCGCAACATGCTCGCGGCATTGATCGTGCCGACGAAACCCTGTTGCGTGAGTCTTATCACGACAGCGGTACCGTCGATTACGGTTCCATGCAGGGGACAGCGGCGGAATTTGCCAGCGGCATTGCTGCAATGCACGAGGGCGCACCGATGTCCTCACACCGCACCAGCAATATGTGGGTTGAGGTCCGCGGTGAGCGAGCCGTCAGCGAAAGCTACGTAATGGCGTGGGTGACCCTGCCCACCGACGGTGACCCCCAGCCGCATCTGGTGGGCGGACGATATCTCGACCAGCATCGTTATTGTGATGGCGAGTGGCGGATGCAGCATCGGCACTATGTGCTGGATTGGATTCGTCAGTTTGACGGTGTTGTGGGTGCGGCCTCGCAAGATACGTTCTCACTGAGCGCAGGCTGCCCCAGAGGGGCTCACTATTTACAGGATTCGGGTAACGCGCTGCTGATTGCGCATGCGAGTCGCAACAGCAACAAGACTGAGGCATTGGCTATGAATGCATCACAGGCATTGGATGACGTGGTTTCACATCAGGCGATTATGGAGTTGGGGTGCCGCTACGTGCGCGGTGTCGACCGCGGCGACCCCGAGATGATCATGACGGCGTTCCATGACGACGCGGCAATTGTGTCCGGTGCGTTCAATGGTAGCGCCCAAGATTTTTCTGTAGAGATCGGCAAGTTGCTTGATGACATATCGCCGCGGGTTGCGCATACCGTTACCAACCACTGGATTGATATTTCTGGCGATGTCGGTGTTGGTGAGAGCTACGTGATCGCCTATCAGAACACGCTTGGCGATGATCCGCAGGATGTCATGACAGGCGGCCGTTATGTGGACCGCTATGAGCGTCGCAACGGCGAGTGGAAAATCAGTCATCGCACGTTTGTCCTTGACTGGACTACGTCCAGCCCGGCAAAAAATCTGATGGGGCTGGGTATGTTCGAGGACATGGTCAAGGGAGAGCGCGGTCAGCGAGATCCGGTCTACGCCCTGTGGGCGACCCTGAATGAGCAGTAAACCGCGGATGAGTTGATGCGTCCGCCCGATCACTAAAAAAAGGGGTAACCCGTGTTCGCACAGCACCGAGTTTCTTTAGCGATCGCCTGGACGGCCGGTCTGGGCAGTCTGTTGCTGGCGAGTCTGGCCGGTGCTGATGCCGGGCAGGCTAATTCCGACACCTACGAGGAGGTATACCTTAACCTCGATGCCGAAACCGAGAAATTGGGCGGCGCGCTCTACCAAAATCTTTGCGCCTCGTGTCACGACGGTAATGTCGTTCGTGCTCCCCAGCGCTACGTTCTTCAACAGGGATCTCCAGAGACAATTCTGACGGCCATGACCGATGGCCTGATGCGCGAGGTTGCCAAGGGGCTGTCGCTCGAGGAAAAGACTGCGATTGCGGAATACATCACCTTGCGCAAGATCGACCCGCGGGATGTGACGCTGGCCGGTGTGACCTGCGAGGGCCCAGCCGCCGAGTTTGATCTCACGCAGCCGGTGGTATTTGAGCACTGGGGCTTGGAGCCCGGCGGTAGCCATTTTATTTCCAGTTCCGTGGCATCAGTGGGGGCCGAGGATCTCGATACGCTGGCGCTCGACTGGGCGTTTGCCTATCCGGCGGCGAACCGCGCGCGCTCTCAGCCGGCGATCGGTGGTGGCGCTATGTTTGTGGGTAGCCAGAGTGGGCTCGTGTACGCCTTTGATCTTGCAACGGGCTGCACCCGATGGCAGTTCAAGGCGGCTGCCGAAGTCCGCAATGGTGTCACGCTGGAGCCCTGGGCCGCGGCTGATCGCAACGCCGATCCATTGTTGTTTTTTGGTGATCTGAGCGGCAACCAGTATGCGCTCTCTGCGCTAACCGGCGCGCTCCAGTGGCGCAAGCGGATGGATGATCATGGCGCAACCACACTCACATCAACGGCCGAGTTATCCGACGGCGTGCTGTATGTCGCGGTGTCTTCATTAGAGGAGGGCGCGGCGATCGCCCCAGGTTATGAGTGTTGCACCTTCCGAGGCTCAATTGCGGCGCTGGAAGCCGACACGGGCAGGGAGCTGTGGCGCCGGCATTTTCTGCCCGAGGCCAAGCAAGTAGGCAAAAACGATGCCGGCACGCTGCTCTATGGTCCATCAGGCGTGCCGATCTGGGCGGGCATGGCGCTGGATGGTGGACGACTGTATATCGCTACCGGCGATGACTATTCCGGCGAAGGCTCGGAGAGCAGTGATGCCATCATCGCGCTCGATAAAAAATCGGGGGAGACGGTCTGGGTGCGCCAGGCTCGCTTTGGCGACGTCTGGAATGGGTCCTGCGAGGATGCTGAGCGCATCAACTGTCCGGAGGACAGCGGCCCGGACTGGGATTATGGCGCGGGTCCGGTGCTCACTACTGACTCTCGGGGTAAGCGCGTGGTGTTGGCGGGCGACAAGGGTGGGGTAGTCGTAGCACTTGATGCCACAGACGGAAGCGTTATTTGGAAGAATAAAGTCGGTCGCGGTGGCATTGTTGCTGGCATTAACTTTGGCCTAGCCGCGCACGATGGCAAGGTATTTGTGCCGGTTAGCGATGTGCCGGATGGCAGAGATTATGATGTGCCCGCCAAGCCCGGTATCTATGCGCTCGATATCGATACCGGGGACTATGTCTGGAAAATGCCCGCTGCTCAGGGGCTTTGCAGGGAACGTCCCGGATGCTATCCGGGCTACTCGGCAGCGATTTCTGTGACAGATGACTATGTGCTCGCGGGCTCTAACGACGGCTTTTTGCGGGCATTTGATATCGAAACCGGCGCAGTGCTGTGGGAATTCGATACCACCGGTTCGTTTACTGCGGTTGACGGTCGCATCGCGCAGGGAGGATCGATTGGCGGTGGTCAGGCACCACTTGTTGTGGGAGATCGCATCATCCTTAACTCCGGCTATGCGTTTGCGGGAAAAATGCCGGGCAATGCGCTCATTGTGCTTAAACGACAACCCAACGGAGTGGTGGCATCCACCAGTGATCAGGCCGCACCCTGAAGCATAGCGAGACCAGATTCACTGTCAGATTCGAGTGACCGGCGTCGCCCCGGGGTTTGCAAACTGCACCCGGCGCCGATGCGATGGTCCAAGGATCTGCAATGCCTTGGCCTAGCGAGAGGCTCGAAAATAAGTCTCGGCGGCCGCGATGACCTTGGGTGCCAGCAGGATCGAGCTCACCATGGTGGGTATGGCCATGAGCCCGTAGCTCGCAGAGATCAAGTTAAAGACAACGTCGATACTGACCGTTGCACCAAAGACGACTGCGATAATAAAAAACCATCTGAAATGGGGCTGCCACCGGGCCCCCACCAAGAAACCAAAGCACTTTGCTCCGTAATACCATCCGGTGAACATCGTCGTGGTGCTCAGGATGAGTGCCACAAAGCCCAGCAAGACAAGCCCGATGCCGCCCATTTCGGCCCGGAAGGCGTTGGCCGTCAGGGTAATTCCCGAAAAATCTCCCGGCGTTTGCCAGGCGCCCGCTAGCAAGATCACTACGGCGGTACAGGAGCAGACGATGAGCGTATCGAATACCGGCCCCAAAGTGGCCAGCATCCCCTCTCTGATGGGTTCGTGGGTTCTCGCGGCACCATGGGCCATGACCTCGGTGCCCACGCCGGCTTCATTGGAAAAAGCGCCGCGGCTGATGCCAATCAGCATGACTCCTAGCGCCCCACCGCCGACAGCCGATGGTGATACCGCTTGGCTAACGATGCTGGCAAAAACGCCGGGGATAGCGTTTGCGTGGTGCGCCATGACCCAGAGGGTCATCAGCAGGTAGACGACCATCATGGTGGGTAGGAGTGCCACTGCTGTATTGGCAACTCTGGGTAAGCCCCCATGAATGACCACGCCGACCACGCCCGCGAGCGCAAGACCAATGACAAGGCTTGCCCCTGCTGGGGCGCTCCCCGCAAACATCGCATCCTGGATTAACGCGGTGAGCTGGTTGGCCTGAAACATGGGGAGCGTGCCAATCAATCCCGCCAGCGCAAACAGCACCGAGAGCGGGTAGAAGGGCTTGGGGAGCGCTTCCCTGATGACATACATGGGCCCGCCCTGAAGTGCGCCCAATGAGTCTTTGCCTCGATACATCACCCCCAGCGAGCAGGTAAAAAACTTGGTGGCGATGCCGACGATCGCAGACACCCACATCCAGAAAACCGCCCCGGGCCCGCCCGCAACTATCGCGAGTGCTACCCCGGCAATGTTGCCAAGTCCCATGGTGTTGGAGAGGGCGGCAGCCAGCGCCTGTCGATGGGAGATTTCCCCGGGGGCGTCGGGTGTGTCATGTCGCCCCATGAGAATCGCTACTGCGTGACCCATGTACCGGTAGGGCATCGCACGGGAGGCGATGACAAAGAAGCACCCGCCGCCGAGTAGCAGCACTACCAGTGGTGTGCCCCAAACGATGTCAGCAAATTGTTGAGCAAACAGTTCCAATGAAGCCATTATCATGATTCCGTTATGAGTGCTGCGCAGTGGAAGGACTCTCGACACGCATTAGCGCGTGTCGAGGCCATGGGGTTCGTTATCCCAGCTGTCGCCGACAATAGCAGAGTAATTGTGGACGCATCGTGTTAGGTTCAGTCATACCTAAATTGCGAGGCCTTGCTTGTGGGTGACACAGACAGTAAGCAAAAGAATATGCGTCGCGTCGCCTTAACGTCGCTGGCGGGTACCAGCATCGAGTGGTACGACTTTTTCCTCTACGGCACGGCGGCGGCAGTGATTTTTCCCAAAGCGTTCTTTCCGCAGGATCTGCCGCCCATGGTATTGCTGATTATCTCGTTCAGCACCTTTGCCGTCGGTTTCATTGCGCGCCCACTGGGGGGCGTGGTGTTTGGGCATTTTGGTGATCAGGTGGGCAGAAAGCGGACCTTGGTGATCGCGCTGATGATGATGGGTGTTGCTACAACACTGATCGGGCTGCTGCCAACCTACCAATCGATCGGAATCGCTGCACCCTTATGCCTGGTGTTTCTGCGCTTTGTGCAGGGGCTTGCCGTTGGGGGGCAGTGGGGCGGTGCCATGCTGCTGGTGACCGAAAGCGCGCCGGCTAATCGCCGGGGTTGGTATGGGGCGTACGCGCAGTCGGGTGCTGCTGTGGGGGTGATTCTTGCCAATCTGGCATTCGTCGCCGCGAGCGCCTCCATGAGTGACGAGGCATTTATGGCGTGGGGTTGGCGATTACCTTTTATTGCCAGCGTTGTGCTTATTGGTATTTCGCTTTACGTGCAACTCCGCATGGAGGACACCGAGGCCTTCAAGGCGCTGCAGGCGGCACAGGCCGGCGCCGGAGAGCGGGCCGAAGTCGCCAAATCGCCTGTGCTGGAAGCCCTGCGGCGCTATCCGCGGCGCATTATGTTGGCCGCCGGTGCCTTTCTGTCGGTGCAGGTGACGTTTTATATCCTGATTGCGTTTGTCATTGCGTATGGCTTGAATTCACCCTCGGTCGATTTGACCCGGGACGAAATGCTCGTCTCGGTGCTTATCGCCGCGGCGGTGATGGTGCCCGCATTATTTTACTTTTCTGGGCTGTCGGACCGAGTCGGACGCAAGCAAATCTATCGATGGGGTGCGATTTTGACCGCGGTCTGGGGGTTCGCGTTGTTCCCGCTGATCGATACGGGCAGCCCGCTGATGATCACCTTGGCAGTGACCGTCGGCATGATCTTTCTGGGCATGCAATATGGCCCGCAAGCTGCTTATTTTACTGAGCTTTTTACTACCGAAGTGCGCTATTCGGGGGCCTCGTTGGGGTATCAGATCGGTGCGATTCTGGGCGGGGCATTGGCGCCCACCATTGCGGTATTGCTGTGGAACAAATTCGGTATTCTCTTTGTATCGGTCTACATCATGGTGGCGGCGCTGCTGACGCTGTGGTCGCTGTCGCAGTTGGAAGAAACGAAGGGGA
>DFQW01000035.1 GCA_002377985.1 Halieaceae bacterium UBA3479 | reverse complement strand
GAGATGGCTCCTATGAGTTCTGGGGAGTGCGAGTTCCCGAGAGTACTTTGCACAAACCGCGCGAGCCTGCTGGGCTCTCCTGTCGTACCCACGCGCGCGGGCGTATTTTTGATGTGCTGGGCGGCTTGTTGGGTCAGGGCGATCCCGACTTCCTGGCCGGCGCCGGGTTCTCAGATAGCCCGCACTTTATGTACTCGGGCTATGACAAGAACGGTGAGTGGTACCAGCTGTACTCCATCGGTTTTGGTGGCATCCCTGGCAAGCCCTCGGGCGATGGTCCCGACGGGCACTCACTGTGGCCGAGCTTCACTAACGTGCCCAATGAGTTCCTCGAGAGCTACTTCCCGCTGCGCATCGAGACTTACGAGACCATTACTGATAGCGGTGGCGCAGGCTATAACCGCGGCGGTAACGGTCTGCGCATGGGTTACTGCTTCTTGGAGCCCGGCACGATCTCGATACACGATGATCGCTGGCTCACCTACCCCTGGGGCGTGAACGGTGGCTTGCCGGGTCGGCGCTCGGAGAAGATCCTCAAGCGCACTGACGGGTCGGAAGAAAAGCTGCCGAGCAAGTGCGACCGCATCGCGGTCGGTGCAGGTGACATTCTGTACTTCAACACCTGGGGCGGTGGCGGCTGTGGCGACCCCTTGAAGCGCGAAACCGAGCGGGTCGAGTTCGACGTGCGCGCTGGCCTCGTATCCTCCGAGGGCGCCAAGCGTTATGGCGTGGTAATGAAGGCGGACCTGACCGTGGACGAGAAAAAGACCACTGCGCTGCGCGCCAAAATGGCGAAGCAACGCGGCAAGGTCAAAATGTTCGACCGCGGTGGTGAGATTGCCGAGCTCAAGAAGCGCTGCAAGAAAGAAACCGGGCTTGAGCCGCCTCGGCAGCCCGAGTTTCAGGCGTGGGCGCTCAAATTCCTTGAGCAGCAACCCAAAGCCAAGGGCCGCATCAAGATGGCGCGCGGCTAGTTAAGGCAAACACCTTTGCTGCAAAAACCGGGCTCAGCCCGGTTTTTTTTGGCTCATGAGTTGGGTGCTATACCGGCACAAGGTAACCCATGCGGAGACTTCAGTTATCGAGTAAGACGCCCTTTATCGTCAAGCACGCCGACGACCAGTGCGGCTATTTTTTGGTCATCCAACGCACCCCCGATCCCCAGCTGTTAACATGCTGTGGCTTGCGGCTCGAGACAGGCCGCCATGCGAAAGAGAGCTAACGGATGACTGTGGATCGCACCGCCCTGATCGGTCGCCAATTGCGTGCGGCCACCTATACCGTCTCGCAAGTCGATGTGGACGATTTTCTCGGTGTGGTTGCCGAACCTGACTTCGCGCCACTCAATGATGCTGAAGGTGGCACCGGGACAGCTTCGGGGCGTTTGGCGCCACCCTCCTTTGCGCCATTTGTTGCGGTACTGGGGCTGTTAAAAACCTTCGACTGGCAAGAGGACTTCCTGTTCGACTACCGCACTGGAACGGCCATGTTCGGCGAGCAGGCCATTGCGTTTCACAGACCTCTGGTGGTCGGCGAGTCGGTGTCGATTGCTGCTGCCATTAGCGATGTGTACGAAAAACAGGGGAAGAGCCGCTTCGACGTGATCGAGGTGACTTTTAAGATAGCGGGCGAGCACGAGGGGGATCTGCTGATGTCCGGTCAGCAGTCCTACATTTTGTTCAAATGATTGAGAGCATGGACAAGCCGTACTTTGAGGATTACGCGGTCGACATGCCACTGCCCAGCATTGAATTTGGGCCCATGGACCGCTTTGACTACATCCCGATTGCGCTGATCTTAAGAGACACCAATCCCCTGCATTTGGATCGGGTTTATGCACAGGAGCGGGGCTTACACGATGTGGTGCAGCAGGGGCCGCTGAATCAGGCCTATCTGTACCGTTACTTCACGTCTTTGCTGCACAACCCCTGGGATCTGGTGGGGACCAAGATGCGCTTTGCCGCGAATGTATTTCCTGAAGACACGTTGCATTGCGGTGGAGAGGTGCTCGCGCTGGAGCCAATTGAGGGAAGCGGAGGCGTTATCACCTGCGCGGTGTGGCAGCGTAACCAAAAGGGTGAGGTGATCCTCAAGGGAGAGGCGAGCGCCCGCATACCCCCGCGGCCCTAGCTGCGGCAGTGATAGTGATTTCAGCCGAGGCCCATCTCGGCACTGATCCTCTCGCGCAGCACGTATTTGAGAATTTTAGTGGCGCCCATCGGCCACTCATCGACAAAGCGGACGTGCCGCGGGATCTTGAAACTCGCGATTTCCCCCTGACAAAAGTCGATAATCTCGGCCTCCGTGGCGTGATTGCCGGGTACAAGCTCGATAAACGCCACGGGTACCTCGCCGTACTTGTCATCCGGTAAGCCCACGACCTGTGCCAGGTTCACCGCGGGGTGGAGCGCGAGGTAGCCCTCAATCTCGATCGCCGCTACGTTCTCGCCGCCCACTTTGAGCATGTCTTTAAGCCTGCCCTTGAAAGTAATGCGACCGTCCTGATCCAACACGCCCAAATCGCCCGTGCGGAACCAGCCGTCTTCCCAGAACGCCGCCGCAGTTTTCTCAGGGTCGTTGTAGTAGCCGTCAAACACGCTAATACCGTGGGTCGCGATTTCTCCCCGCTCGCCCGGAGCGAGCGTTTCGCCAGTTTCCGGGTCGCGCACGGCGATCTCAAGGCCGGGCAGGGCCTTGCCCGAGCAGTCCGAGCGTTGCGCGAGAGATTCATCCGGATGACACATGGCCACCGAGCCGCCGCATTCACTCATTCCAAAGCAGGTGATCTGGGTGGTATGCGGCATGAGTGCCTGCATAGCGACCAATTCCTCGGGGGGCCCCACATTGAGCATGACACGCACGCCCTTAAGCGTTTCTGGGGTGTAGCGCGGATGATTGAGCACTTGCAGAGTAATCGTCGGGAACGCGGGAAACGCCACGTTCACGCGCTCTCGGGCGAGCAGGTCGAGCGCCTCGTCCGGATTAAAGTGAGTCATGGAGACAAACGTACCGCCAACGTGCAGCGTGCCGGTCAGCGGTTGCGTGAACGCGCTGTGAAACATGGGCAGCGGGCTCCACACCACATCGCCCTCGAGCAAACCCAGGCGCTCGGTGCCCCCCACAACGCCTGCGTATTGCAGCACGATGTGGTTGAGTGGGCAGCCCTTGGGCATGGCCGTGGTGCCCGACGTGTAAAACATGAGCGCCAGGTCTGTCACCGCGGTCCCTGCGTGTCGTTGATCGACTGCGCCGGCGTCTACGGTATCGGCAAGGCCATAAAAGGTCTCGCGATCCATGAAGCCCTCGCGCTGCCCAGTGCCCAAAAACACTTGGGTCTGTAGCGATGGCGCTTGGCGGACATCTGCCCGGTTCAGGAGTTCTACGTAGTCGGTGTGTTGCTCGGTGACGTCGTTGGTGACGACTACCTTGATACCCGCATCAGAGGTCACGTGCGCAATTTCGCGGGCTTTGAAGCGGGCGTTGTACAGCACAGGAATGGCGCCAATCAGCGATGCACCAAATAAAATGTCGGTGTAATCGAGGCCATTGGCCATGAGGATGCCGACGCGATCGCCGCGCTCGATACCGAGGGCGATGAGCGAGCGGCCCACCACGCGCGCCCGCGTTGCCTGCTCGGCATAGGTCACCCGCTGATCACTGACCACAATACAGTCGCGCTTGGGGTGCTTCGCTGCACCGCACAGTAGCGCCTCGGCAAAGGGACTCGTTTTGAATTCACGCGATGACAACTGATAGCCTCGTACGGTTAATCGGCAGCGCCAGAACCCCCAAAGTTCTTATCAGCAGCGGTTCCTGGCGAGCCCTGAATCTCACTCTACCCGCATCCATGGGTGCCCGCTACGCTCCTGCTGATGAGGAGTATCAGTTGGTGTGGGCTGATGCCTTCGGGCACAATGCGGACTCACCGCGCTCGGACGCGAACCCGAAGCCGACCACTTTAATACCAGACAGGACAGTTACCATGGCCCGCGCCCTACTCATTAAGTTGCATTTGTATTTTTCTGCTTTTTTTGCCGCGGCGATCGTATTAGTGGCCGTGTCTGGTGGCCTATATCTCATCGGTATTAAAGGCAGTGTGGAGCAAACGATGGTGGGATCGCTGGATTCGGGTGAGGCATTGTTGGCTGACCCCAGCCACGCCGCGGTAGACGCGGCGCTGGCGGGCGTGGGGGTGGCAGATTTTGACTTTGATTATGTCAAGCAGAGTGGCTCGCGCTTGACGACACGGCCCACCACGCGGCCGTTTTATACCCTCGATATTGAAGGCGAAGAGGTGACGGTGCAGTACAACACGCCGTCACTGCAAAAGAGAATGATCGAGCTGCACATGGGGCATGGTCCCTCGGCCTACAAGACCTACCAACAGTTTTTTGCGGCGGGCATGCTGTTTGTCATGCTCAGCGGCTTGTGGCTGGGTTTGTCTTCTGATCGATTACGTACAACGACCCTCATTACGTCGGGCAGCGGGTTATTGTTATTTGTGCTGTTGGTGCTTTCCTGACGCGTTGAAATTGCGCTGCAATGTGTGGGCGCCCGCGTCACGATAATGAACCTCGGTCAGGCACCCGTTACCGCAGCCACCCTAGCCGTGACGAGACGATGTTTAAGGGCCCCAACGGGCCGCATCTCACACCCGTGGTATTTGGGAAGGGCTAGCAATACAAAAGCGCTCTGTATTGTCTTTCTCGTAACCACGTTGTGCTCGCGTCCCAGTGCCAGCGAGCTCGAAGAGGTGGTGATTCTCGGTGCGCGCAACGAGCTGTCGCAGACGCTGTCGGGATCGACCAACGTGCCTCTGTTGACCCGGGAAGAACAGGTGTCGCTTGATCGCACCCTTGCTGATTGGCTGGCCGCCGCCCCGGGGATTAGCCTGAACGGGCAGGGGGGGTTGTTCCAAAGTTACAGCTTGCGTGGCCTGAGTCGTGCGCGCATTCGCACCGAGATCGATGGAGTGCCGATTGTCACGGACCGTCCCGCGGGTAACGCCATCGGATTTTTGCCGCCGTTTCTGCTGCAGTCAGTGAGTGGCGTGATGGGTCCGGTATCGGCGCTATATGGATCGGAAGCGATGGGGGGCGTGATTAACCTTAAACCGCAATGGTTTAGCGCCCCTGTCATGAATGCTTCGGTGCAAACCAATGATACCGCGCGGAGCCTTTCGGTGGGTGCACCCCTCGGTGCCGATACCAGTTTTGGATGGACACTGCGCCGCGCCAATGACGCCGAGGCGGCTAACGGTGAGCCGTTGCACTCGCAGTATCGGCAAACCGCAGTACAACTGCAGCACCGCAAGCGCTGGAATGACCTAACCGCGCGAATCAGCGCTTTGGGTAGCTGGGGGCGAGATATCGGCAAGTCATCCAAGGCCTATCCCGATACCCAATTCACCGATTATCCCCACGAGCGCCACAGTGTGCTCAAGTTTGAGTTAGCGCGAGAGCAAACGTGGTTGTGGCGGGGCTTCCATCATGCCCAGGACTGGCAGTCCCGCAGCACGCAGTCAGACGGCACGACTGCGGAGAACCAGTACCGGGCACAAACCGTCGGGTCACTGTGCTATCTCGCCGACGACTCCGCGGGTGGTTCGGGGCGGATGGGTTTGGAGTGGGTCGGGCGCCGGGG
>DFQW01000186.1:2132-2936 GCA_002377985.1 Halieaceae bacterium UBA3479 | reverse complement strand
AAAGGGACTTCAGATACCCACCCCCTGCTCTCTCCGAATGACGAGTGGGCTGACTTCGAAATTTATAAATTCAGAGTGGGCACCAGCATTCATAGCGAAGAAAAAGGCAGTTATGTGCGCGAGGCCTTGCGCAATGGGCTTATGCTGGAGTCTGGCGGGGTGAAAAACCCGTACCAGTTTGGTTTTGCTGCAGCCAGTGACACCCACGTTGCCGGCACCAGTGATGACGAGAAAACCTTTTTCTCCAAAGCGGGCCTGCTGGATGGAGTCCCGGAGCGGCGCGGCTCGGTACCGGTGGATTTTATCTATGGGACATTTGCCAAGTTTCTGGCGCCGGATACCTTAACGGAGGTCGAGGGCCGCACTTACACCTACGGCGGCGGCTTTGAAAGCTGGAGTGCGTCGGGGGTGACTGGTGTATGGGCGGAGGAGAATACCCGCGACGCGATCTATGACGCTTTTCGCCGTAAGGAAACCTTTGCGACTTCGGGTCCGCGGATGAAGGTGCGGTTTTTCGCGGGTAACGCGTTTTCGGCCGACATCCTGAATTCAGAAACCATGATTGAAGACGCCTACGCAGTCGGTGTGCCGATGGGCGGAGAGTTGGCTAAAACCGATACCGCGCCAACTTTTGTCGCCTGGGCCAGTGCCGACCCGCGGGGCACTGCGCTGCAACGGTTACAAATTATCAAGGGCTGGGAAAAAGCGGGTGAGACCTACGAGCAGGTTTATGACGTGGCCTGCTCAGACGGAATGGCGCCTGATCCCAACACGCACCGTTGCCCCGACAATGGTGCCAAGGTT
>DFQW01000186.1:0-1762 GCA_002377985.1 Halieaceae bacterium UBA3479 | reverse complement strand
GATCCGGAAAGTCGCGCGTTTTACTACGTGCGTGCGCTCGAAAATCCGACCTGTCGCTGGTCAACCTGGGATGCCATTCGGGCGGGCGTCGCGCCACGAGCTGATTTGCACAAGACGCTACAAGAGCGCGTGTGGAGCTCGCCCATTTGGGTGCGGTAATCGCCCCGTCACTGCTTGTTGGGTCGATGCTGCGGCTTAACTGTGCCTATGCACTAGCATCGCTCAATTAACAAGGCGCTGCCGCTGCCGGCAGCGCCGCTTGCCGCAACAATGCCCTGGGCAAGCTGTTGGCGAGCCAATTCGTCGATCAGGGTGCCGGTCATGATGGCTCCCGTAGCGCCCATGGGATGACCGAGCGCGATGACACCACCGTTGACGTTGAGCCTGTCGTTCTCAATCTCTAATGTTTCTCTTGTTTTGATCACGGTTGCGGCAAAGGCCTCATGGATCTCAAAGAGATCAACTTGATGGGCGGATAGCCGATTGTCCCGGAGTAATTTTTCGGTGACCGCAACACATCCGCTGACCACTTCGAGCGGCTCCGCGCAGCCGGTGGTGCTGGCAACCAATCGTGCCTTGGGCGTCAGACCCGATCGTTGGCCAAAGGCCGCGTCACCCAAGAGCACCAGCGCTGCTGCATCACACATTGCGGGTGAGTTGCCTGCGGTATGTACGTGCTGAATCTCTCCGAGCTCGGGGTATGCCGCCAACTGCACCTTATCGGCACCCGCAGTGCCCAACGCCGCAAAGGCGGGGGGCAGACGAGCCAATTGCGCACCGGTTATATCGGCGCGAACGCATTCGTCGGTCGCTACAACCCCGCGGGA
Source organism: Halieaceae bacterium UBA3479 (assembly GCA_002377985.1). Taxonomy (GTDB): domain Bacteria; phylum Pseudomonadota; class Gammaproteobacteria; order Pseudomonadales; family Halieaceae; genus Luminiphilus. Next base: position 935 of record DFQW01000186.1, on the reverse strand, counting down.
GGTGCTAATGGGCACGATCGATGTGAATCGACCCTCTCGCTGCGCCCGGGCTGCACGTTGCTGGCTTTGTAAAGCAACGGCGTCACAGGCTTCTCGCGTTGCACCGATTCTTGTGGCAATCAGATCGGCACCGCTACCCATGAGTAGCATCTGATGTTGCAGCGCAAATTCGGGGTCGCTAAACACCCGCGCATTATCAGAGAGCATTGGCACGCGAGACATCATCTCGACGCCTCCAGCGACCATCGCTTGTGCCTGGCCGGAGGCAACTTTCAGCCCGGCAAGCGCGATCGCATCAATACTGGAGGAACAGAAACGATGAACGGTCAAGCCCGCGACGCTGCTCGGCCAGCCTGCATAGAGCGTCGAGGTTTTGGCGATATTGGCTGCCTGCTCTCCGTTTTGGGTCACACACCCCAGAATCACTTCTGATATTTGGGTGGTATCCAACGTATTGCGCGCCTCGAGCCCATGGTAAAGGTGCTTGAGGAGGGCTGAGGGGGTTAGCTCGTGAAGACCCCCTTCGGGTTTGGCGCGGGCGCGTGCACTGCGAATCGCGTCGTAAATAAAAACATCTTTCACGAACCCACGCCCACCACAAAGCTGGCGCAGGTTGTGGTGCTGCCGCCGACGTTGAAGGTGATGAGATTCTCCGCCTTGGGAATTTGGTAATCCCCCGCCCGGCCCGTTACCTGCCGCGCACAATCAAGCACCATGCGAACGCCGGTTGCGCCAACCGGATGCCCCAGGCCAATGAGGCCACCGCTGGCATTGATGGGGAAGTCCCCGTCACGCGTAATGCGACCCTCCGCAATGGCTTTCCAACTCTCTCCCGGCGCAGTAAGACCGCTGTGATCGATGGCCATATACTCAGTCACGGTAAAGCAGTCGTGGGTTTCAAGACCGTCCAGATCAGTGATGCTGCCCATTCCCGC
>DFQW01000174.1 GCA_002377985.1 Halieaceae bacterium UBA3479 | reverse complement strand
TCTCTCATCTGCGCGGCGATATTTTTGGTGGCTTACCCGCCGGCGTGGTCGCCCTACCTCTCGCTCTTGCCTTCGGAGAAGCCTCTGGGGCCGGCCCCATTGCCGGTGTCTACGGGGCCATCCTCGTCGGGTTTTTTGCAGCGCTGTTTGGCGGGACCCCGTCACAGATATCGGGACCGACCGGCCCAATGATTGTCGTTTTCGCTGGCGTCTTTGCCTCGCTCAGCGGCGACCTTTCATTGGTATTTGCCACCGTAATCCTTGCAGGCGCGCTGCAAATCGCCTTCGGGTTTTTGGGTTTCGGTCAGTACATCAGGCTCGTGCCTTACCCGGTGGTTTCCGGATTTATGAGCGGGATCGGCTGCATCATCATTGCCCTGCAGCTGGCGCGATTGTTTGGCCATGAACCCGCAGAAAGCGGCACTATTCCGGCGCTCATGGAAGTACCAACGGCCATCACCAATCCCAATATGGGTGCCTTGGGTGTGGGACTGCTGACCCTCGGTATCGTATTTTTCTGGCCAAGTAATTGGGGGCGATATTTACCCGGCGCGCTGGCAGCGTTGATTATCGGAACCACCGTCAGTCTTTTACTGAACGTTCCCATATTGGGCGATATCCCCACAGGTCTTCCGGAATTTATCGTTCCCGGCTTTTCCACCAGCACTATTCTTATTGTCTTTGAGGCCGCATTGATTCTTGCGATTCTCGGCGCCATAGACAGCCTGCTGACGTCGCTGGTGGCCGACAATATGACACGCACCCGTCACGACTCAAACCGGGAGCTAATTGGTCAGGGCATTGGCAATATGGCAGCGGGATTTTTTGGGGGGATTCCCGGCGCCGGTGCAACGATGAGAACCGTCGTCAATATCCGCACGGGCGGGGCGACCAAGATCTCGGGTATGTTGCACAGCTTACTGTTGCTGGCAGTGGTGCTGGTGCTTGCGCCTCTGGCAGCCAAAATACCGCATGCGGTACTCGCGGGGATTCTTATCAAAGTAGGCTACGACATTATTGATTGGTCATATCTGAGGCGTGCACACCGTGGTCCGCGCTTTGACCTTTTACTAATGGTCATGGTCTTGAGCCTGACTGTGTTTGTAGACCTGATCACTGCCGTGGTTGCCGGTGTTGTCGTGGCGGCCATCGCCTTCGTGAAGCAGGTGGCTGACGAGCAGCTGGCATCTGCAGCAGGCCAGTCGGACGACCCCACCGAGGGGCTCTCTGACGAAGAGACCGCGCTGGTCGAGGAGTGCGGTAGCCGTCTCACCTACTTCAATTTTGGTGGCCCGTTAAGTTTCGGGGCTGCTGCTGATTTAGGCCATCAGGTCAGAGAACGTCTGAGCCCGTCGCACCATACCTCACTTGTTCTAGACTTTGGCAGAGTCCCTTTCATGGATGTCTCTGCGGCTCGCGCCGTCGAAACGATTGCCCTCGACGCCATTCATGCTGGCAAACACCTGTATCTGTGCGGGATCAATAAAGCGGTCGCCGCAAACCTGGAAGGACTCGGCGTCAACGAGCATCTGTCCGACGAGCACCGCTACCCGACGCGCCTGGAAGCACTTCAGGCGGCCCGCGATTGGATATTTGAGAACACGCCCGCGGGCGGCACCTCACCCCACGGAGCCTCCGGCAAACCCGCTACGGCTTGATACACTCACGCCTCCGCTGCCATCAGAGGAGGCGTTCACATGTCCAAGGTCTTATCGGCTATTTTCGCCGTCGCAACGCTCTTTGCCTGCTCGCCGGGTGACACAGTCGCCTTCAATAGGGATATTCCGCCCAACGCAGTCATTGTCGACGTGCGCACAGCTGAGGAATTCGCCTCTGGACACTTTCCCGGAGCCATTAATGTTCCCCACGACCTTATTGTGGAGGGCTTGTCGGCGCGGTCCGTATCCCCCAATACCCCACTGGTGCTCTACTGCAGAAGCGGCAACCGATCAGGGAAAGCCGAGGCAACGTTGAGGTCTGTCGGTTATTCACAGCTACAAAATGCTGGCGATCTGAACACTCTGCTCGCGGTGCACGAGCAAAGCATGGTGACTCCCGGAAACGCGGCACCTCAGCCTTAGGCAACACCCTCCTCCGGTGCTACACCCAAGAAGGGACAGACAAGCACGCAGCTAATGACGCTCATCGGGTGATGTAGCAGTTCAGCTGTCAGCCGACTTGGCCAGACTGGCGAACTGGGCCAGCGCGTCCTCAGAAAGCAGATCATTACCCTGCCGATACTGCTCCGCGCAGGCAGTATAAAACCGGGCATTGAGTAAATTGGCATCCCCACAATCACGCGTCGCGACCACTTTGCCAGGCACGCCCGCGATGACCGAATTCGGGGGGAACTGTTTGTTTTCCGTAATGATGGTGTGCCCCGCGACAATCGAATTCTCGCCAATCTTCGCACCATCCATGATGGTGGCGTTGATGCCAATCAGACAACGGTCACCAATCTCACAGCCGTGCAGGGTCGCGTGATGCGTGATCGAACAATCCTCCCCAATAACGGTAGGAGACGCGATACCCACATGAATCATAACGAAGTCCTGAATATTGGTTCGCGCGCCGATTCGGATCTCGTAAGTCTCGGCACGCGTCACCACATTCGGCCAGATCGAGGCGCCGGGCCCCACGTAGACCTTCCCATAGAGCCAGGCGCTCTCATGAATAAAAGCCGGTTTGTCGAGGGTGACATGTTTACCAATGTGCCCCATGCTTTGGCCTCCCGAGTGAGTGACAAAGCGCCTATCTTGTCACGTGATACCGCCAAGCGCTAAAACTATCGATCCCGGTTGCAGGAGCAAGGTCTATGACAGTTAACGACCGGCGGGCCGTGCAGCTCGGTTTGGGCGCCGTCATGCTGTGGAGCACCGTGGCAACGGCCTTCAGTCTGAGCCTTAAGTACCTGACGCCATTACAGCTGGTAACGTTCGCCAGCGTTGTGAGCTGGTGCTTTCTTGCACTCCGCTTACTGCGTCCGGGTCAATGGCACGCTTTGCGATCCCTCGCGCCCCGTGTGCAGGTCACCTGCCTGCTGGTCGGGTGGATTAATCCGGGGCTCTACTATCTTGTGCTCTTCGCCGCATACGACCAACTACCCGCCCAAGAAGCCATGGCAATCAACTACTCCTGGGGGATTACGCTTGCGCTCATTGCAGCCCCGCTGCTCAAGCAGCGATTATCACTCGGCGCCCTACTCGCGACCTGCATCAGTTACGCCGGCATCATCATCATTGCCACACGTGGCGCACCGTTCTCCCTAAACCTAGCTCAACCCGCGGGTGTTGGACTGGCGCTACTGAGCACCGTGATCTGGAGTCTGTACTGGGTGATCAATACTCGCCTGAACACAGATCCAGAAGTTGGTCTCTTTCTGAATTTTTCGGGGGCACTACCGATGCTGTTCTGCCTGATGTGGTTCGCTGACGCACCCCTTCTCGTGCACAGCGCTGGGCTGGCCGGTGCGCTCTACGTGGGCCTCTTTGAGATGGGGATTGCCTTTGTATTGTGGATGGCTGCCATGAAGGCCACCTCATCTACCCTGCGTATTTCCAGCCTGATCTTTTTATCTCCGCCCGTCTCACTGCTCCTCATCTGGCTCGTTGCCGGCGAGCCCCTGCGTCTGTACACCTTTGGCGGACTGGCTTTGATTCTGGGGGGCCTCGCTCTGCAGCGACACTTGGAGCGAAGCTGAGGGGTTCTCCCGGGGAATGCGCACCAGCACGTGGCTGTCTGGCACCAGAGCACCTGAAAGATTATTGGCATCATCCCAAGCCAGCGTCAGGGTTTTCTCTGCCGGATCCACCCGAAGTACCCGCGCCGATACCGTTCGGATCGCGTCATCCAACGTGGTCTGTATCGCCGCCCGATCCGCTACCACCACCGCTCTGGTATCACCCTGCGCCGCAATAACACCCGCCTGCATCACCACCAGATGCCGGGTGAGGCGTTCCAGCTCTTCGGGTGCATGGGAGACGAAGATCATGGGCAAATCCAACGCGGCGACCCAGGTGCTCAGACGCTCGCCAATCTGTTGACGCTGCCTCTCATCGTTAGCCGATAACGGTTCGTCCAATAGCAGTAACCGCGGCTTCATGAGCAACGCCTGCGCCAGTGCCACCCGCTGCCGCTCTCCGCCCGAGAGGGTTTCCACGCCTTTCGTTAACAGCGCTTCTATATGGAGCCCAGCTACCACCTCCCCGAAAGATAAGCAGGGCTCAACAGTGGCAGCGCGGCGCATGGCGTAGTCGAGATTAGCCTGTACCGACCTGCCTGGAAGGAGCTGACTCTGCTGTGTCACCACACCCAGCCCACGCTGATACGTGGGCACGTTGATCCGCTTCTCGCTGTCACTCCAACATTCGTTGCCAAAGTGCACACTTCCTTGAAACGCGGGTTCAACGCCGGCGATAACCCTCAGCAACGTTGTCTTTCCCGCACCGGTGACGCCCTGGACCCCAGTGGTGTGTTCGAGACTCAGGTCCAGATTGATATCAAGAGTGAAATCACCTCTTTGGAGTTGGCCTCGAACACAGAGTCGGCGGTTCATCCGCGGACCACCTCAACCCGCTCCCCCGCGAAGCGATAAACCAACCACAAAGACACGAAAGAAAAACCCACCAGACCCAGCGCCAAGATATGCGCAGCATCATAGTTCAATGTCTCTACGTGCTCGTAGATGGCAATGGAGAGAACACGGGTTTCCCCCGGGATATTGCCACCCATCATTAATACCACGCCAAATTCACCCACCGTATGGGCAAAAGTGAGCACTGAACCGGTGAGAAACCCTCGCTTAGAAAGGGGCAATACCACGCTCCAGAAACGATCTCGGGGCGACGCCCCCAAGAATGAAGCGGTTTCCAAAACGGTCTTTGGCACTGCCCGAAAAGCGCTCTGCAAGGGTTGAACCATAAATGGCAGAGAATAAAGCAGCGAGGCCAGTACCAGCCCCGAGAAAGAAAATGTCAGCGACTCCCCGGTCAGACTCACCCACAGCCCCCCCAAAGCCGCGTCAGGGTTTAAAAATATCAACAGGTAAAACCCCAGTACCGTTGGCGGCAGTATCAGCGGCATCGCCACCAGTGCCTCGACCCCTGATCTCAAGGGTGATGTGGCGTTAGCCAACCACCACGCCAAAGGGGTGGCAATTGGTATCAGTAAGGCTGTCGTCACACCGGCGAGCAGTGCAGTCAACCAGAGTGCCTGCAGATCACCGGTCACGGAGCTACCAACTCAGATAAAAGCTGATATCCGTGTGCCCGGATTAATTGCCTGACCGCAGGATCCTGCAGCTGAACGACCCAAAACCGCGCGGCTGGATTGTCATTCGCTCTGGTGAGTAAAACGAGATCCTGTTTGATTGGGGGATAATCCTGCAACCAGATCACATCTTGCTCATCGATCTCTATCCCCGCGTGTCGCTCACTCAAAGTGACCGACGCGCGGGCAATAAAACCAGCCGTCACCTGGGCACTTGCCACCATCCCAGCGACTGCATTGACATTGTCGACGCGAACGAGCCCCTGCAACCAACTCTCGTCAAACCCCGCGCGGGACAACACCGCCCTCGCCGCCTCACCGTAGGGCGCGATCGCGGGGTTGGCGATACAAACACGATGTGGCGGCAGCGTGGCCAGTGCAGCAACGGTAAGTGGCGTACTGGCGTTGGGCCACCACAAACCCAACTCACCCACCGCATAGGTGCTCAGGGTATCGGGAACGGCCAGACCCCGCTCTATCAACAGGCTCGGCCGTCGCTGATCTGCTGCCATCAATACGTCAAAAGGCGCGCCCGCTATAATCTGACTGGCGAGCTTGCCGGTAGATCCAGACACCACCTGATAACGATGGTCACTGATACTCTCCAGATACTCCGCTATCGAGGTTGCCGCGTCTCTGAAATTAGCCGCCACCGCGATGGTCGCGTCCATGGATGCGGCGCGCAGACTCCAGCACATTAGCAGGGCCCACATCAGCCATATCCACCGATGGTGGAGCGTCACCTCACGCAACCTCCGTGGGGCGATGCAACTCCCGCGTGACATATTAAGCAACACCCAACTCGTTAAGCCGCTGTGACAAGTAGGTGGCAGCGGTATATCGCTTGGAGAGCACCACCTCGGGACGGGGATGCAGGAACAGGGGTAACGACATACGACTCGAAGGTGGCAACCCTCCCTGTGGTATGGCCACCCTATGGGTCGTCGAGGGCAAGAAACCCCCAGTCGCTTCCTGCAGCATATCGCCTATATTGACAATTAATTGCCCGGGCTTATTGGGTACTGAGATCCAGGCGCCGTCGCGCAATCTCAGCTCCAGACCGGGGCCATTTGCAGCGGGCAACAAGGTCAATAAGTTGATGTCCTCGTGCGGCGCAGCGCGCAAGACGCATTTATCACTGGGCACGGGGGGGTAATGCAATACCCGCAGCATCGACTGTTCACTTTGCTGGATCATATCGCCCAGAGGCTCAGATAAACTCTGGGTAATGCGCTTCGGCAAGCGGTCCGCAATCATGCCTAGCAGCGTCGCCCCCAGATCCACTGCCGCCGTAAAATGTGTCTCAAGATCCTCGCGAAGAGCCTCGGGGCAACGCCCCCATGGGTAAAACTGAAAGTACTCCTTGTAATCCCTATCTGTGAAGCCTTTGGCATGCTCTGCCTGTTGCAAAGAAAAATACCCATCCTGGCGCACGGGGTGCATTGCAAAGTCACCGCCCTGTCCTTCTGCAAAAAAATGCTGCCAGTCTCTGTAGATGCGATGAATACGTTGGGCGTCCAAGGGATAATCGGTTATGGCGGCAAATCCGTACTGCCTCAGCGAGGTCATGAACTGTTCCGGGAATACCGGGTCGGCAAACGAGATCTGTGGCAACTCGGGCATGGCGCTCATGACTATTGGCGAATCAAGCTGCGCCAAGCGACAGGAAAAACCCTGCGAGTGCCGCGCTCATCAAATTGGAAAGACTCGCCGCAATCAGCGCCCGAAAACCATAGCGAGAAATATCGTTCTGGCGCTCTGGCGCTACTGCACCAAGCCCCCCAAGTAAAATCGCAATAGACGAGAGGTTGGCGAAACCACAGAGCGCGAAGATAACAATCGCCTGCGACTGTGCCGAAAGCTGATTCGCTGCCTCGCTAAAGGAAACATAGGCCACGAACTCGTTGAGGATAAACTTCTGCCCTATGAGGCCCCCGGCCAACTGCGCCTCCTCCCATGGAATCCCCAATGTCCATGCAAGGGGTTGGAGCAACGTTCCCAATGCGCTTTCCAGGGTCAGTCGCTCAAGACCAAACCATCCGCCAATGGCTTCCAGCATGCCATTGGCCATGGCAATCAAGGCAATAAATGCGAGTAGCATCGCACCAATCGCACCGACCATGTGCAGACCATTCATGGCTCCGCTAGCGGCAGCATCAATCAAGTTGATGTATTTTTCGCCGGAAAGCTCCTCACCCTCTGCTGGCTCAGCGGGTTGAGCCGTTTCCGGTTCCATCAGCTTTGCCATCAGCAACCCACCGGGCGCTGCCATGAAGCTGGCCGCCAAGAGATATTCCAGTGGCACACCCAAGGCAACATAGCCCGCCATCACCGACCCCGCGATGGACGCCATGCCACCGACCATCACGGCAAACAACTCGGACCGTGTCATTCCCGGGATATAGGGTCTGGCCACCAGCGGTGCCTCTGCCTGCCCAACGAAGACATTCGCTGCGGCGGACAACGATTCTGTGTGACTGGTGCGCAACAGTGCGCGCAGCGCGCCCCCCATGATACGAATCAACCACTGCATGACGCGTGCGTGGTACAGCACCGCAATCAATGCGCTGAAAAAAATCACGACGGGCAGTACGTTAAAGGCGAAGATAAAGCCGAGCGAATCGCTGGGCTCTACCAACCCGCCGAACATAAATACCATCCCCGCACGACTGTAACCCAGCAGCGTTGAAACGTACCCCGAAGCACTCGCCAGTGCCGCCACGCCCCAGTCGGTGAATAGCGCGACAAAACCGATCAGGGCCTGCAGAGCAAAGGCGAGTCCGACGGTGCGCAGTTTGATCGCGGAACGGTTGGAGGAGAGGCCGACAGCAACGGATAACAGAATGACAACGCCCAATAGGCTGATCATGGCAAGGGCCCCTGCAGAAAGGGCTACTTTACCGCGCGGGGACCCGACGCAAAAGCCACCTGACCGACCTCAGAGAGCGAGGTTGAAGTAAGCGGTCACTAACACATTGGCGGCAGTAGCGTGAGGCCGAGGCGAAGCTGGCAGGGGCACTACTTGCCGGTTTGTCGACAACCACCACACAACCCGCTATGCGGTAAACACTCAGACAATCCGACTCAC
>DFQW01000086.1:3535-4139 GCA_002377985.1 Halieaceae bacterium UBA3479 | reverse complement strand
GTCACTAACGTCATTGCCGATAGCCCGGTAGCCGACATTCTTCAACCTGGAGATGAATTCATCTCAGTGGGAGGCGTCGACGTAAACGCGGAAAACATGGATCGACTGCCCTTTCGTGGTAAGCCTGGTGAAGCCGTGTCGGCCGTTGTAGCCCGAGATGGTCAGGAGATAGCGATTGACGTCAGCCGGGGCATCGTCAGTGCCCCGACGTCCAAGGCAGAAATGCTTGAGTGGATGAGTGGCGCCGATGATGACGATTGGGGCCCGGAGAAATGGACGCTCCATGAGGCGGTAGGTGAGGGGAACGTTGTCTACATTTGGACGCAAGCTTGGAATACAGACGACGTTTCTGGGTTGCCATTCGAGGCGCATCAGGTGACACGAATGACCTTCAACGATGAGGGCAAGGTCACTGCCATTGCGAATCTGTCTGAGGATCGCTTTGTCCTCGAACAAATGGGCTACACCATCAGTCGATAAGGGCGGATGACTCAATGAAGGCCGCCTTAGCGGCCTTATTTTTTTGAGTCAGGTGCGCTCAATCAGCGAATGTTTTAAGCCGGGCTGGCCCCAACGTTAATGCGTTGCGAGTCAGCTTCCTGGG
>DFQW01000086.1:0-3240 GCA_002377985.1 Halieaceae bacterium UBA3479 | reverse complement strand
GATGAAAGGGCCATCGACACAGATACGGCGCCCGTCCGGTGCGGCACAGGCACCACAGATCCCCACGCCGCATTTTGTGAGGTAATCGATAGCGCTGAAAATTTGATCGTTAGCCACGTACTTTCGCTGTACGGATTCACTGGCGTGAATCATCGCTTCAGGGCCGCAGTTGTAAAAGACCATGCGCGACAGGGCGGATGCTGTTTGCGTTGACAAGAAAGCCTCCAAGGCGTCGCTGACGCGGCCTTCAAAGCCGGCGCTGCCGTCATCGGTTGCAATGGTGACACGGCCCACTTGATCGCATGCATCGCGAAAATAAAGCCGGTTAGCTGTTCTCGCGCCCACAAAAATATCGGCGGGTTGCGCGGTGGAACCAAAATCTTCTGCGATCTGATACACCGCCGCCAGACCGGTGCCTCCGGCAACACAGACAATGTGCGCGTCTTCGGGTGGTGTCACTGCCACGCCGTGAGGACCGCGCAGGTAAACCGCGTCACCCACCTTAAGATTGCAGCAGTGCTCAGTAAATTCTCCGACATTAATCACCGCCAGTCGCACTGGATTGTGGGTTAGGCAGGAGAAGGGTTTTTCTCCGATCCCCGGGATCCAAACAAACACATACTCGCCGGCCTGAATGTCCATATCGCCATCGAGCGTGATGATGCTGATGTCCTCACACACCGTCTCGTTCGCCGCCACGGTATACGGTGTAAAGGCCATATCGAGGTCGTAGCGAATCTGTTGCTCTGCCAGATCTGTGCCCTCAGTCAAATCGCTGGCGAGGCTGCGAAAGTATCGGCCCACCGCGGGGGTATCCATTCCGCTCAAGCCTGAACCAATGCCCAGAATGCTGGCGCCGCAATCTACCGCAGCGCGACAGTCAGCCGCTGAAGAGAGCCCTCCGCAGCCAATAATGGGAAGGTCGGTTATGGCGCGCAAACTTTTGATGGCCTTGAGTGTAATGGGCAAAACACCCTTGCCCGACATGCCACCCATGCCATTACTCAGCACGGGATGACCGTGGCTTTCGGTATACCCGGGTCCCGCCGTGTTTATGGCGCATAGCGCGGCCGCACCCCCCTCGAGGGCAGCACGGCCAATCACAGTGATGTCATCGACGTTGGGGGTTAATTTAGGGATCACCGGAATATCAACCGCCGCGCAAACCGCCGACACAACTTCTCGGACCATCTCTGGATCCTGGCCCATCGCCATGCCGTAACCCTTAGCGTGGGGACAAGACAAATTGAGTTCCAGGCCATCGGCAACCGGGGCAAGGCGCTGGGCTACTGCAACGAATTCGGCAACGGAGCCACCAAATATCGATACCAGCAAAAATCGATCCTCGGGGACGCGCAGCTCACTGAGACCGCGGAATGCTTGCTCGACGCCCGGGTTGGTGAGGCCCACCGCGTTAACAAAGCAACCTGGTGCGTACTGACTGTAAACAGGTTCTCGGTAACCTGGACGAGGCTCAAATCCGATACTCTTGGTTGTGATGACGCCCACCTCAGGCATCGTATCGATCACCCGTTGAATGATGGAGGGGGTCGTCGTCACAATGCCGGAGGGTATGGTGAAGGGCCCTGATAGCTGTTTGCCGAGAAACTCGGTGACCAAGATGATACCTCCGTGGTGAGTCAGGGATTATACGACGTACCGCTAAAACCCGTCTCGTTAATAGCCGCGCTGCGCTGCCCGAGGTTTGGGCTCAAGTGCCGCAAAATGTTTGTGTGACGCGCTCGTCTTCATGGGGTGAGCGCGCCCAGTCTTCATCCCCGTCGCGCCACTCATAGGGCGAGGCAAGACGATCCACCCACGCTTGGCCCCACTCGAGGTTTCCGGATTCGACAGAATCAATCGCGCGCTGCACCAGATGATTACGCGGAATAATAGCGGGATTCACTCGGTACATGTTCGCGGTGACGAGCTCCTGATCACCGGTATTGTGTTTTCGGCGGTCGCTCCACTGCGCTACCCAGGCTTGCAGTGACGCAGGCGCGGTGAACAGCTCCGGCAGCGGTGAGTGCGCCAAGTTGCCGTTTGCCTGTTCGGTCAACCAGCGGAATGCCAGCGTAAAGTCGAGTTCTTCTCTGATCAGCGTGTCGTGAAAGGTTTGTACCAAGGTGTTATCCGACTCCTGAATAGCATCGAGACCCAACTTGGCCGCCAGCCAATTCTGATGATAGGAGTGGAACAAGCTGGGGAAGCGATCAACGATGGTTTGCGCGATCTGTTGCGCAGTTTCTGCGGACTCATGGATAAGCGGTAACAGGCACTCCGCGAGCACGGCGAGATTCCAATGCATGATGCCGGGCTGGTTATGCCACGCGTATCGGCCCTGGCGATCGATAGAGCTAAAGGTTGCCTGAGGGTCGAAATGATCCATGAAAGCACAGGGACCAAAATCAATGGTCTCGCCACACAGGAGCGCATTGTCGGTATTGAGTACGCCGTGAACAAAACCCAGTGCTTGCCAGTGCGCGACCAGTCGCGCGAAATGCTGGCAAACACCTTCCAGCAACTTGATGGCAGGTTTGGCGTCAGCGTCGCCATCTGATGTGGCAAAGTGCCGCGCCACGACGTAGTCCACCAAATCTTTAAGTCCCTCGCCGCCACGTGTCGTAGCGAAAAACTGAATGGTGCCCACCCGCAGATGACTGCTCGCGACGCGGGTCAGAATCGCGCCGGGTTCGGCGCGGTTGCGAAAGACTCGCTCTCCGGTGGCGACAGCCGCCAGCGCGCGGCTTGTGGGGACCCCCAGGGCCGCCATCGCCTCCGATACGACATACTCCCGTACCACCGGTCCCAGCGGCGCGCGCCCATCTCCGCCGCGGGAGTAGGGCGTCGGGCCCGCGCCTTTGAGCTGAATGTCGACGCGTCGTCCGGTCGGCGTAATCCACTCACCAAGCAACAAAGCGCGACCGTCACCCAACTGCGGGTTGTACTGACCAAACTGGTGGCCAGCATACACCGTCGCGATGGGTTGAGAGTTGGTCAGCAGTTGGTTGCCCGCCAGCGCAGCTAACTGATGCGGATTCGAGATGGGATCTGCGGGCCATCCCAGCTGCTCAGCAAGCCCCTCGTTCCAAAAAATTAGCCTGGGTTCAGATACGGGATCCAGCTGTTGCGGAGTGCTGAATAGCCCGCCGAGACGGGCGTATGAGTGATCGAATCCCGGTACTGATGAAGCCGCCACCCCGATTTCCAATATCAGCCGCCGAAGATTTTCTTGATAAA
>DFQW01000127.1:3744-17271 GCA_002377985.1 Halieaceae bacterium UBA3479 | reverse complement strand
TGCCCTGATTGGATCTAAATCTTCTCAGGATCGGTGAGTTCAATCGGGGATCTCTCCGGGTGTCGACCAATTTCGCGGTGTAGATATTGACCACCGACGGGGTGGCCAACGCCACGGCATCGCGGTACCCCCGCTGGGAGATGGCATCCGTTGGGCCGGGATGGTCGAGCACCCATTTATCCAAAATAAGTGTCGCCGCCAGAACGCCAACCAAGGCTGGCCAGATAAGTGCAAGCAGATCGTTTTTCACGGGCTCCTCCAACCCCCATTGTAAATCATGGCGGGCCGGTTATTCTCATATCCCTTTTCACCGGGGTAACGTCTCATGTCCTGTACCCGTCAAGATCTGAGAGAGTATCTGGATTCCTTGTTGTTGCCGGACAACTTTCGGGATTATTGTCCGAATGGGCTGCAGGTGGAAGGCAAGTCACAGATTCGCCATCTGGTGACCGGCGTAACCGCTTGCCAGGCGCTGATTGACGCGGCTGTAGAGGCGCAGGCTGACGCCATTCTGGTCCATCACGGCTTTTTCTGGCGATCAGAGGATCCCGTGGTTGCGGGCATGAAAGCGCGCAGGCTGCGGGCGCTGATGCTCAACGACGTTAATCTGTTTGCCTATCACCTGCCATTGGACTGTCATCCCGAGTTGGGCAATAACGCCCAGTTGGGACGCTTGATGGGCATATCTCAAACTGCTCCTCTGGTGTCATCAGATCCATCGATTCCTGTTTTTTGCGGTGATTTGAATAAAGAAACGAGCCTTTCATCATTCGCCCAGAATCTGTCGTCCCAACTGGGTCGGGAACTATTGATAGTCGGTGACGGCGCGGTGCGAAAAATTGCTTGGTGCACGGGTGCCGGACAACACTATATCGATATGGCGGCTGACGCGGGCGCTGATCTTTACGTGACGGGAGAGGTATCTGAACAGACCGTCCACACTGCCCGGGAGCGAGGTATCTCATTTATCGCGGCAGGCCATCACGCAACGGAGCGCTATGGGGTAGAGGCAGTGGGTGGGCAAGTGGCTCGCGAGCTGGGCTGTTCCCACCAATTTATTGATATCGCCAATCCGGCGTGAATCAGGCTGGGGTCGTGTTCGATCTGTCTAAGCCAAAGGTTTCTGATAGCTGCCCCTGCTCATCCGGTTTCTTCGGCGCGTAGTCCAGAGGCTGTGCCACCTCCGCCCAATGCGTCTGATCCCCTGACGTATCGTCAGGCGCGCTCAGAGCGGCAGCAGATATGCTGACCTGGTCACCGCAAAGTTGATCTGCCCCCTTCGCCAGGTGTGTGTAGACGGCTCTGTAATCGTCAGTCAGTTTGTGCAACAGATCCGCCGTTTGCGCAAAGTGCTCTGACACCTCCGCTTCGTAGTCCGCCCGACTTTGGCGAGCCTGATCGAGCTGATTTTCCAAGTCCATGATCAGTCTGCGTTTATTGTCGCTGCGCGAGTTGAGCGCGAGATACCAGCCCAAGCCACCCCCGACCAGGCACCCCAAAATGAACGGGATAATCAAATTCGTAGCAGACGCCATCTCAATCCTTTTGTCATCACACAGCTGTCGGTCCCTGATATTGTCGAGAGCCGATCAAAGCCCGGGCACGGTCTCGCGAATATCTTTTTGGGCTCTATTGTACTGTATGGGCTGGAAGCCGTCGCCTGTCTATTTGGCTTGCCCACCCCATTCAAGGAGCCCTTCAAGAAGTCGCTGGATCCATTTTTGGGTTTGATCTGGTAGCCAGACCCGGCATGCCGCTTTAAAACGCTGCGGTACTTACGTGATACGCTTTGCCATGATTCATGTCACCCGCTCTATCATGCCGCATCCACTCTCTCCCAAGGCGCGCTATCAGCGCGACCTGCAATCCGGCTCGCTGCTCGAGGATCGAGCGCAGGCCGACATGGTGGCGCAACTTGATGATCTTTTTCATCGCCTGCGCGCGCGCGAGGCAAGTGAGCGCCGACTTTGGCCGCGAATGCGCAGGCGCTTTGGTTGGTGGGCTCCGCCAGAGCGGGGCATGTATATATGGGGTGGAGTAGGGCGCGGTAAAACGCACTTCATGGACGCTTTTTTCGAGAGTCTGGACTTCCAGAAGAAGCTCCGTGTGCATTTTCACCGGTTCATGCAGCGCGTCCATGTGGCTTTGACCGCCCACAGCGGTGCGACCGACCCGCTGGAACTCGTGGCCGACGATATTGCTGACGAGGCTCTGGTGCTTTGCTTTGATGAATTTTTTGTCAGCGACATCGGCGATGCGATGATTCTTGCGGGATTAATTGGTGCGCTGATGCGCCGCGGTGTCACCCTGGTGGCAACATCGAACATTCCGCCGAGCGATTTGTATCGGGATGGCCTGCAGCGCAGTCGATTCCTGCCCGCTATCGCGCTACTGGAGACACACCTGGATGTCGTTCATCTTGCATCGGAGACGGACTATCGCTTCAGGACGCTTCAGAGCGCTGATCTTTGGCATATTCCCCACGATCAAGCCGCGAGCACTGCACTCGCCACCTATTTTGAATCCCTAACCGGGCAACCCGGGGGTGACAGCAGACAGCTTGAGATAAATAACAGGGTAGTGCGCGCCCGGGCAGCGGTGCAGGGTGTTGCCTGGTTTGACTTTACGACGTTATGCGAAGAAGCCCGGAGTGCAGCAGATTTTGTGGAAATTGCCAGGGAGTACCACACCGTGCTCATTGAACGTATTCCTGCGTTGACTGCAGAGAAAGAGGATGCGGCGCGCCGATTCATCAATCTCGTGGATGAATTCTATGACCGGAAAGTTAAGCTGATTACCACAGCCGCTCTGGCTCCTGAGGCCATGTACGGGGGCACGAGGCTGCGGTTTGAGTTTGAGCGGACGGTGTCCAGGCTTCAGGAAATGCGCACTCGGGAATACCTGCAGGCCGAGCACCATCCTTGAGTGGAACGGGACAAATTAACGGTTGAAAGGGCCATTGCTCTCCAGTAACATCCGCGCTCCCTAATTTCGCCCTCGGGGCTCCGGTCATGAAAACATATAGCGCCAAGGCCGATGACATCCACCACGACTGGTTTGTTGTCGATGCTGAAGACAAGACGCTTGGGCGGCTCGCTACCGAGATCGCGCACCGCTTGCGTGGCAAGCACAAGCCAGAATACACGCCGCACATGGATATGGGCGACTACATCGTTGTGGTCAACTGCGAAAAGGTCCGTGTGACGGGTGCAAAGCGTACAGATAAGCAGTACTACCACCACACCGGATTTCCGGGCGGTATCAAGTCTGCCAGCTTCGAACAGATGATTGATCGGGCACCGGAAAGGGTTATACAGCGCGCGGTCAAGGGCATGATGCCCCGCAGCCCGCTGGGACGTGCAATGCTGAAAAAGCTCAAGGTTTATGCGGGACCTGCTCACCCGCACGCGGCGCAACAGCCGCAGCCACTGACGGTCTGAGGAGGTCCTGATGGCAACAGCTCAATATTACGGGACCGGCAGACGCAAGACGTCAACTGCCCGCGTATTTTTACGGACGGGGACCGGCAACATTGTGATCAATGGCCGTCCCATCGACGAGTATTTCGGCCGCGAAGTGGCCCGTATGATTGTTCGGCAACCGCTGGAGCTCACCGAGAATGCGGCCACATTTGATGCGAATGTGACGGTATCCGGTGGCGGCAGCTTTGGTCAGGCGGGCGCCATTCGCCACGGTCTGACACGAGCGCTTCTGGATTATGACGAGAGCCTGCGCGGTTCGCTTCGGGCAGCAGGTTATGTGACTCGAGACGCGAGGGAAGTGGAGCGTAAGAAGGTTGGTTTGAGAAAGGCGCGCCGGCGTCCACAGTTCTCCAAGCGTTAATTACCACACGCTCCCTGAAAGCCCGCTTTACGCGGGCTTTTTGTTTTATGCAGCATCGGCAGCTGCCCCGTCGCGGCGGTTTACGTGATCTGGTCCGCACTGGGTATGTTTTTGATCACAGTAATGGGCTAAGCAGTGTTCGCTCAGGCGCTGGAGTGGTGCGCATCGGTGGGCCGCGCGCTGATTGTGGCCGGGGTGGTTCTGGTTAATACATAGGGCCCTGAACGCTGAATTTAGGCGGTCACGGGTTGATCTCGACGAGCCAAGATTCCGTATTTCAACTTGCTGGGGGCAGGCGCGACCATTACACTTCGCGGCCAGAACAGATCTTGTCCGCCACAGAGTGACCATGTCGGTAGAGACGACTCGCCAGAGCACGTTTTGTCCGGCTCGTTGGCACACCCGGAGACACTAAAATATGACAGACAACGCTCATACTCACGAGGATACCGCTGACTCCAGCCAGACCCGAAGGCGCTTTTTGACGGCAGCGACCTCAGCCGTCGGCATTGGCGGCGTTGCGGGTGTGGCAGTTCCCTTTCTCGGGTCTTGGAACCCCTCGGAGAAGGCGAAAGCGGCCGGCGCCCCGGTTCGTGCCGACATCAGCAAATTGGAGCCGGGCCAAATGGTGGTGATTGAGTGGCGCGGCAAGCCGGTATATGTGCTGCGCCGCACGCCTGAGCAGGTCGCCGGATTGGCCTCGCTGAACGATGACCTAAAGGACCCCGAATCGCAGTCATCCGCGCAGCCCGACTATATTGCCGGTGACGGGAGAGCACTCAACGAGGAGTATCTAGTTATTGTCGGCTTATGCACCCATCTGGGGTGCGCGCCAAAGTTTCGCCCAGAGGTCGGTGCTGCGGACCTGGGTGGAGATGAGTGGCTGGGTGGTTTCTTCTGTCCCTGTCATGGATCGAAGTTTGATTTGGCAGGTCGTGTTTACAAGGGCGTGCCGGCCTCGGCGAACCTGGAGATTCCCCCCTATACATTCGAAAACGACACTGTATTGGTCATCGGCGTCGATGCGGAGGTAGCGTGATGGAAAAGGCATTGACCGGATTGATTGCTTGGATCGACGCGCGGCTTCCCGTGACTCGCGCGTGGGACACCCATATGGGTGCCTATTACGCTCCCAAAAATTTCAACCTGTGGTATTTCTTTGGTGTGTTTTCTCTGTTGGTGCTGGTTAACCAGTTGCTGACCGGCATCTGGTTGACCATGAATTACACCCCCTCAGCTGAAGAGGCTTTCGCCTCCGTCGAATACATCATGCGGGATGTGGATTACGGATGGTTACTGCGGTACATGCACTCCACTGGCGCCTCGGCCTTCTTTATTGTCGTGTATCTGCACATGATGCGGGCCTTGATGTACGGCTCGTACAAGAAGCCACGTGAGTTGATCTGGATCTTTGGCATGCTCATTTTTATCGTCTTGATGGCAGAGGCGTTTGTGGGCTACGTATTGCCGTGGGGCCAGATGTCCTATTGGGGAGCCCAGGTCATTATTTCTCTATTTGGTGCGATTCCCGTTGTCGGCGAAGACATCGTCACCTGGATTCGTGGCGATTACCTGATTTCCGGTATTACGCTAAATCGATTTTTTGCCTTACACGTGGTGGCGTTGCCTATCGTGCTGTTGGCTCTGGTGGTCCTGCACATCCTCGCGCTCCACGAGGTCGGGTCCAACAACCCTGACGGCGTTGAAATCAAGAAGAACAAGGATGCAAATGGCGTGCCGTTGGACGGTATTCAGTTTCACCCATACTATTCGGTGCACGATGTGCAGGGTATCGCGGTATTCCTGTTTTTCTTCTGCGGCGTGATCTTTTTTGCGCCGGAGATGTCCGGGTTCTTTCTGGAGTACGCCAACTTCGAGGAAGCCAACGGTCTGAAGACGCCTGAGCATATTGCGCCGGTCTGGTACTTCACTCCTTTTTACTCGGTACTGCGCGCAGTTCCAGACAAGTTCTGGGGATTCGTGTTCTTCGCGATTTCTGTCGTAATTCCTTTTGCGCTACCGTGGTTGGATCGTAATCCGGTCCGTTCATGGCGCTACCGGGGAATGTTGAATCGCGTCATGCTGCTGGTTTTTGTCGCATCCTTCATCATCTTGGGCGTACTGGGCGTCAAAGCGCCGACGCCCGAGCGGACCCTGTTGGCGCAGACATGCACCATTTTTTACTTTTTCTTTTTCCTCGCCATGCCATGGTGGTCGCGGATGGATCGCACCAAACCCGAGCCTGACCGAGTGACAATGGATGGCGGCATGGGCTTTTGGAAAGGTGTTGGCACCGTCGCCTTGGTGGGCGCAATGGCCTTCTTGCCGCTCAAAGTTGTTGGGGCGGAGTCTGCTTACAACTGCGGGACTATGCCGTGTGACGCTTTCGAGGCCGATGCCACCGATCAGCCTTCGCTGCAGCGCGGCGCAGCGCTGTACGCCAATTATTGTATGGGGTGTCATTCACTGCAGTACTCGCGCCACAACCGGGTTGCCCGTGATCTGGGTATTCCGGAAGACCTGTACAAAGGCAATCTGGTGTTTGATCCTGAAATCAAGCTGGGATCGTTAATGACGAACAGCATGGATAAGGTCCAGGCCAAGATATGGTTTGGCGCTACGCCTCCAGACCTTACGTTGATTTCAAGGGCGCGTCAGCCAGAATGGCTGTACACGTATTTGCGCGCTTTTTATCAAGACGACCTGCGTCCCTACGGGGTAAATAATCGGGTTTATCCCAACGTCGGAATGCCGCATGTTCTGATGGAGCTGCAGGGTCTCCCTGCTTGTTACGATGAGTCTGGAGCGGCGGCAGCGAAAGCCGCGGATTGTAAAAGCCTCGAACTGGCCAAGCCCGGAGCAATGTCGCCGGACCAGTTTGATGTCGCGATCTATGATTTGGTGAATTTTCTCGCCTACACCGCTGAGCCTTACAAGGCTGACCGTCTGCGAATAGGCACTTATGTCCTTCTATTTCTCGTGATCTTCTTCATTTTCGCCTGGTTACTGAACCGGGAGTACTGGAAAGATGTCCATTAGAGAAGGTTAATGTGGCGGGGACATCCGGTCCCCGCTTTTGAGTGATAGACTATCGCTCCCAACAGCCAGTAGAAAATCTATGTCTGATGATGCTTCTGGGATCGTATCCAAACGATCCTCCATGACCTTGTTCTCTGATAACACCAGTCATTACAGTCACCGCGTGCGCCTCGTGCTGGCGGAAAAAGGAGTGACGGTCGAACTGGTGGAATCAGAGACAGGGGCCACGCCCGCCGAGCTCGGCGACCTTAACCCCTACAACAGCATGCCGACGCTGGTGGATCGGGAATTAGTACTTTATGAATCCAAAGTGATGATGGAGTATCTCGACGAGCGTTTCCCCCATCCACCCTTGCTGCCCGTTTATCCTGTCGCGCGGGCAGAGAGCCGGTTATTTGTATATCGGATTGAGCGTGACTGGGCCACGCTGGTAGATGCCATCCAGTCCTCTCGTAGCGACAACGTGGTGTCGAAGTCGTGCAAGGAACTGAGGGAGAGTCTGGTTGCGGTGGCGCCGATATTTGCCGAGAAGCCCTACTTCATGAGCGAGGAATTTTCGCTGGTAGATTGCTGTGTTGCGCCCATTCTGTGGCGCTTGCCTTCGCTGGGTGTCGACATCAGGCCTAGCAAGCAGTCTAAACCGCTCCTAGATTACATGGACCGATTGTTTAATCGGGAGGCTTTCCGCGAGAGTTTGTCAATTCAGGAGCGGGAGATGCGCCCCTAGGGACGCAGTTTTTTTTGAACTCCAGTCGGCCCTATATCATTCGTGCTATCTACGAGTGGATCGTCGATAACGCTTGCACCCCCCATCTTTTGGTCGATGCAGGCGTGGAAGGCGTTGATGTGCCCCAGGCCTATGTTTCAGATGGCCAGATTGTCTTGAATATTTCCCCCAGCGCTGTCGTTGGTTTGGAGATGACCAACGAGTCGGTGTTTTTCAATGGCCGGTTTGGTGGAGTTGCGACTGACATTCTGGTGCCAATCGGCGGCATCCTAGGCATCTATGCGCGCGAAAACGGACAGGGCATGATATTTGATGCGGCTGCTCCCGAAGATCCCCCGGAGCCCCCCTCTGGGCGGGGACGCCCTAGCTTGAAGGTGGTGAAGTAGCGGGGGCGGAAATGATCTCGAAGAGTTTGACGACTCTCTCTACGCTATTTACCTCGGCCGTTTCCAGAGCCACTCGATCTGCTTCTTCCGCACTGAGTAAACCCAAAAGGTACACAACGCTATTTTCTGTGACGACTTTGACTCTCGTGCCGGGTGTGTCTGAACTCGCGAGCAGCTTTGTTTTTACTTGTGTTGTGATCCACGTGTCATTGGTCCGGGTGCCCACGCTGGTCTCTGGGCCAACCTCCAGCTCGTTATAAATTCGGCGTACACCGTCGATCTTGCGGACCACATTGGTGGCCAGTGTCTTGAGGTCCTCTGACGGCACTTGCCCCGCCAGAAGAACAAAGCCGTTGAATGACACGATGCTAAGGTGCGCGGCCTCATAACCAGCCGAGGCAGCATTGATGTTGACCTTGGCTTTGGTCTCGATGCTCTCGTCCTCCAGCTGCTGGGCGAAGGTGCGTTCGCTGATATCTTCTTCGATTGGTCCGGCGCCGGCGCTGGCCATAATGCTGCCGCATCCTTGCAGGAATGCATACAGCATTGCAGTGAGTATCAAGGGAAAGTATCGATGCATGATTCAGTTCTCCACTGGACCAAAGGTATTGGTTTCAATCAATCTGGCCAAGCAAATGGCAATTGCGTGATTCAGCGTCAGCCGGGACTCCACCGAGTCGTCGACGGATATCAGGCTCAGTCCTCGGCCCCCTTTGCCGAGCCATACCGGGATGATCTGCCGCTGCTCGGTAATGATCTGAATCCGCTCAATCTCGGACTCCGACAGGTTGGCGGCAAAGATGATGCCGACGTCACCCGATTGCCCCAATGCCTGCAGCTGCTGACTCACCCAGTTGATACCCGTTTGCGCAGAGTCAATTCGATATTCTGCCAACTCAAGAACCGGAAGGCTTGGTCGCTCTCTCAGTATGCCATTCTGCAGTAAGCTAGCCAGCATGATGGCGCTGGCTGCGTCGGCGCCCAGACCAATGCTGAACAGTTTTTTTTCCGAGAGAATCGCATTGGAAGCGATGTCTGCTGCCATACCTGCGATTTCTGCTACGTCGTCTACGGCGAGACTCGTGCTCTCGATGTGGTGTTGAAAAAAGTTGGCGATGAGTTGATACGCGTCCACAATCTTGTCAGTGCCGATTACCATGTGATTGCTTCAAATGCGCCTCGAAGCCAAATGGCATCGGGCAATGGAACGTCTGCATCATAAGCAATTACATCGAAGCGACAAGGGTAATCGGACCAATTAGGGTATCGTTTGCGAAACATGTCGGCACATTTTGTCATGCGCTTGCGTTTTTGCCGAGTAACGCTGCCCGCAGCTGACATAAAACGCGAGCGTCGCCGGTATCTGACCTCCACAAAAACCAAGTGGAAATCGTCTTGCATAATGAGATCGATCTCACCCAATTGGGTGAGAAAATTTCGGGCCACCAAGGTAAGACCCTGTGCTCGCAGAAACAGTTCCGCCTCTTGTTCCCAATAATTTCCGACCCGGCGCATGCCGCCCTCATCAGCAGAGTAAGTGCCTCAGCGTAGCGTGCTGTATCGGGTTTCCGCGCCATCAAAAGTTGCCAGTTCCGAAGCTCTTTCGATCAGCCCGTTGGGTTTTCTGCGCAGCGTTCCCGTATCGCCGCGGATAATCCAGTCCTCTGTGACAGCTGCCTGATGCCAGTGTTGCGCCAGCGATAGAGCGTCTCGACCGAGCGCGCGGAGTCGACTCAGTCTATCGCTGACATAGGGCGGCAGCATGGCGGGCACCTCCACAAATAATACGCCGTTGAGGTCTCCGTTTCGGGAGTCCCTCACGCCATCATTGATAGCTGAGGTGGCATAGACCGGCGCCTCGCCGGACATGTGGAATACCAGCAGCGGTCGCCAGGCGCGGGCTGTGGTCGGATCGGGCGCCAGCATAAAGATGCACTCGAAGTCGCTGCGGCCCCGACCTCGGGCGTCGACTGGCAGATCGAAGGCGGTCTCGACTGCGCGGATGCGATCGTCACTCGAGCCGGAACCCAGTAATTCGCCCATGGCTTTATTCGCTTCTGATGGCTGCTCTATAACGAGACTGCCGCGAATTTTGCCGCCGAGCCCAGTCCATCGGGGTGCGAAGGCTTTAAGTAACCGGTTGCCTCGGTCGCCCGAGGCGGAGATGACGATGGCATTTCTACAGCCTTGGCCGAAGGCAATATCCGCTATTTGTAGGGCCTCGTCTTCTGGTGCGAGGCTAAAACTCATTCTGTTTTTCTGCTGGGTCTCGATATCAGTATCAATCTGATTAAGAAGAATAGTAGGGACGGGTAAAGGGCCCAAGTCAATCAGGTTCGAGACCTCTGCTTTAGTCAGGGGGCCCAGTATGAGGTCTGGATCATCCCCCATGGCGCGCTGGTAGGCTGCCCTTGCGCTGGCATACTGGGCAGAGTTGACGGTGGTCAGTTTCGGTCGCTTGGTTGGGTCGGGATATAGTGCGTAGAGTTTTTCAACGGCACCTGCCAAGACGGCTTCACCTGCGGCGGAGAGGCTGCCATCCAAGGGGAGGATGATAGTCAGGCGCTCTATCTCGCGGCTCTTTGCCCATTCCTGAAGATGGCTGGGAAGCGGTGGTCGTGATATGCGTGCAACGTTACGATCCAGCCACTCCGAGAACCGCCTTTGATCCGCCCGATATGCTTTTTGCATCTCCAGCCAAGCGCGCCAGACCGGATCTCCGCCCGACACATTGAGTTGTTGATTTAAGGTGGTATCCGGCAGGCGCAAGAGATATTGGAAAAGCCTCTCGCCGAGGGCTTGATGATTGCGGGATGAATGGTCAGTCTCTCTCTGCTGGTATGCAGCCCTGGCGGCTTCTAGCCAATCTCCAGAGGCTGCCGCCCGGGACTCGCGTTCCGCGCGCACGAAGCCCAAAGAAGCGCTATTGTCAGCGCCAAGCGTATCGAGGAGCTCGGTGGCCAGTTGTATGTCGCCCGAATACCACGCCAGGCGGCTATCAATAGCCATTAGTGTCGAGGCGTCGGTGCCGGCGGCCACTGCTTGATTGCGATAGTGACGAGCAAGCAGAAGTGATTCACTGCGAGCAATGTTTGACAGCTGCGCTATCGTATCTACATTCAGTCGCTCACCTTCAAGTGGAGCAGGGGAACTGCCGGGCCCAACGGGGGCTGGCGTCTCGGTACTGACGTCTACTGAAGGCGTCGTGCAACTGGTGATTAACAGCAAGCAAACCGCCGCCTTCATGCACATGAAGGCAGTGTGCCGACGATTTTCGGTGTGCCGGCTCAAAGGAAGAGGATGACCCAGGGGCTGCATCGCGGCAGTATAGCCGTAACCGGGCAAATATGGCCCGCCGCGGAGTAAGAGGAGTGACTGCTTGCCTGTTTGTGGTTGCCACACCCATTGGTAACCTCGCTGACATTACCTCGCGTGCCGTGGAGACGTTGCGCGACGTTGACCTCATCGCAGCCGAGGATACTCGGCACTCGGCGTTGCTGATGCAGCATTTTAATATTGGCACGCCGCTGGTGAGTTATCACGATCACAGCAAAGAAACCGATGTTCTTAAGCTGCTAAGCCACATGCGATCAGGACGATCGCTGGCCCTGATTTCGGATGCGGGCACTCCTTTGGTTTCTGATCCCGGTTACCGCTTGGTTGCGGCCTGTCATGCCGAGGGCATTCCCGTTGTTCCCATTCCCGGCGCCAGCGCGTTGACGGCAGCCTTGAGCGCCTCCGGTTTACCTACGGATCGCTTTCATTTTGAGGGTTTTTTGCCGGCTAAAGCTGGGCAGCGCAGCGCGCGTATCAAGGCCATTCAATATTTGGAGTCGACCTTGGTGTTGTTTGAATCTCCGCGTCGATTGCCGGAGTCCTTGCTCGCTTTGCTTGAGGTGCTGGGAGATCGGGACGCCGCGCTGTGTCGCGAACTCACGAAGGCGCACGAGACCATTCGACGCGGCTCGCTGCAGGGATTGCACGCGTTTGTAGTGGAGGATGCGCAACAACTGAAGGGTGAGGCGGTATTGGTTGTGCGGGGCTTCGAATCGGAGCGCAATACGCTCTCCCCTGAGGCCATGCGGCTCGTAGATCGCTTGGCGCAAGAGCTGCCGCCCCGCCGAGCCGCCGCAGTTGCCGCGGATATTACCGATGGATCCGCCCGAGCCCTTTATCAGTGGTTGTTGGAAAAAAAGCAGTAGAGTTGAGCTTGCGACGCCTTGCGGTTGTCGATAGCCTGTTAACTGAGTTGGTTAGACGATCGCTGTCGCATTGCGGCAGAGGAAAGTCCGGGCTCCAACGGGTCAGGGCGCCAGGTAACGCCTGGGGGACGCGAGTCCACGGAAAGTGCAGCAGAAAGGAAACCGCCTGCTTTGCAGGTAAGGGTGAAAAGGTGCGGTAAGAGCGCACCGCGCGGTTGGTAACAATCGTGGCGATGGTAAACCCCGCCCGGAGCAAGACCAAATAGGAATCCCGTGCCGTGACCCTCGGCGGATTCGGGTAGGTCGCTACAGGCGAACGGTGACGTTCGTCGCAGATGAATGATCGTCCAAGACAGAACCCGGCTTATCGACCGACTCACTCTGCCCCCCGCAAGGGGGGCTCCTTCCTTATGCCGGCCATCGGGCGCGAGCGCCCGCGCCGCGCTCGACTTCTCATACATATTAGAAGTAAAAATTACAATTCCTAGATTTTTTTAATATATTGTTTAACGTGAAACCTGCGAGTATTCCATAAAAAGCTGTTTTGTAGCTGATTTTACGCACCTGAATTCTCTGTATTTCCCGTCGCCGTCTGGCGCCTAACGCACTGAAAAAGAACGTTTTTTTGGTCAATGATCGTTGACCACACGCCGATCCCCCGCGTATAGTGGCAAAATGTGGAAAAAAGTGGGTAAAAAACCCATTTTGTGGGAAATATAGGGGGCCGGTGGGCGCGACGTCATGTTTCGAGGGGTACAGCACATTAATCTCGATGCCAAAGGCAGGATGGCCGTGCCCGCGCGTCAGCGCGAGTTGCTATCAGTGGTCTGTGACGGTCATCTGGTGGTGACTGTAGATACCCAGTCCAACTGTCTCGCCCTCTATCCGCTGACAGAATGGGAGCGCATCGAGCGAGATGTGCAGGCCTTACCCGCGCTAAATCCTGCGATCAAACGTTTTCAGCGGCTCATCCTGGGTTATGCCAGCGACCTTCAATTGGATAGTAACGGGCGTGTGCTTCTGCCTCCGGCGCTGAGGGATTACGCGCAGCTGGAAAAGCGCGCGGTATTAGTAGGGCAGGGCAACAAACTGGAATTGTGGTCGGAGGCGCTTTGGCACAAGGAATGCGAGGCGGCGTTGGGTGTCGACTCGACGGGTGAGCTCCCCGCGGAGCTCATGCAGCTCAATCTTTGATGGAACGGGCGCATCAACCGGTCCTACTGGAGGAGGCAATCGCAGCGTTAATGGTATCAGCTGACGGCGTATACCTAGATGGCACGTTTGGTCGGGGCGGGCACAGCGCCCGTATCCTCGATGCGCTGTCACCCAG
>DFQW01000127.1:0-3436 GCA_002377985.1 Halieaceae bacterium UBA3479 | reverse complement strand
GGTGCGTTAATTGGCTTTGATCAGGATCCCGCGGCCGTTGCTGCCGCGGGTGAGCTCGCTGAACGCGATCCCCGCTTTCAATTTCATGCGGTTAATTTTCAATCTTTGGGTGATCGAGTGTCGCCTGCAAGCCTTAGCGGCGTATTGCTGGATCTAGGGGTGTCCTCACCGCAGTTGGACGAGCCCGCACGGGGCTTCAGCTTTTCCCATGATGGGCCGCTAGACATGCGGATGAATCCCCATGCGGGGCAGTCGGCTGCCAGTTGGCTTGCGACGGCCAGTGAATCAGAGATTGCCCGAGTACTCAAAACACTGGGTGAAGAGCGATTTGCTCGGAGAATTGCCGCCGCCATCGTCGCGGCTCGAGCGCAAGCGCCAATAGAGCGGACTGGTCAGCTGGCTGAAATTATTGCCTCGGCGAATCCGCGATGGGAGCACCATAAGCACCCCGCGACGCGAAGTTTTCAAGCCATTCGCCTGCACGTAAATCGCGAATTGGAGGTGTTGCGGTCCGTTCTGGAGCAGATTGTGGTCGCGCTGGCGCCCGGCGGTCGCTTGGTCGTCATCAGTTTTCATTCTCTGGAAGACCGTATCGTCAAGCGATTCATTCGAGATAACGCTCGGGGGGAGCGGTTACCGCCGGGGGTGCCTGTGCAATATGAGCCGCAGTCGGGCCTGCTACGTGCGATCGGCAAGGCGGTGCTCCCGGGTCCCGATGAGGTCGCTCGTAACCCCCGATCGCGCTCCGCCATCATGCGCATTGCGGAGCGTTTGTGATGCGGATTTTGCCACTGTCTCCGCTAACGCTGACCTTGCTTCTCGCCCTCGCTCTGGTGTCTTCCGGGCTTGGTCTGGTGTGGAGTACGCATGAGGTCAGGGCGGGTTATGCACGGCTTCAGGAGCTGGAGTTGCAGCGCTGGCAGTTACAAGAGGAGTACACCCGCTTACTGCTGGAGATTAATACCTGGGCCGCCCCTCACCGGATTAACCAGATTGCTTCCAGCAAGCTTTTTATGTTGCCGCCAGAGCTTAGTCTCTCTCGGGTGGTTGAGCCATGACAGTCGCATCTTATGCGCTTTCGAAGTGGCGTTATGGTCTGGTTTGCTTGCTTTTAAGCGGCCTTGCCGCTTTGTTGGTTGCGCGTCTCGTCATGCTGCAGGTCACTGATGAGGGCGGCGGTGCCGTCTTTCTGCGGGAGCAGGGTGCGATTCGCACTATCCGGACCGCTGAGATCCCCGTATACCGGGGCTTAATCGAAGACAGGAATGGTACGCCGCTGGCGGTGAGCTCACCCGTGGTATCGCTGTGGGCCAATCCGCAGTTGCTAAAGGACAGCCCGCGACTGGGGGAGCTCGCAGCGCTGCTGGACGTCGACCCGACCGAGCTTCACGAGAAGCTGGCGTTTTATGGTGATAAGCAGTTTATGTACCTCGCGCGCCACCAAACGCCCGATTTTGCTCGGCAGGTGTTGCAGGGGCAGTTCCCCGGCGTCAAAGGCGAGCGTGAGTATCGTCGCTACTACCCGGCCGGAGAGGTAACGGCACAGGTGCTGGGACTTACCAATGTCGATGGACGCGGTATTGCCGGCGTGGAGATGGCATTTGAAGAGTGGTTGAGAGGCGTTCCTGGCAAGAAGCGTTTCATTAAGGATCTCCACGGCGATATGGTCAGGGACTTTGGGGTAATTGACGAGCCGCGTCCCGGAAAAACATTGACGCTGAGCCTTGATCTGCGTCTGCAATATGTTCAGCACCGGGAATTGCAGCGAGCGATGAAGGAAACCGGAGCAGTGGCAGGTTCCGCCGTTACCCTCGACGCGTGGACGGGCGAAGTGCTGGCAATCAGCAACTACCCCGTATTTAACCCAAATGCCCGATCAACGCTGGACTATGGCAGTGCTCGCAATCGCGCCGTAACAGACGTTTATGAGCCCGGATCAACCATCAAAACCTTAACGCTGGTTGCGGCACTTGAGAGCGGTCAGTTCAGTCTGGACAGTGTGATCGACACCTCTCCCGGGCGCATACGCGTGGGCTCAAAGGTGCTGCATGATCCCCGAAATTACGGGGAGATGACGGTCTCGAATATCATCGAAAAGTCGAGTCAGGTGGGCGTTACCAAGCTTGCGCAAGCGGTGGGACACGAAGCCATCCTCGACGTGCTATCGCGCTTCGGTTTGGGGCAGGAGACGGGCACAGGTTTCCCGGGGGAGCGCGCGGGCGTGTTACCGGAGCTGGCTCACTGGAGTGACATTGAAAAGGTCACGTTGGCGTTCGGTTACGGTTTAAATGCAACGCCGATTCAGTTGGCCCGCGCCTATGCCGTGTTGGCAAATGGCGGCGTTAGACGGCCTCTCACGCTAATCAAACAGGATCCAAAGAGCGTCACCGAGGGCGATCGTGTTGTCACGGCCGATATAGCGCGAGATGTACTGACAGTCCTTGGCCGCGTTACCGAGCCGGGCGGCACCGCTACGCTTGCTCAGGTGCCGGGTTTCTCGGTGGGAGGCAAAACCGGCACTGTTCATAAAGTCGGCGAGGGTGGATATCTCGATGATCAGTACCTGGCACTGTTCGTGGGGGTCGCTCCTATCAGCCAACCGCGATATGTCACCGCTATTTTGGTCGATCAACCTCGGGGCGATCATTACGGCGGTGGATTAGCCGCGGCGCCGGTTTACTCGCGCATTACCGAGGAGGTGCTGCGGATTCGCAATGCGCGTCCGGAGCGTACGGATCTGGGCGCACTGCTAGCTGACGCGGGCACAACGCAATGACGGTGGGGTTGCGACACTTACTTAAAGACCCGGCTGTGCCCGACATCACGCTATCGGACATGACGCTGGACAGTCGTCAGATCAGCCCTGGCGATTTATTTGTTGCGCTACCCGGTAGGAATGTTGACGGCCGGGATTTCATTGACGCTGCCTTTGCCCGGGGCGCTGCGGCGGTGCTGACTGACAAAGAATCGGAAGTCGGGGCCAAGGACATCCGGATTCTCTCTGTCGAAGGATTGCCTCGACGGCTCGGTGAACTGGCGGACCGGTTTTACCGCTCGCCCTCAAAAAACCTCAAGCTGATGGCGGTGACCGGTACTAACGGTAAAACCTCGATCGTTGAATTGACCAGCCAGATGCTACGTTCGCAAGGATACCGAGCGGGTTCTATCGGGACCCTCGGCATGAAGCTGGTAGAGCGCCCCAGCGAAGCGCTCAATACTACGCCTGACTGTGTCAGCCTCCATCGTCAGTTGGCGACGTGGTGTGACGCCGGGGTGGAGTGGGTTGTGATGGAGGCCTCCAGCCATGCGTTGGATCAAGGCCGTTTGGACGGTCTGGCCATTGATGCAGGGGTCTTTACCAATTTATCGCGCGATCATCTCGACTACCACCCCTCCATGGAGGCCTACTGCACGGCCAAGCTTCGACTTTTTCGAG
>DFQW01000167.1 GCA_002377985.1 Halieaceae bacterium UBA3479 | reverse complement strand
ATCCGGCGGCTATTTACAACACCGGATCCGAAAACAGCTTTTTTGTTGCGGTGCACAACGCGGCTGCGTACGTAGCGAGTAAGCACGCGGTATTGGGCCTGACTGATGCGCTGCGTAGCGAGATGCCTGCGCACATCGCCGTGGGCATGATCGCGCCGGGGTTTGTTGCAACGGAACTGATACCGGAGGCCATGCGCGATTTAGGGATGCCGGTTGATGAGTTTGCCGCGATCACCTTGCCGCAGATACTCGCGGGGGAGCGTTACGTGGTGTCCCATGGCTACAATCAGGTGCGCATTGACGAGCGTTACCACTCCATGCGCGATGCCTACACGCGGTCGGCGCCGCGAGAAGAAGGGGACGAGCGTTACGACGTGAAGCAGCTGCGCGAGCGCTATTCGAAGTGACAGGGCCGCGTTACATGTTTATCAGCGCGTTTGCTTTCGCGCTGATGTCTGCCCTGGTCAAAGAAGCCAGCCTGCTCGGCGTGCCGCTGCTGCAAATTATCTTTGTCCGTGCCGTGATCTCGGTGCTTTTGTCCTTGGCCGATATTCGACGCGTCGGGGCGCACCCCTTGGGCCATCGGCGCGGGCTGCTGCTCGCTCGCGGTGTATCGGGTTTTATCGCGTTGACCAGTGTGTTCTACGCCATCATTCATTTGCCGATCGCGGCCGCCACCATGCTGCATTACATGCATCCCGTATTCACCGCGCTGCTGGCCTTCATCTTTTTGCTGGAGCGACCCACGAAGGCCACATTGATGTGCATTGCCTTAAGCCTGATCGGCCTTGGCTTCATGGTTGCCCCCCTATGGCTCTCTGAAGCGCCCACCCAACTTGCGTTCTGGCCCGTAATGGCAGGGTTGGGTGGCGCGCTGGGCAGTGGTATTGCCTACACCCTGGTGAGAAAACTTGTGGCGACGGAGCAGCCTTCCGTCATTGTTTTGTATTTTCCAATGGTGTGCATCCCGGGCACGCTGCTACTCGGTGGCGCCGATTTCGTGTGGCCCGATGCGATGGGGTGGTGGGTCCTGCTGGGAGTCGGTTGCTTTACCCAGCTGGGGCAATTGACGCTAACTAAAGCCATGCAATTGGATTCGGCGAGCCGGGCGACCAGCCTGAGCTATATTCAAATCGTCTTTGCAGCACTCCTCGGCTGGCTGTTTTTTGCTGAGGTCCCCGCGTTGGCAACCCAGATCGGGGGCGCGCTGATACTGCTGGGTGCCATGGTGAGTGCGTGGTTGCAGCCAAAGGAAGCCCGGTAAGGTGATCACGGTCTTTGTTTGGGTATAGATGGTTGAGCCCCGGGGCGTGGAGTGGCCTTCACAAGGCCCGATTGTTTGATGAGGGATCTCACAGGGAGAGTGCTGTTTATCCGTCAGTCGGCCCGCATCAATATAACTTAGACTGTTTTGTGTTCGATCAGCAGTGTGGGCACGTTCGAGGCGTGGCTTTTGACTGTGCACACCCGCGTGCCCGGTTTGCGCCCCTCCCGGATATCAGAAACAGCCACTCCTGAGGCGAGCAGTCGCGCATGGGTTGCGTCGAGATCATTGGACTTTAGTGCCAGTCCCCACAACTCATCCTGAGCAGGTGCTTTATCAGAGGCGATCACCTCGATACTCATCGAGCTCGTCCTGAAAAAAAGTTGTGTACCACCCCATTCAGGAACGTGCTGTTCGAGGGCCAGGCGTATACCCAGTTGGTCACCGTAAAAGGTTTTCGCTGCGTCTGCGCTGCGCGTATTAACGACAATATGGTCAACGCCTGCCACCGGTGCCTCGCCGGTGCTGATTGCTTCCGGCAGCAAAGATGTGGGGTCGTGCTCGATACAAAAGGAAAAAATCCCGCGCGCGGCGGAGGGATCCCAGAATATATTTCGCCAGTGGCGCTCGGCGCCCGTTTGTTCATCAACGCCGTGACCAGGGACCGGGTCGGATGCCGCAAGGCCATGTTGTCGGGCGCGGGTAATAAAGGCTTCGGCGTCCTGTGTTCCCAATACCAATCCACCGAGGCAGGCATTGTCCGTGCCGAGCATGTCATTGACGAGATCAGCGGCCATGCCCTGACCGCTGGGACACAATAACTCAATGTAGGTGTTATCCAGCTTGAATAACGTGTTGGCCGTACCATAGTCCGGATGTGAGCCCCGCCAGCTCGGCTTTCGACCCAAAAGCGCACCGTATTCCTGAGTCGCCCGATCCAAGTCGCGCACAGCGATGATGATGTGATCGATGAGGGTAGACATCAGTGGCTCAGGGCCAGGCCCACAGCCGGGTCGCCGGGTCTGTAAACAGGCTCAGGGATGTCTCAGGGCAGTTGGTCATAGACCCGTTTGCCCTGAAACAGGGTGAGTACCGCTTGTGTCTCTGAAATCTGCTCCGGTGCAATCTCAAACAGGTTTTGATCAAGCACCACGAGATCAGCATATTTACCGACCTCGATAGATCCCGTCTCGTCATCCCGGTGGTTTACGTAAGCCGCGTTGATCGTGAAGGCGTCAAGCGCTTGCTCAAGAGAGATCCGCTCGTTTGGAAGAAAGGCTTCACCCTCGGCGCTGTCGCCTCCT
This sequence comes from Halieaceae bacterium UBA3479, assembly GCA_002377985.1. Lineage (GTDB taxonomy): Bacteria > Pseudomonadota > Gammaproteobacteria > Pseudomonadales > Halieaceae > Luminiphilus. The sequence continues at coordinate 2,670 of DFQW01000167.1, read as the reverse complement.
TCGGGGTTTTTTCGAGTGATGGCTACCTCAATCTGTGGCCAGGGATTCGCGGTGGAAACCGACCAGTCGCTCCCGAATGCGACTTTGCCCCCGGCTTGGATCACGCTGTTTATCGGATACATCGATTGTGCGGTCTTTTCACGGATAAAGGGGAGAGTCAGGTCTACAACGTATTCATCCGCATATGCCCACAGCGGTTGGAAGTTGGCGGTAACAGAGAGCGCTGCAAAACGGGGGATGTCGGCCGGATCAATAATCTGAAGGTGAGAGATGTGGTGCCGGCCGTCTGAAGCACCATTGGCCTGATGCGCGGCTTCAATGGCGTCTAGCGCTTGCCGTATGGCGCCATCACCGATGGCGTGGAAGTGAATCTGAAACTGACTCGCGTCGAGTGCGGTCACAACTTCTCGCAGCAACTGGGGCTCAACCATCGGTATGCCGGTTACGTTATCTGCCTCCAGCAGGTAAGGCTCCAGCATGACAGCGGTGTAATTCTCCATGACGCCGTCTTGCATAATTTTGACGGTGTTGGCTCTGATCGGGCCCGCTTTGAACTGGTCCCTGAGCGCCACCATGTCAGGAATTTGCTCGAGCCCATAATTGCGGTCCCACCAAAGCGAGGCTTCCACATGTAAGAAGAGCTCGCCCTGTTCGGCCAGCGATCGATACGTTTCTAGATCTTCCGGGTACACAATCGCGTCCTGAATTGTGGTGATGCCGTATCGATTCAGCATAGCCACGCTGTAGCGCAGCCCGTCCAACCGTGCTTCGGCCGTGGTGGGTGGTACCACGTGATCGAGCAGATGGGTGGCCCCCTCCTGCAGGCTACCGATAAGCTCACCGGTCACCGGGTCACGGTCAATCCGGCCATCGGCTGGATCGGGAGTTTCGGCGGTGATGCCGGCGATCTCCAGTGCCTTGCTGTTTGCCCATGCACTGTGGCCATCAGTAGAGAACAGCAGCACCGGGCGGTCGGGCACGACAGCGTCCAGTAGTTCCTTGCGCGGCATACCCCCCGGGCCAAATGCCGACATCAGCCAGCCGCCACCGGTAATCCATGGAAGATCCGGATTGGCCATGGCACAGCCTGCAACCACCCTGACGTATCCCTCTGCGTCATCGGCTGCATTCAAGTCACAGCTCAGTGCCTCAACGCCACCCATAATAGGATGGATGTGCGTATCCTGTAGGCCGGGCAGTACCAGCCGACCCGCCAGGTCAATGACCTCGGTCTCCCGACCGACTTGTTTTGCCGCATCGTCGCGGCTACCCACAAAGCTTATGCGCCCATCGGTAATGGCGACTGCCTCTTGCACGGAGCGCACGCCATCTACGGTATAGATAACGCCATTGGTGAGGATCAAGTCTGGTGAAGAAGCTTGCTGGCAGCCTGTGCCAAGCAGGAGTAAAAGCAGAGCCGGGAAACCTACGCTGGCTTTGATCACGATAAACATCCTCTTTCGGATACCGGAAAAAAGAAAACAACTGCAATACGCCGGATAATGTATCAGAGGCTGTTCATGGACTGCGATAGCCGGGTCGTCGAGAGGGCCGCGGCTCGCGCGACTCGGGCAGCGTCAGCTTTGTGCCGATAGCCTGAAGTCAGTGACTTGCGTGTCTTCGGAGCCCGTGTCTGCGAAATTGTCGTAGGCGCGCGCATGCATGAAGTCACGCCAGGCAAAGTCGCGGTAACGCGGACCCGCGTCACACATTTCTGGCACGGGGCTAATGACTGCCTCCAACGGCGGATTAAGAAAATAGGGGATGCTGAACCGGCGCGAGCGGGTCATGGGTAACACCCGGTGCACGGCGGCCCGATAGTGATCGTTAGTCCATGCCTGCATGCAGTCACCCAAATTCAGCACGATGGTTCCGGGAATCGGCGGAATATCGATCCAGCCGTGTTCTGCCGATTCGGTCTGCAGTCCACCGGTGTCGTCCTGCAGCAATACCGTGAGTACTCCCGGATCGGTGTGGTAGCCGAGTGCTGTCTCTCCGAGCTCGGCGAGACCCTCCCGCTGTCCCTCCGGAACCGGGTCGCCCAGTGTGTAGTGATTGAGTCGAATCATCGATCCCTGACGATCGCCGATCATTTTTGCCCGTGACTCGGGACCAAGGTCGAGAAGTTGGTGGATAAGTGCAAGTGCCTTGCCCGCCAGATCATCGAACGCGTCGTAGAGCGCGACCATGGCGGTGCGGAATTCAGGTCGATCTGCCGGCCAGCGGTTACGGATGTCGTGGTGAGTACTGGTTGGGTCGATAAAATCAAAAACCTGTTTGTGGTCTCGCTTGCGCTTGGTGAGCTCGCGATCAAAGTAGCCGAGGGGATTATCTCGATCGCGCATGATCGACTCATGCAGGGTGCGATCTGCGTCAAAGAATGCGGCTGTTTCGCGCCAGGTATAGGTGATGAGGTCATCGAGGCCATGGCCCGCTAACAGGAAGAAGCCGTGATCACGACACGCGGCGTCCAGTTCCGAGAGCGATGTGGAAGAGGGGTTGGCAACATTCACAACCGGAACCGTACCCATTACCTGACCTTATCTTGTTGCGGGTTTAGGCGGGTAGTATAGGCGAGCGTTTCCGCGTCACGCGAATGCAAGTGCAGGCAGGTGCCGAGGGAGTTACGCGCTTTGGGGAAAAGAGCGTATTGCCTCGAGGTGCTCGCCT
>DFQW01000183.1 GCA_002377985.1 Halieaceae bacterium UBA3479 | reverse complement strand
TTAACATCAGATTAGTTATATTGCCTATTTTAGGTAATATTTATATTCAAATTATCTTTTTTTATAAATTTTAAAAGCCATATCGACCTTTTCTCCTCTATGGCTCATCGCCACACTGCGGACACACAGATATGAGGAGTGTTTGCCATGTTGATTGGTGTGCCAAAAGAGATCAAAGCTCAGGAGTTTCGGGTCGGGATGACGCCGGCAGGGGTAAGAGAGCTGGTCGAAGCCGGACATCACGTGCTGGTGGAATCAGGCTGCGGTGAGGCAATCGGGCTCAGTGACGAACTTTACCGCGCTGCGGGCGGGTCAGTTGTCGACACCGCTCAGGAAATTTTTGCCACCGCAGATCTTATTGTGAAGGTCAAAGAGCCACAGGAGAGCGAGTGTCAGCAGCTCCGTCCCGGCCAGCTGCTCTTTACCTATTTGCATCTGGCTGCCGATCCCCGTCAAGCAGACTTACTGGTCCAGTCGGGCGCAACCTGTATCGCCTACGAGACCATCACCTCATCTCATGGCGGGCTGCCTTTGTTGGCACCGATGAGCCTAATTGCCGGCAGATTATCAGTGCAGGCGGGGGCCCATCATATGGAGATACATCAGGGCGGTAATGGCACACTGCTGGGCGGCGTGCCCGGTGTCCCACCCGGCAAGGTGCTGGTGATTGGGGGCGGAGTCGTTGGAAATAGTGCCGTCCGAGTGGCAATGGGCATGGGCGCAGACGTCACAGTGGTAGATCGATCGGTACCACGACTGACGGCGCTGGACGAGCAGTACGGCGGCAGACTCAAGACTGTCTACTCCACCGCCGAGGCCATTGATCAATGTGCACGAGAAGCGGACCTTATTGTAGGCGCCGTATTGATCCCCGGTGCGTCGGCGCCAAAATTAGTGACCCGTGACATGCTGTCTGGCCTGAAGCCAAGGACCGTATTGGTCGATGTTGCCATCGATCAGGGCGGGTGCTTTGCAACTTCGCGGCCCACTACCCACGCTGATCCCACCTACGTGGTCGACGATATCGTGCACTATTGCGTGGCCAATATGCCCGGCGCAGTGGCGAGAACAGCGACCATGGCACTGACCCACGCAACACTGCCCTACGTGCTGAGGCTGGCCGCAGAGCCGCTGGCAGAAGTCATGTCAGCCGATCCTCACTTTGCTGCCGGCATCAACGTACACGAGGGCCTGATTACCCATGAGGCGGTCGCGGCGGCTCTGGCGCGGGAGTGCGTTCCGATTGCACAGGCTCTCAGCGCACCGCCTCAACTCCGATCGGCTTGAGGAGTTAAGTCACAGAACGCCGCCAAAGCGCCTTTCGTAACAGGGGCTAAGTACTGCACACTAGCAGCGGGCATGAACTACAACTGAGCTGAATATATGCATCAAGTGAAACCGGACATTGAAGCATTGTCAGAGGCAATCGTCGCCTATGCCATAGAGCGACTGCGAATGGACCCGCCATCGCTTGACCACCCTGTGCCGCAGGAAACCCTCGAGGCCCTAGCTGGACAAACTATTACCGAGGATGGGTTGGGCGGCGAAAAAGCGCTGCGATTATTCATCGACACGCTTGCACCCGCCTGCATTTCAGAGGATCACCCGCGCTATCTGGCATTCGTCCCCACCGCACCCTCGGAGGTGTCGACGCTGTTCGATCTGGTGGTGGGTGCATCCAATATCTGCGCGAGCAGTTGGCTGGAGGGCGCAGGTGCCGTCTATGCCGAAAATCAGGCATTGCGATGGATCTCCGATATCGCCGGATTCCCAGAAGGTGCAGGTGGCGTTTTCGTCAGCGGCGGCACCGCGGGCAACTTGTCTGCACTCGTAGCAGCCAGGCATGATTGGCGACAGCAGCATCCGGATCGCGCAGCACAGCGGGGCCTGATCATTTCATCACGCGGAGCGCACGCCTCGATCGATCAGGCTGCGCAAGTGATGGACGCTGATCTGGTGCAGTCAGGTGGGCATCAGCTCACCGGCGCAGATGTCGAGTCAACCATTGAGGCTCTCAGTGCCGAAGATCGGGGGCGACTGTTCGCCGTAGCGTGCACCGCCGGCACTACCAATCTGGGGGTGATCGACGACATGCAAGGCATCAGCAACGCTTGTGCCAAGCATGGCGTGTGGCTTCACGTCGACGGCGCATACGGCGGCGCCGCGCTGGCAGCGCCCTCCGCGCGTCCACTATTTAACGGCATCGAGAAAGCGGACAGTTTTATTGTCGACCCCCATAAATGGCTGTTTGCCCCCTTTGATTGTTGCGCCCTGATCTATGCTGACCCCGCCAAGGCACGACGTGCCCACAGACAACACGGGGATTATCTGGAAGTCTTCTATGATGGCATCTGGAACCCCAGTGATTATGCCCACCACTTGTCTCGTCGTGCGAGAGGATTGCCGTTCTGGTTCAGTTTGGCCGTGCACGGCACCCGAGCTTACGCAGAGGCGGTCGAGATCACCCTGGAGCGGGCGCAGGAAGCCGCTATGATGATTGCGGCCCACCCAAATCTCGAGATGGTCACCGAGCAACGCCTTTCGATCTGCGTGTTCCGACGCAAGGGGTGGTCGCCCGAGCAATACAAGGACTGGAGTGACCAATTGCTTGAGCGGGGCGACGGTCTGGTCACTCCCACCAAACACGAAGGCGAGACCGTTCTGCGATTTTGCATCGTCAACCCGCGCACCAGTCGCGAAGACATTCAACTGATCCTCGACACGCTCTGATATCACAGGCAAGCCCAAAGCGCCTCTTACAGAAAGGGGAGCGCTATCCCGCGAAGTAAAGGTCCACATCACATCAATCCGGAGGCTTACTCCGTGGCAAGCGGGTGATAGTGCCAAGAGCCTTAATCGTTTCCGTTTGTCATTCGCTGCGATGCGGGGTAAGTTGATCTCACACCCGCAGAGGGTGCTACAAGAACACAAGACAAATGAATTAACAGGGGGAAATCAGTATGAGGAATCTACTTTTGTCACTGGGCCTGCTCGCCCTCGCCGCTTGCGGTGGCGACGACAGTGCCAATAACGCGCCAGAACCACCCGCAACACAAGAGCCACCCGTATCGGCGGCCGAGAGTAACGACGCACCGCAAGTCCCCGCCATCGTCGAATTTGTATGGCATCAAAAAGCCGAGGGGTTCACCGATGAAGCACTGTGGTCCCACGCTGACTACTGGTCGAACCTTGCTGGCGAGGCCGACTGGGGTTTGATGGTAGCGACCGTCATGACACCCCGAGTCGCCAACGATAATTTCGATTTCTTGTGGGTCATGGCATGGCCATCTCAGGAAGCGCGCGACAATGCGTGGGCAGACTGGGGCGCGAACCATGAACCGGGCTGGCTTGAACTCACGCAAAATACGTTCACTTACTCCGCAGAGCACGCCTACGGTTTTGCACCCTCACCGGGTCGTCCGGCCAGCGCACGCAATACCAGCGGACGTAGCGTGGTGGAATTTATTTTCTGCGACTACAAGGAAGGAAAAGGCGAAGCAGATCGCAAGGCTTTCGAGGCAATGCATGCAGCATTCATGGACAGCTTTGAGGCCGAGGTCGGTGCAACCAGCTATTGGTGGACCGTGATGACTCCGCTATTCGAGTTGACCGATCAGAATACGCCTGACTACATGTGGACCAATTTCTGGGCAACCGACGCCGAACGTGAAGCCGGCTACGCCGCCTATGGCGAGTCGGCTCACGCCGCCAAAGCGATGGAGGACGCCGACTGCCAAGATCCCGCGCTGTTCGATTCGCGGGTCATCTACCTACCCCAAGCCTGAGTTTGGGCTAAACACACGCACCTCGCGGCGCCCCGGAAAGTTTGGGGCGCCGATTTACCCACAGGCCGCTAACCGTGCGCGTCAAGGTGAGGGAACGGTGAAGAAAGGGTCTACTCATTGGCTAACGGCTTGGCCCAGTTGGACCGTAAATTTTTTTTCAGATCGCTACCAGGCGGCGTATCCTTAGCCAGTGACGCCGCAACAAAACTGAATAATCCGAGTGGACGGCGCGCAGCGCTTCGACCATTAAGCCTCTCAGTGGGAGACTTCACATGTCAGATACGTTTATCTGCGCCTATGCGCTCAATGGTGATGGTTCGGGCACGCGCCTTACCGAAGAGGCGCTGAGATCAGCTGGCGCAGAAGGCAAACCCGCTTGGGTTCACCTCAGCGCGCGCTCAGCCTCGGCCCGAAAATGGCTTGCTCAGGACGCCGAGCTACCTGACTCAACGCTGGTCCACGCGCTGCTCGCGGAGGATACACGACCCCGCATGCTCCCCAGAGAGTCTGGTCTGCTCATGATTCTGCGGGGTGTTAATCTCAATGAGAATGCCGAGCCCGAGGACATGGTCTCCATTCGTATCTGGATCGAGACCCATCGCTTTATTTCAGTGCAGCTCCGCAACTTGAAAGGCGTAGAAGAGATGCAGGAGCTACTGCAATCCGGCACCGGACCCACCGACATCAATGGCTTGCTGACCACCTTTATAGAGGGCTCCATCAAACGGCTTGCCCCCGTGATGGGGGATCTCGCCGAGGGGATCGAGGACATTGAGGAGCAGATCCTTCAGATGCAATTGGCGGGCTTGCGTGAACAGATCATCTCAATTCGCCGAAAAACCAGCATTTTCAACCGCTTCCTCTTGCCGCAAAAAGATATCGTGGGGCGCCTGATCGAAGCACCGGAGTTGAAGCTGACAAAGAACCTCAAACAGCGTCTGCAAGAATCTCACAACGACATGACCCGCTTTGTAGAAGAGCTGCAAGCCATGCGTGAACGCGCGCATTCAATTCAAAATGAGGTGGCTAATATTCTCGCCGAGCGGCTCAATAGAAACACCTATGTGTTCTCAATTATCGCTTCAATTTTTTTACCTCTGAGCTTTTTGACCGGCCTGCTCGGGATCAATGTTCTCGGCATTCCCGGCGCTGATGACCCACGCGCTTTTCTCATCTTCTGTGGCATCCTTGTCGCAATCACGGCAACACAGCTACTCATATTCAGAAAATTGCGATGGTTGTAATGACCCAGCGGAGATGACATTTTGAGCAACTTTGACCTGAAAAAATGGTGGACCTTAGATCCTGACGCCGAAGCCGCCAGCGAAGACAACCCGCTAACACCTCTCACCATTGAGCAACGACGCCCAGGCGGACCTCTGCTGGCGCTTGCGTTTGGCTGGGGATTTCTTATCACGGGCTTGCTTGCAGGGGGAGCCCTGGGGAGCGGTGTCACCCTGTGGGGCGATCTTATTTGGTACTCGTTGCTGGGTAGCGCCATTAACTTTGTGATCGGGGCGCTGGTGGGGTACATGGCGTGGCGCACGGGGTGCAACAGCACATTGCTGTTCCGCGCCGTCTACGGCGAAATGGGCGCCTTCGTTCCCGTCATCTTTATTGCACTACTGACAATTGGCTGGCAAGGCATCGTGGTCGGAGCCTTTGCCCAAATCTGGACGCAAGCCCCGGGCACTGCCTTGTATTATGGCGCTGCGGTCTTCGCCGGCATCCTCTACACCGGCACTACATTATTTGGCGTTAAGGGTATCGAGCGGGTTGGCATCCCCGCCATGCTGGGATTGGTGGCGGTGGGGCTCTACGCCGCCTGGGTCAACATCGACCAATCAGGCGGTATAGCCGCGGTTCACGTCTTGTCTGCCAGCAAGGTGGCCGAATCGCCCATTACGGGGATGGAGGCCATCAATATTGTTGTCGGCGCCTGGATCGTCGGCGCTGTGGTTATGGCGGAGTACGTCAGATTTGCGCGAAGCTTCTGGATCGCCATGGCGATTCCTTTCGTTGTCCTCGTGGTAGACCAACTTTTCCTGAACCTCGTCGGTGCTCTGGGCGCGGTAGGGAGTGGCACACCCGATTTCACCGCCTACCTGGGCACACTCTCTGGGTTCGCTGCGATTTTTGGGCTTGTTGGTATGACGCTGGCACTGTGGACCACCGGCGATACCAATTTGTACTTGCCCAGTGTGCAGACGGCGAGCCTGTTCAGAAAACCCAAGCGCGTCACCATTGTCATCTGCGGCGCGCTGGGCACGATTCTCGGGCTGGGCATCTACCAACTGTTTTTAGGCTGGATATCGCTGCTGGCGACCGTGGTGCCACCCATCGTCGGTCCGGTAATCGCCGAGTACTACCTGATCAGAGGCAAGCCGAGTGAATTCACCAGCGCTGAACGTCTCAACTGGCCTGCGGTCGTGGCCTTTGCGAGCGGCGCGTTGATAGCAGGCGGAAATGGCCGGGAAGGCTTTCCCATCGCCTTGGAACTCTCACCCTCTCTACTGGGGCTACTCGCGTCCTTGGTGGTTTATCTGGTGCTTAGAAAACTCACGCATCGGCGTTGATCGAAGGCCCGAAGATATGAACCGAATCACGCTTGCCGCTGTCTTTGCACTTACCTCATTGCTTGTTCTGGCGATATTTACCCCCTTGTTGATTGGTGAGGGACGCGGGACTGAAACGGCGTCGAAGATCGATGCAGACTACCCTCTGACTTTTCCAGAAGACTTTGCCTGGGGCGTCGCGGTTGCGGCGCAACATGTCGAGCACCAGCAGCCCAGCGACTGGACCGCTTTCGAACGCAGGGCGATCTCCGAGGGAAAAACCGGGACCGGAAATAAGCCCGGAGAGGCCAAACCGGGCCACATTCGCGATCTGGATCAGGTGTCCGAAGAAGTACGACGAAAAAAAGTTGACTTTGATACGCGCTACGCCAGTGATTTTGCAGCGCTGGCAGATCTCGGACTGAACAGTTACCGCTTTAGCCTGGCGTGGTCGCGACTGTTCCCGCGCGTGGAGATGACTGAGCCTGATCCTGCGGGGGTCGCGTTTTACAGGGATGTCATTGCCGCCGCCAAAGCCAATGGACTCACGCCCCACGTATCGCTCTTCCACTTTTCAACACCCGAATGGTTCTGGGAAGAACACAACGGCAAGCGTGGCTGGGAGCGAAGCGACGCGCTCGAGCACTGGAATCGTTACGTGAGCGCCGTCTCTTCGCTCTTGGGCCCTGAAATCGATTTCTGGTGTACGCTGAACGAACCCATGGTCTACGTGCTTTGGGGCTACATTGAGGGGGTTTTTCCACCGCTTGAGCAACGGGCCGGTCCCATCGACGTCGCACCCGTGGTCACACAACTCCTCAAGGCGCACGCCGATGCCTATCGAATTCTTCACCGGGACGCTGCGGCGCGGGGCCAATCGATTTCTGTCGGACTGACCCAGCATACCCGCGCCTTCGAACCCTGGCGGAATTGGCACCCCTTGGATCGGCTCGCTGCTGGTTTTGTTCAGCAGGCCTTTATCTGGGATGTCTTCGATGCCATAGAGACTGGCACCTACTCGATGACAGACACCGAGTTCTCGGCTGAGATCGAGGGTCTCGCCGGGACTCAGGATTACGTGGGCATCAACTACTACGGGCGCTTCTACGTGCAAATGGATATCGATGCCATGGCCGCAGGTCCGGTGACCCATACCCGCGATCCCGGCGATCCCGATGAACTCTTCAGTGACCTCGGCTGGGCCCTCTACCCCATCGGATTCAGTCACATTCTTGATGAAGCGTGGCGGCGCTACGGCAAACCCATTCAGATACTGGAAAATGGGATCGCTGACGCGTCTCAGCCCGACACGCTGAGACAAACCTTTCTGGTGAGTCATCTCAGAGAGGTTTGGTACGCAATGCACGTGTTGGGTGTCGATATCGATGGGTACTTTCACTGGTCTCACTTGGACAACTTTGAGTGGGCAGAAGGCTTTGGGCCCCGCTTCGGGATATTCGCTGTCGACTACGACAACAACTTTGCGCGTGCACCGCGGGACAGTGCAGGCGTCTACGCCGACATCATCCGCAACGGCATCAGCGAGGAACGCTGGGAAGCGCATCGAGGACCGTTTTAGGCAGGATGCCTCTCCCCCACCCCAACATTGCTTTTGATCACATAGCCAGACAAGTAGCCAAACCACGCCTGCTCCTGTCACCTCTTGATACGTCGCCGGGGTAGACAGGAGGTACCCGCGCCCAACAAGCTAGAGAGTAGCCATGGCAAACGGTTTCGAGTATGAACTACCGGACCAACTTCCTCGCGCTGGTAATGCTCACCCTTGTGGGATGCGGTAGTACCGCCACAGCGCCATTTCAACCGTCAGAGCCAGAGTGGGCGCTACCCGCCTCCGACTCGGGGTTGCTCAGCGACATGGAGTACCAGACCCTAGGCCAGCTCAATCTCGGTACGGAGAGGGTTGACTCCATGGCTGAGGGTCGTTCGGCGTTCAAACTGCTGGATCGCAGCGAGGACGCGCTAAGGTGGCGTCTGGCGCTGATTGACTCGGCGACGCAAAGTATCGATCTTCAGTACTACCTCTACCACAGCGACAGCTCGGGGCTCTTGGTAACACGCCGGCTTCTGGCTGCGGCAGATCGTGGCGTGAGGGTGCGAGTCATCGTCGATGACATGGGCACACTGGCTTTCAAGCCCTCGCAGAAGAAGCTGCGCGATGCCATGGCGGCGGTAATGATTGCGCACCCCAATATCTCCCTCAGACTGTTCAACAGTGCCCCAAACCGAAGCGCCTTGGGTCGAGGATGGAACTTCGCGACCGAATTTGAACAACTCAACCACCGCATGCATAACAAATCGTTAACGGTGGATAACCGGGCAACCATTGTTGGCGGCCGCAACATCGGTGATGAGTACATGGGGCTGGATTCACACTTCAATTTCCGCGATCTCGATGTATTGGGTATTGGCCCGGTGGCGAGACAAACCTCCAAGATTTTTGACCTCTTCTGGAACGGAGGCTGGGTCATGTCCCCGAATGCCGCGGTCCAGTCTCACGCCGAGGCCGAGTTTGATCAGCAAAAAACCGCAATAGACGCGGCATTGCAGGGCTCGCCTGTCTTGGAGCGCTTCTCTTTACTACCACGGGATTGGGCAGCGGAGTTTGCGACGCTTTTAACGTCAATACACGTGGGCTCAAGTGAAGTACTCTCGGACCGCCCTGGCAAGGACGGCTTCAGCCATGACCTTTTTGATTGGATAACCACGACACTCCCCAAAACAGAAACCGAGCTGTTGGTGACCAACGCCTATCTCATTCCGGAGGCGAGCGGCGTCAAGATTCTTGAAAATCTGGCTGACGCCGGTGTCGAGATCATTGTGCATACGAACTCGCTGGCTTCCCAGGACGTGCCAGCCGTCAACAGCCACTATAAGAAGATGCGCGTGCCTATTCTGCGCGCTGGCGCTTCACTCTATGAGGCACGCACTGACGCTTCCATAAAGCAGTCTGTTGTCGATACTTATCCCGTGTCCGCGAAATACATGGGGCTACATGCCAAATCGATGGTGATTGACCGCCGATACTCCGTCATTGGATCAGCAAACTTTGATCCACGCTCGGCATTTTTAAACTCGGAAATGATCGCCATCATTGATAGCGAGGGCCTGGCAGAGGAACTGATGCTTGCCATCCGGAGAGATATTTCATCCGCCAATAGCTGGGAGGTGACACTTGATCAAGAAGGGAAGCTCTCATGGCGCCATGACACAGAAGTGACGCGGCGTCAGCCCGCCAAGGGACTCTGGCAGCGGTTTCAGGATACGCTCTTTACGCTCTTCCCCAAGCGTTTGTACTAGGCAGAACACAGGCGTCTTACGTAAGCTGTCATCGAGGCATTCTGGCAAAGAGATCGGCGGTCAATACCACGCACCGGAAAAACTCACCGACAGAAAAAAAACACAGTTGACTGTTTTTCGCGTCAGCGGTACCTTGCGCTGAGTTTTTGGGTCTTGAGCATCAGGCCGCGTCGTATCCTCGGTATAGCGTACTGTGATGCCAGCCCGACCGGGGAAGCAACTAAAAAAAACATATCCGAGGAGACTGATCGTGTCGATTCCAAAGGAAACCCTCCTGAATGCCTATCGCTCTATGAAGACGATTCGCGAATTTGAGGAACGCGTCAACGCCGAAATCATGAACGGCCAGATTCCGGGCTTTACCCATCTCTACACGGGACAGGAAGCCAATGCGGTTGGCGTTTGTGCTCACTTGGATGAGAGCGACACCATTATCTCTACGCACCGCGGCCACGGCCACTGTATCGCCAAGGGTGCCGATGTCTCGGGCATGATGAAAGAGCTGTTTGGCTCATCAGAAGGCTTGTGCAAAGGCAAGGGCGGCTCCATGCACGTGGCCGATATTGACAAGGGAATTTTGGGTGCCAACGGCATCGTTGCGGGGGGACCCCCTATTTCGGTGGGTTCCGCATTGGCCGCGAAGATTCGCAAGAACGGCAAAGTCGCCGTGTCATTTTCCGGAGACGGCTCGGTCAATCAGGGAACGTGCTTTGAAGCCATGAATATGGCGGTGGTACTGCAAGTCCCCGCTATTTTCGTGATCGAGAACAATTATTACTCGGAGCACACCTCAATCAATTACGCAGTCGGGTGTGATGACCTCAAGGCGCGCACCGAAGCCTTTGGCTTCCCGGTATTCGTGGCTGACGGCGCCGATTTCTTTGCCGTCTACGAGGCCGCGGGTAAAGCCATCGCTCATGCCCGCGCGGGCAACGGCCCCGCAGGTATTTTTGCCGAGCAAGGTCGCTATCACGGCCACTTTGTGGGTGATCCACAGGCGTATCGCGCCGCGGGCGAACTCGAGGACTTGCGAGAAAACCACTGCCCGCTGAAAAACTTCCGCAAAAGAATGGCCGAGACGGGTGAACTGAGTGCGGCCGAGCTCGATGCGATCGATGCCGAAGTGCTGGCAGAAATCGATCAATCTGTGAAAGACGCCAAAGCGGCCGCACGCCCGACCGCAGAGCAAGTCACAGAAGATGTTTACATTCAATACACCGCGACGGCCTGAGGGGGAATCGCAATGCCTGAGAAAACGATGCGCGATGCGATCAACGAGGCCCTGCACCAGGCGATGGAGCAGGACGACTCGGTTTTTGTTATCGGAGAGGATGTCGCAGGCTGTAATGGCAGTGCTGGCGATGTGGGTTCGGTGGGCGGCGTTTTTGGCGTTACCAGTGGTATCTATCATCGCTGGCCCGATCGCTGCATTGATACGCCCATCTCGGAATCAGCCATCGTAGGAGCCGCCGCGGGTGCTGCGTTGGTGGGCATGCGCCCGGTCGCCGAAATCATGTTCGCTGACTTCATCGGCGTATGTATGGACCAAATCGTCAATCAGATGGCCAAATTCCGCTATATGTTTGGCGGCAAAAGCCGGTGCCCCGCTGTCATCCGTTTTTCGGCCGGCGGCGGGTTCAGCGCGGCGGGCCAACACAGTCAGGCCATGTATCAGGTCATGACCTCGTTCCCTGGACTAAAGGTAGTCGTGCCGTCAAACGCCTACGATGCCAAAGGCTTGATGTTGTCTGCCATTCAGGATGACGATCCGGTGCTGTTCTTTGAACCCAAGATTCTTTATCAGGAAACCGCAGAAGTGCCCGATGAGATGTATACCATTCCTTTCGGACAAGCCAATTTTGTGCGCGAAGGGGATGACGTGACGGTAGTGGCCTTTGGTCAGATGGTCCCGAAAGCGGCCGCCGTCATAGATGCACTGGCCGAAGAGGGCATCAGCTGTGACTTGATTGATCCCAGAACGACCTCGCCCCTCGACGAAAATGCGATTTTGGAGTCGGTTGAAGCCACCGGACGCCTTGTCATCGTTGATGAGGCTCCCCCCCGCTGTGGACTGACTGCAGATATTGCCGGGCTCGCGGCCGATAAAGCATTCAGGAGTCTCAAAGCACCCATCAAGCAGGTTTGTGCGCCTCATAGCCCGACGCCCTTCTCACCCGAGCTGGAAGCGGCTTACTTGCCCGACGCGGAGAAGATTACGGCAGCCATCAAAGCCACTCTCGCCTGAAGACAGTCAAAGCAGGAGCACAGTTGTGAGCGATATTTATCCGATCGCGGTGCCCAAGTGGGGCATCGAGATGGTTGAGGGCACCATTACCAGCTGGAACAAATCAGAAGGAGATGTCATCGCCAAGGGCGACGAAGTCTTCGAGATGGAGTCCGACAAAATTGTAAATGTTTGGGACTCGCCCGTGGACGGTGTTCTCCGTCGCGTGCTGGTCGCAGAGGGCGATGCGCACCCGGTGGGTGCGTTGCTGGGGGTTATTGCCAGCGCCAATGTGGCGGATAGTGATATCGACGCCTTTATTGCGCAACACAACAAAGCCCCGGCGAAGCCCGCTCCGGAGGATGGGGGTGCTCAAGCCGCAGCAAAACAGACAGTGCAAACGGGCGATGCCTACACACGTTCCTCCCCGAGTGTTCGCAGACTCGCTGATGAGTTGGGCGTGGATCTCGGTACCGTCACGGGCACCGGTCGTCGCGGCCGAATTACTGACGAAGACGTGAAAGCCGCCGCGGGGGGAAATTCAGGCTCGCCCGAGGGCGTGGAAGTCATCCCGCTCAGCGCGACGCGCAAAACCATTGCGCGGCGCCTGACGGAAGCCAAGCAAACCATCCCACATTTTTACCTCACGGCAGAATATGAACTTGATGGGCTGCTCGCACATCGCGCCACGCTAAACGAATCCGGCAACGTCAAAGTGTCAGTCAACGATCTCATTGTCTGGTGTGTTGCCCAGGCGCTGATGAAAGAGCCACGGGTCAATGTGAATCTGGTCGGTGATGATATCCATCAATTCCGCGCGGCCCACGTATCCGTCGCGATTGCCACTGACGACGGGCTCTACCCCGCGACGATTTACGACGCGGACAGTAAATCGCCAGCTGAAATTGCTACCACTACGACAGGGTTGGCGGACAAGGCCCAGAACGGCAAACTGACAAAAGAGGATATCTCGGGGGGCTCTTTCACCGTCTCCAATCTGGGCATGTATGGCATCACGCAATTCACCGCCATTGTTAACCCACCGATGGGCGCCATCCTCGCCCTGGGGAAAGCTAAGCAACAGGTAGTGGTCAGCAACGGAGAACAGCGCATTGCCACGGTGCTCAACGCCACGCTGTCATGTGACCATCGGGTGATCGACGGCGCAGTGGGCGCACAGTTTCTTGCCGTACTCGGCGAGGAGCTTGCTGCGCTCTGACAGCCCAGCCCCGCATCGCTTCAATCGCCCCGGCCTGCGCCTGACAAGTAGCGGCGCCTTTGTGGGCCTTCAGAGGCAGCCAGGGACGTTGTCTCCTGGCGTCTGGCCGCCACCGCGACCTGCAGCGATCAGGCCGGAGTTTGGGGAGTAACCGCCGCTATCCTCGGCACAAAGATCTGCAGGAGTAACGCAGAGATCAGGTGGAGGCTAGCGATCATGATAAATACGCTTTCGTAGCCCGATTCCTGAATCAGCACCCCCGCGAGGAGTCCCAGCAAACTCCCTCCCAAACTCCCCACTGCACCGAAAACGCCCCACACCGTTGCAACCCGATCCGCCGGAAAAAGGTCAGTAGGCAATGTAAAAAACACCGACCCCTTAATCTGAATGGCAAATAAACCGAAACAGATCAGGCCCAACGCCAGCGCACTAGACTGGGTGTAATACGCCGGGATAACGGCACAGGCCACCAAAATCGCACCCAGCCAAATCACGGTTTTGCGCGCCCGATTGACACTGCTACCGCGGGTCACCATTGCCGAACTGAGCGCACCTCCAGTCATAGCACCCAAATCTGCCGCAACCCAGGGAAGCCAGGCAAAGAGCGCGATCGCCCTCAGATCAAAGCCTCGAATGTCCATCAGGTACTGGGGCAACCAAAAAAGAAAGAAATAAAAAGGGAAGTCACTCACCACCCTGGCAATCAGTATCCCCCAGAATTCCCTGTAGGAGAGCAGATCAACCCAACTACCTCTACTCTTCTGCGCGGATCGCTCAGTGAGGATTAATGACTGCTCCTCGGTGCTGATGGTCGGATGGTCCTCTGGCTGGTGATACCACCGATGCCATAACCACACCCACAGCAGACCCAGAGAGCCTGGGATAATGAATGCCCACTGCCATCCCAATGCCTGTAGCGTCCAGACTGTTAGCGGCGGCGTGATAATGGCCCCCAGCCCCGCACCCAGCATAAAAATGGCAACCGCCGTCGAACGTTCTCGGGTGGGAAACCACTGCGCCACCGCCTTGCTGGCCGCAGGAAAATTGGCGGCTTCGGCGATTCCCAGAACCATGCGCAGCGTGAAGAAACTCCACAAGCCGCGCCCGAGCGCATGCAAGATAGTGGCAAGACTCCAAAATATTGCTGCGAGGCTGAAAGCGCGTTTGGTACCCAGCCGATCAATAATCGGGCCAGAAATCAGCTGACCGAGCCCGTAGGCAAACAGAAAACCGCTGGTTATTAGTCCGTAGTCGGCATCGCCGATACCAAACTGCTCGCGTACTACCGGAGCAACCACCCCAAACACCGAGCGATCGATGTAGTTTATGGTGGTAATCACCGCCAGCAGGAGGGCGATACGCCAGCGTATTCCCATCACACCCTACTCCTTCAAACCAGACAGCGGGCCTGCAAACGCCAGAGCCTCGTCAAAAAACCCAAGACCAACGAGCTGATCACACCGCGAAGACCACAGAGAACGCCACGGCGATAAGTATCGCCCCGAAAACCCGGCTCAACAATAAATTGTGGCGCTGGAATTGCGCGAGCACCGCGGTCCGGGAGAGGAGCAGCGCTACCGCGGCATACCACAAGATATCGATGATCGCAGCGGTGCCCGCAATCATCCACTGCGCAACAGCCGGCGCATCGGGGCGGATAAACTGACTGAACAGCGCGGCAAAAAAAACCGCAATCTTCGGGTTGGTGAGCGCAATCAAAAAGCCTTCGCGGGCGGGCGACCCATGATTTCCGTCGAACGGGGCTGTTACCTCCTCTGACCCGGCGGACGTGGCCCTAAGCGACTGTATTCCCAGATAAAACAAAAAAGCTGCGCCCACGAAGCGAAATGCAAGAAAAATATCGGGGCTCGCCACCACCAACGCTCCCAGACCGCTCACCATCAGGGCCGCCCACAGAAAAATCCCGACGCCATGGGCGACGGCACAGGTGATCCCCGCGCGACTGCCACCGGTAATACTTTGGCGGACAACGACCACCAGACTGGGCCCCGGAGACATCGCCCCCAGCAGACACACCAATGCGAGCGACAGCCATTGTGATTCGCTCATTCCATCCCTTCCTCATGCCCGGAGAGACCTGCTCTCTCAAAGGGAAACAAAACGCGACTTCAGTAAGTTGCCCCGGAGCGTAATCTGCTATATCGTCATCCGCAAAGCCCTATCTTCTTTGCGCCTAAACTGGGCGTGGGAAAAGCACAGCAAAAAAACGGACCACCGCGCCACAGCCGGTGACGCGACAACGAGGAACCCATCATGACGGATTCGTCAGGACAACAGAACGCTCTCTTTCGGCGAAGAGCCATAACCGCTGGCGTTGCAGCCGCCATCGGGACCGGTGGCGCGGGTCTCGCCTGGAGCGCAGAATTAGAGGAAGTGGTGGTCACTGCGCGCCAGCGGGCAGAATCCTCGCAGGATATCCCGATGATGGTGCAGTCGCTCTCGGGTGAGGATATTCAAAAGCAGGGCATCACCACGCTGGAAGACTTCTCCCGCTTCGTGGCCGGTCTGAACATTCAAACCACTACGCCCGGACAAAACACGATCGTTTTCCGGGGCGTAAGTGATGGTGGCGGCTTTTTAGTCGATCCGACCGCGGCGATTTATCTCGACGAACAGCCGATGTCGCAAACGTCTTTTGCGCCCGACATCTATCCGGTTGATCTGGCCAGAATCGAAGCCCTCGCCGGCCCACAATCGACCCTTTATGGCGCATCGTCGCAAAGTGGCGCGGTTCGAGTCATCACGAATAAACCGGATCCTAGTGGTTTCGAAGCCAATATCGGCGGCGGTGTGTCCAGCACGACTGATGGCGGCACCGGCTACGACATCGACGGCACCGTCAATATTCCGTTAAGCGATAGCGTCGCCATTCGTCTCTCTGGATTCAGTGCTCGTGATGCGGGCTATATCGACAATGTTTTAGGCAACACGGTCTATGACGATTACTTTGGCACCGGCCTCGGCGGACTGAAGAACAACAGCGGGCTGTTGGCAGAGGATATTAATGACGTCGACTGGAAAGGTGCTCGCGCGGCCATTCGCTGGCTGGTAAACGATAACTGGACCGTCACCGCCACCGCCAATTATCAGGACGTAGAGGCCGACGGCTTCAACGACTATGACCCGGCCGTGGGTGACCTGGAAACGGTGAAGTTTGCCAAAGAGTTCCGGACTGACGAATGGATGCAGACCAGCCTCGTAATCGAAGGCGACCTGGGCTTTGCACAACTGGTATCGGCAACGTCCTACTACGATCGGGACATGTTTTATCAGCACGATACCCAATCCTATGCCGCCTATTTCCATTATCTTTTTAGCCAGTGCTACTACACCAACGAGGTGACCGGGGCGTGCGAGGGTGGGTTTCCGACCTA
>DFQW01000011.1:11248-21619 GCA_002377985.1 Halieaceae bacterium UBA3479 | reverse complement strand
TACTCAGGTATTAGAAGTTCTCTATCATGATCACGATCACTGAATCAGCACAGGAATATCTGGCAGAGCTCTTGGCGAAACAGCAGGATGCGTTGGGAGTGCGGGTGTTTATTAATGACCCGGGGACACCGAGGGCGGAAACCTGCATTGCCTATTGCCGTGAGGGCGACGTGGAGGAGGGTGACGTTGAGCAGCCATTTGAGGCCTTCACCGCTTGGTTCCAGGCGAGAAGCATACCCTTTCTGGAGGACGCCCTGGTTGATTACTCCCCTGACAGAATGGGTGGACAACTGACTATTAAAGCCCCTAATGCCAAGCTGCCCAGGGTGTCCGACGACAGCCCCCTCGAGGATCGCATTAACTACGTGCTTTACAACGAAATTAATCCCTCCCTTGCAGCACATGGGGGTGAAGTCTCCTTGATCGAAGTCACTGACGATAAATTTGCAATACTCCGGTTTGGAGGAGGCTGTCAGGGGTGCAGTGCTGTCGACATGACGCTCAAAGGGGGCGTGGAGAAGACCCTATTGGAGCAAATTCCGCAGCTGGCCGGAGTTCGCGATACAACCGACCATAGCGATCGTAGCCAGGCTTATTACTAGCCTAGGCTTTACCGGCAACCTTCAGGTGACTTCGGCGTTGTAGAGGCTCCGCCAGAGACTCTGCTAACTCTTGAATAAGCGCTTCGGTACTGGCCCAGCCAATGCAGCCGTCGGTTACAGAGACCCCATATTGCAGCGTAGACAGGTCCTCTGAAATGCGCTGGTTTCCTGCCTCCAGGTTGCTTTCTAGCATCAGGCCAACAATAGAGTGGTTGCCCGCCGCAATTTGCGCCGCAACATCTCGAGCGACGGCAGGCTGTAGCGTTGGATTTTTCCCTGAATTGGCATGACTGCAATCCACCATGATATTTGCCGCAAGCCCGGCGTCTAGGAGCGCCTCCTCACACTCAACAATATGTCGTCCGGAGTAATTCGGGCCGGAGTCACCTCCGCGCAACACGATATGTCCGTGGGCGTTACCGCGGGTCTCAAATACCGATACTTTGCCTTCGGAGTTTATGCCCAGAAAATGATGCGGTTTTGATACAGATTGCAACGCATTAATCGCCACTCCCAGACCACCGTCCGTCCCATTTTTGATGCCCACCGGGGATGATAATCCACTCGCCATTTCACGGTGGGTCTGCGACTCAGTGGTCCGCGCTCCAATCGCTGACCAGCAAATCAGATCCTGAAGATACTGAGGGGTAATGGGGTCTAAAGCTTCTGTAGCCGTGGGTAGCCCCAAGGCCAAAATATCCCGAAGAAGTTGACGCCCCCTCTCCAGGCCCACTTCAATTTCGAAGGTATCGTTAAGAAAAGGATCATTAATCAACCCTTTCCAGCCCACCGTACTTCTCGGTTTTTCAAAATAAACTCTCATGACCACCAACAGCGTATCGCTGACGGCGTCAGATAACGCCTTGAGACGACTGGCATAATCGAGGGCGGCTTCAACGTCATGAATGGAGCAGGGACCCAGCACGACGATGAAGCGGGGGTCCTGTCGATTCAGCACTCGCTGAATTTGCAGTCGACTCTGTGCGACAAATTCGAACAGCTCCTCCGATACTGCAACCCGCGTCTTGAGCTCCGCGGGAGTTATCAAAATGCGTTGATTCTCAACGTTGATGTTGTGTATCTGGATCATAGACAAGCAGTGCGTCTCCTTGTGGGCACAAGTTTCTTCGAGGGATCGGGAGTTTACCCACTTTCTTGTCTTTTGGGTTGGCGTCGCGCCATCAAGATCGGTCGCGAGAAAATCGGGATTCAGACTATTCTCGGGGCTCGGATTTCCTCGCCCAATAGAGCGTGGGATACTTTAACCATGCGTAGCACCGTCGACCTCCATCAGTTCGAGTCTTTTTTTGACAGAGACCATACGATTCTTACCCCGGGGAGGCGACTGGCGCGAGAAATTATTAGCGCATGGACGACAAACCAGCAGTCACAGCAGAGCGTATTTTTTAAGGTGCCTGTTGAGCCCGTGGACGCATGGCTGGAACGCGCCTGGAGTACTGCGGTGGAAGACGGCAAGTTGCCCCTGCGGCGCTTGTTGAGCGCGGAACAGCAAGCCGCAATGTGGCAGGAAATTGTTCGACAGGACAATGGACGTAACCGCAGTTTTACCTTGACTCAGCCGACAGCAACGGCACTGCGAGCGAGGTTGGCGTGGGATAAATTGGTCATGAACGGCGGCCTGGAGATCCCGCAGCTCTGGGGGTATTTTCAATATGAAGTGGACTGCTCGGTTTTTGCGCGCTGGGCGCGGCGATTTCAAGAGCGGCTCGACAAAATCTCCGGGACGACGCGCTATCAAGCCTATCGACAGTTGCTGGAGCTGCCCGCGCAATCGCAACCGATAGCGCTTTATGGATTTCCCGAGCTGCCGCCCGTGACGCGCCAAGCGCTTGAGCATCTCAGTGATCTCACGGTAATAGCACCTAATACAAAGAGTGCGCCGGAAAAAGCCCACGCGGCACGACGCTTTGTCACACGGGAGGATGAGTTGGCCGCGGCCGCGGCGTGGGCGCGTGATATGAGTCAGCAACCAGACAAGAGAAGCGCCATTGTTTGTCTTGATTTAGAGCGAGACAGAACCCAGCTGGAATATTTCTTGCGGGCTGAATTTGAATGTCTTGACGCGCGCTACAACGACTTACCCGTAAACTTCTCTACCGGAATGCCACTGGGTGCGACGCCGATGTTCCGGGACGCCATGACGGCGCTGGAGTGGGAGGTCCGTCCGCTGCCTCGGCAGGAGTGGTCGAGACTGATGCGTTCACCATTTTTTCCCGGTTTGCTAGCCAATCCGTCGCGCGACGAGTTAAAGGTGGTAGACAGGCTTTTTCAGTCAGGGATAACTGAAATCAGCATTGATCAGACGTTACATCTACTCACTCGATATGCATCAGATTGCCCGCTTAAAGCCGTACTCATTGATATTTGTGGAGACAGAAGGCATCGCGATAAGAAGCAGCTTACTGAGTGGGCCGGGTGGATTCGAAATCGACTCAACATCTGGGGTTGGCCGTACCGAGAGGCACTGGATTCCATCGAGTATCAACAGTTAGACCGACTTGATGCGAGCCTCGATGCGCTGGGAGCGCTCTCGGCGGTGCTTCCCCCTCAAACCCGTGAGGCGGCGCTGAACCTTTGGCGGCAATCACTCGCGAGCACCATGTTCCAACCTAAGACACCCCATGACAGCGTTCAGGTAATGGGGCCACTCGAAGCAATCGCCCTCGAATTTGATGGCGTATGGGTATGTGGCGCTCAGCAAGGCACCTTTCCGCGCGCGCCACATCTGGATCCTTTTATCCCTGCCTTTATTCAGAGGCGGCTAGATTTTAACGAGCTCAATGCAACCCATTTACTTTCTCAAAGTCAAAAATCTCTTGAGATTTGGTGTGCTGGGGGCGGCGAAACCGTCGTCAGTTATCATGAATTTGAACGCGGACTGCCCCGGAAACCCAGTGGACTGATATATCCGGGGGGCAATGTAATCGAAACACCCTGGTTCCCGCCGGCGCGCTGGGAAGCACCGCGGCGGGTAGAGCCGTTGCCAACGGATGAACGCGTTCCCGTGTCACCGGGCAAAAATACAGGTGGTAGTAGTCTGATGAAAGATCAGGCTGCCTGTGGTTTCAGGGCGTTTATTAAGCATCGAATGAGAGTCAATCCTCTTGGGAGGGAAGCGTTCGGCTTCACAGCTATTGAGCGAGGGTTGGTACTTCACGAGATGCTATTCTATTTATGGCGCGAACTGTCGTCCCACGCCACATTACGCAGTATCTCTCCGGCCGCACTTTTAGAGCGAATCGAGCACGCCGCCAACACAGCGCTCGGCAAAATCGAAGCGGATGCCGAACGTCGCGGGTTCAGCTTGCGCGCGCGCGTCGGAGACAGCTGTTGGCAACTTGAGCGCGCATTTTGTATCGACATCGTTTCAGCATGGATGGAGCAAGAGCGAGAGAGGGAAATACCGTTTACCGTACTCAGTCTGGAACAGGAGGCTGTGCTCAACCTCGGCGGTCTTGAATTGACTTTAAGACCGGATCGCATCGATGAGCTTGAGGATGGGCGTCGGATTGTTATCGATTATAAATCCACAGCGCCCGCCAGATCTCGATGGATCGGACCGCGACCTCAAGAACCTCAATTGCCGCTATACACTTTTTTGGACAAGGCATTGAAGGGTATCGCTTTCGCGCCACTCACCCGAGACGCTGATTTTATTCCTCTCGGCGACAGTCTCGGCCTTAATAAAACCGGTGACAAAAGTCTGTCGCAACAAACCCAAGGGTGGGCAGAGGATTGGGACGACCTCGTCGATAAATGGGGCTCGGCATTGGAACACTTGGCGCAGGCATTTTTGGACGGGGCAGCGAACGTCGACCCGGCGCCCGGCGCCTGTCAGTACTGCGACCTAAAACCCGTTTGTCGCATCACTCAGCTTCGCCAGCAGGAACATTGGGTGTCTGAACATGAGTCTTTCGAATGAGTGTCGTGGATCAGCAGAATAGGTTGCTCGCCATAGATCCGACTCGAAGCTTTTGCGTCAGCGCGCCCGCCGGGTCTGGCAAAACCGAACTTCTGACGCAACGGCTTTTAGCGCTACTGGCGAGAGTAGCGCGACCGGAGCAGGTTCTCGCCATCACCTTTACCCGAAAAGCTGCCAGCGAGATGGGTAGCAGAGTCATCGAAAAACTCGAGGAGGCAAGGGAATCAGTCCCTATCCGTTTTCCTCACGAGGCCACAACTCGTGAACTGGCGCTCTCTCTGCTATCACATGCTCAAAGACTCGACTGGCAGTTAGACGAATCAACGCTCAATATCCGCACCATCGATAGTTTTTGCCACGAAATTACCCGTCAAATGCCTGTCGTTAGCGGTGTTGGGGGTGTTACTGAGCCACTGGATGACGCAACAGCCCTGTATGAGGGTGCTGTAGGCCAGCTGCTCTCCCAAGCAGGAGATCAGGGTGAAGTAGGGACCGCGCTTCGTTTGCTTTTAAGTCAGTTCGATAACCGCTGGGTGAAGGTTCGCGAATTGCTGGTGTCCCTGCTCGCGAGGCGAGGGGACTGGGCACCCCATGTGGGGCAACACCATGACCCCTCAGGCGCTGAAACCATACTCATTGAGACAGTAACGGATCTTGTTTGTCGTCGACTCCACGCAGCCAAAGCGAGACTGGCTGACCATTTTACTGAGTTATGTCAGGTGCTGAACGAGGCACGGGAGGTGCTGGAACTACCGCCAATGAGCTTGGCTACTGATATCCAGGCCTTGGCGGACTGGCGCGCCATGGTGGGCGCGTTGTTAACAACCAGTGGAGACTGGCGCAAGTCAGGTGGCGTATCTATTCGTCAGGGATTTGAGAAAAACAGCGATACAAAACAACGCTTTATCGCCTTGTTGAGCGATATCAGTAACGATAACCAACTCCGCGCGCTACTCACCGAGATTCGGAATTTGCCCGAGGTGCACCCTGACGGTAAAGGTTGGCAGTTGGTGGTCACTATTTCGACCTTGCTACCTGTACTTCAAGCCCATCTGTTACTCATGTTCCAGCAGGCTGGTGCGGTTGACCACACCCACATTGCGCTGGCGGCTTGCGACGCGCTGGGCCCCGACGACAATCCCTCCTCGGTGGCGGAGCGACTCGATTACCAAATTGAGCACATACTGGTGGACGAATTTCAGGACACCGCCCACTCGCAAGCGGAACTCCTGCGGCGCTTGACGCGGGATTGGTCAGATCACAACGCTGCCGGAGGTGACCCCCGGACGCTTTTCGTTGTGGGTGATGCAATGCAATCCATTTATGGGTTTCGTTATGCCGACGTCGCCTTATTTATGCGAGTGCAAGCTACAGGCTTAAGTGGTCTGGAACTGACCCCGCTGACACTCACGCAGAATTTCCGTTCGCGACCCGCCCTCGTGAATTGGGTGAACAACGCTTTTGCCGCGCTGATGGGGGAGCAAGAGGATCTAAATAAAGGAAGCGTAAAACACGTTACCGCTAGCGCGACCCGGGAACCCTGCGCTGCGGGAGGAGAGGAGGGCGTACGTGTCGACCTCTTTACTGGAACCGGGTCGACCAAGGAAGCGGCAAATATTGCAGACATCATCACAACATTACGTGAGACCCATCCCGAGGCGTCCATCGCTATATTGGTTCGAGCAAGGTCTCACGCTGGCGAAATCGTCGCCGCATTGGCAGAACGACGAATTCCCTTCGATGGAGATGCGTTGCAGTCCCTGGCTGAGCAAACCATTGTTAAGGATTTATTATCTCTTTGTCGTTGGCTCGAAAACCCGGCAGATAATGTCTCAGCACTTGCGCTGATGCGCTCTCCGTGGGCGGGGCTCACGCTGAAATCACTCGCACTTTTGTTAGGTAGTGATGAAGACAGACCCTTTAATCTGCTTGAGCTAGGTGATGGCGACGGCGCAAGTGCGCTCGCTGAAGATGAGCGGCATCGGCTCTTAACGCTGATATCGACCCTGCACTGGGCGGACAGCACACGGGACCGTCTTGCGCTACCGATATGGATAGAGCAGATTTGGCTGCGACTGGGAGGGCCTGCCACTGCGCGACCCGAGGAGTTGCAGAATGTCCGGCTTTTTTTCGACGCCTTACGACGAGCCGAGGCATCCGGAATCGGACTTAATGCTGATCGCATTGTCGATGACTTAAATAGTGGCTCTCTGGATGGTACCGCGCTTTCGGGAAGTGTAAGGGTGCTCACTCTGCACAAGGCAAAAGGTCTTGAGTTTGACTATGTGTTTTTGCCCGCGCTTCAGAAGCTACCGCGGGCAAACGCGCGAGAACTTCTCCGCTGGCACTGGCATGAAGGGTCATCTTCAGCAGGCCTGTTGATAGCGGCGGATGATCAAGAGAAGAACGCTCCGACGCTCTACAACTATCTAAATTGGCTGCAAAAAGAAAAGCTGCAGGAGGAGCTCAAAAGATTGCTTTACGTTGGCATTACACGAGCTCGGGAACAGGTCTTTCTCAGTGGCACCGTTAAATTAGAAGCGAGTAATAGTGACGGGATGGCACCGGCAGGATCATTGCTGTCGTTACTGCAGCACAATATGAATAACGCCGTGAGGCATAATGCTGCGGCAGATGTAACGCCCTCAGAAAAAACGCTGGGCGTGACGGCGGAACGGCCCGACGTAGCGCCGCCGCTCTACCGAATTGCGACGACGGCATTACCTCCACACATTGCGAAACCCATGCCCCGCCGGCGCGACGGGTTGATGCGGTCACAGGACGCGACTGAGAGACTCGGTGCAGACAACGCCGCGGAGCGGAGTCTGGGAATTATTACGCACCGCATCCTCGAGCGCCTGGGGACAGGCCTGTCGCCCCTGCCGTCTGAGCTTACCGACGAGATTATGGCGTGGATTCGCTTTAATGTGCTCCGGGCTAATCTGACTCCGTCAGCGGCTGAGCACATAGAAAGCGCGTGCGCCAAACTAATTGCCAATACCTTGACATGCCCCACGGGCCGATGGCTGCTGAGTAACCATCCGGAGGCGCATAGCGAACTGCAAATTGCGCGAGTAGAGAATGGAGAGGTTCGCCAGTACGTTATTGATCGCACATTTTTTGACCAAAAAGAGCGCGTGCGCTGGGTCGTCGACTACAAGACGAGCAGGCCAAGCGCCGAGGAAGACGTGCAGCGCTTTACGTCAAGAGAGTTGATGACTTATCGGACCCAACTCGACACCTACGCCGCTCTGCTGAGAAACCACGAGTGGGATGAAGACGTGCCCATCAAAACCGCACTCTACTTTCCTGCGATTCAGGTGCTGGCTTTACCTGCATAAAAAACCCGGCACTCAGGCCGGGTTTTTGTAAGCGGGAGAGGAGAAATTTATACTTCTTTCAAGGAAAGCACCAAGGCTTCGGTAAAGACCACGACTACGGTGTCTCCAAGGCGCACATCGTTCAGCTTCTCGAGTTCCACACCGCCTACTGTGTGCATTCTGCCCCGTGCATCCTTGATTACAACATTACCGTTGCGATCCATTGCTTCAATGGTGCATACGGCTCGAACCAGACGAGCGGCACCTGCTGCTGTTACTTCCGAGTCACGGTCGGTGTTGCCCATTTCACCCATTACGATCCACGGATTAGCAGCCTCTTCCTCCGTTGGCGCCCTAACTTCGGCTTCTATAGAGGCGATATAGTCGGCAATGATCGTATCGCCTACCGCAATCTTTGAGAGGTCAACACCGTCTTCTCGGGCCGTTAAGGTAACGAAGTTACCCGCTGGACCGCGTACCACAACCTCTCGGGTCTCCATATCAACGGCGATAACTTGACCCTCGACTTCGGCAACCAAGGCTCTGCCGCCGGAGGCCCATACCGTGTCTGCTGTGCCCATCTCTGCCGCCACAGCATGGTCACCCGATTCATGGTGTTGCGCCAGCACCGACGCTGAAAAAGCGGCCAGAGTGAGTGACGCTACGACAGAGAATATCGATACCAATTTCATAGTCTATTTCCTTGTTTTGCACCATTTTGGTGCAGGCCAATTAAATGTGGTGAGAAAGATACCCTAATTGCGGATGATAGCAAAGCAAGCTGTTCGCGACTGTCAGCTATTGCTGAGTAATAATTCAGGCCTGATTTTTCCATTCGCGGACCGCGGTAAACACCGCGTCATGAGAGTCGTCCTGCAGTCGTCCCAGCCGTTTCAATGTCCCAAGCACGTCGGGCTCATCCCATCGCAAAAATGGATTGTATTCACGTTCAGCGCCCAACAGCGACGGTACCGTTGACAGGCTGGCCCGGCGCTTCTCTTCGCACTCCTCAAGAAATGTCTGAAGCCGCTGATTATTTGGCTCTACCAGTCTTGCGAAATGCAGGTTTGCGAGGGTGTACTCATGGGCACAGAAAATACGGGTCTCCGCAGGAAGTTGCCGCAACTTTTCCAACGACCTTCTCATTTGTGGCGGATTCCCCTCGAATACGCGGCCACAGCCCCCGACAAACAGCGTATCGCCGCAAAAAAGAGCCCCCTGACTCTCCGAGTAGAAGGCGATGTGGTCAAGGGTATGACCCGGGACTTCCAGCACGGAAAAATCCACCCCCAGCACGCTCACTACCGCTCCTTCCTGCAGAGTGTGGTCGTACGGTCCCCCGGGACTGCCGACCGGACCCCAAGTTTTGCAGCCGGTTGAACTCTGTAACTCGGCGACACCGCCGGTGTGGTCAAAATGATGATGTGTAATCAGGATTCCCGAAAGCTGTAGCTGCAATGCTGTGAGCGCTGCCATCACAGGGGCCGCATCTCCGGGATCAACGACAAAGCCGTTGCTGCCGTCACTGATCAGCCAAATATAATTATCGCTGAATGCGTTGATGGGCGATATAGTCAGAGGCTCCATGGAGTATTCCCGATCCAAGCAAGGCTATCCGGAGGCTACCTTTTAGCGATGACTGTGGCCAGTCCTCATCATGAAGAATCGACGAATCACGCTCTGCTAAGTCGCTGGTACGCAGAGACGGCCATGGGACAGCGGCTCGCAGAGCAATTTGGCGTCTCCTTCAGTGACCTACTCGAGCAGGTCTTTGGCTACCAAATGCTGGTAACAGGCGCCGACATCGGCCTGGATTTCAGCCAAATTGTGAAGACGCAGCGGCTGTTTCGACTCTCGAGTAAAGCACCGCAGGATGAAGTGCTCCGTGGCGCAATTGGCCGCTCCAGCGAGCTGCCGTTTGCGTCAGACTCCATCGACGCGTTGGTTCTCTGCCATACGCTCGATACCTCGCCAGTCCCGCATAGCGTCCTCAGAGAATGTCAAAGGGTGCTAATGCCGAACGGGCATTTGTTCATCATAAGTTTCTCTCCCTACGGTCTCTGGGGTTTGAGTAATTTAGCCAGCAATCTTTTTTTCAGGCGCCGTCGACGCATACGTGCAGTAGGCAGCCGCCAGTTGAGAGATTGGCTGTCACTGTTGGATTTTTCTTTTTCTGAGCCAGTTTTTATGGCGACAATGACGCCACTGGGTTCCGGGCATGTTGGCAGAATAGTCGAAAAAATCGACGGATGGCTGGTCAGGCATAACGCTCCGACGGGAAGCGCCTATTTGATTCACGCTCGGAAACGAGTGGCTAACTACCTCGATGTCCCTGCGCCCGCGATCAATAGACCCCGATTAATCGCAATGCCTTTGGGCAAGCCCAGTGGGGGCGTGCCCGTGCCTAGACAGATCCGAAAGATGGACTCTGTCCTTGCCAGGAGACCTCGGTGAAACGCATTAGTGCATTTACTGATGGGGCTTGCAGCGGAAACCCGGGACCGGG
>DFQW01000011.1:0-10900 GCA_002377985.1 Halieaceae bacterium UBA3479 | reverse complement strand
GCGATTCAGGCGCTTCAGGCGTTGCGAGAAGCTTGTGAGGTCGAGTTAACGACAGACTCTACCTATGTCAAAGATGGCATCACACGGTGGTTGCATAAGTGGAAAACCAATGGCTGGAAAACAGCCGCTAAAAAGCCCGTTAAAAATCAGGACCTGTGGGAGCAGCTAGAGGCACAAACGGTCCGACACGCTGTGGACTGGAAATGGGTGAAGGGTCACAGCGGGCATCCAGATAATGAGCGCGCCGATGCCTTGGCCAATCTGGGTATGGCTGAAATCAAGGGAGGGTAAGGTGGAAAAGCGTCAGATCGTGCTGGATACCGAAACCACCGGCCTCGAGGTTTCTCAAGGCCACAAAATCATTGAAATCGGCTGTGTGGAGCTGATTAACAGGCGGGTGACCGGGCGCCACTTTCACCAGTATATCCACCCAGAGAGAGAGATTGATGAGGGTGCCATGGAGGTTCATGGCATTACGCTTGAGTTTCTCGCCGGCAAGCCAAACTTCAGTCAGATTGCAGCGGAGTTTGTCGAGTTCATTGACGGCGCCGAATTGATTATCCATAACGCGGCCTTCGACGTCGGATTTCTGGACGCAGAGCTTCTTGTCCTCGGGCAAAACTATAAAGCGGTAGGGCACATGTGCGAGGTGGTCGACACGTTGCAGATGGCCAGACACAAGCACCCCGGGCAGCGAAACAATTTGGACGCGCTTTGCCAGCGCTATGAAATAGATAACAGCAGCAGAACGCTGCACGGCGCATTGCTTGACGCAGAAATTCTTGCCGAGGTCTATCTGGCAATGACCGGGGGTCAGGCTTCGCTCGGACTTTCATCAGACAGCAGGATAGTGGGCCAAACAACCAGCGCCAGCGCTGCGAGCGACATAAGAAGACTGTCCGCCAGTCGCAAACCGACGCCCGTTATTCGCGCAAATGACGAAGAGCTCGCGCGCCACGACGCCCGCATCACCGAACTGGAGGAAGGAGCGGGTGGCGCGTTGTGGCGGACCTCCGTCCGCCAGTGAATTAGAGGGCGACGATCACTGCACCCAATCCGACTGCCGTCAGGACGATGGTGTAGGGCAATGCCATCCAGACCATCGTTCCGTAAGACAAACGAATCAGTGGCGCCAAAGCCGAGGTAAGTAGGAACAAGAATGCCGCTTGACCATTGGGTGTTGCGACGGAAGGAAGATTCGTTCCTGTGTTGATCGCTATCGCCAGTCGGTCAAATTCTGCGCGATCAATTTCACCCGCCTTAAGCGCTGCGTCGATCTCCGAGATATAGACGGTTGCCACGAACACGTTGTCGGATATCGCAGACAACAGGCCATTCGCGAGAAAGAACATCGCGGGCCTGACTTCACTGGACATTGCCAGTACGGCCTCAATCACGGGGGTGAAAAGGTGCTGTTCGTGGATGACCGCTACGATCGCAAAAAAGACGACGAGCAGGGCAGTAAACGGTAGCGCCTCGTGAAATGCATGGCCTATTTCGTGCTCGTCGGTGACGCCGTTGAACGCAGTGAGGAGCACAATGACCAGTAGGCCTACTAAACCCACAGCCGCGATATGGAAGGCCAGAGCGAAGACTAGAATGACCGCCACGGCAGCCTGAATCGTCAATTTCATTTGCGAGCGTTGCGTGGCGCTGGCCTGCTGCGCGGCATCGAAATCGATTAACACCTTACGCACTTTCTCGGGCATTTGCGCGCCGTAACCGAATGCGCTGGTAGCCTCAAGCAACAAACAGGTTATTAAGCCGCACGCCAACACCGGCATCGTAATAGGTGCCATATACAAAAAGAACGTCTGAAAGTTCCAGCCGGCTACCGTGGCGATCAGTAGGTTTTGCGGCTCGCCCACCAAGGTACAGACTCCTCCAAGTGCGGTACCCACCGCGCCATGCATCAACAGGCTGCGAAGGAAACCCCTGAAGGTCTCCAGATCGTCCAGGTCGGAGGGGTCAACAGAGGCGTCTTGTGTGTGGTCGTGTAACTTGTCGTCGAGCAACGCGCCTGATGAAACGCGATGGAATACCGCGTAGAAACCCACACCGACGGCTATGAGCACGGCGGTTACGGTAAGCGCGTCAAGAAAAGCCGAGAGGAATGCCGCGACAAAAGAGAAAAGGAAAGAAAGCATTTTCTTGGAGCGAACATTCAATAATATTTTGGTGAAAACATAGAGCAGGAGGTCTTTCATGAAATAAATGCCTGCGACCATAAACATCAGCAACAGAATGACCTCAAAGTTAGCCTCAGCCTCATGAAAAACGCTGTGCGGCTCCGCCAACCCCATTACAATGGCCTCGACAGCAAGCAAACCACCGGGTTGGAGCGGATAGCATCTCAGTGCCAGCGCAAGGGTGAAGATGAATTCTGCGATCAGAACCCATCCCGCCACGACAGGTCCGGCGAGACTCAACAGGATCGGGTTCAGGACCAGAAAGACAATGATGGTCTGTTTGTACCAAACCGGGGATTCACCCAAAAAATTGTGCCACAGGGCTGTCAGTTGAGATTCGCTCATTCGTGTGTCCGTCTACTTGCAGTAATAAAGATGGTCGGCGATGCGCACCAGAGCCCCCAAGCCAAGACGGGGATGCACAAAGTGCCCACTGGGAGATAACTTTACACCCGAACGTACGTCTGGGATACATGGCGAGACAATGCTCTTGGTTCTTGTGCTACCGGCTTTCCGTTCCTAGACTAGCGCCTCCATTCGATCTCTCGGAGCAATCGTGCTCGATATCTCTACGCTTCCTCAACGGGCAGAGCCAAATGATTGGAGCCTGGTCTTTGCAGGTAGAAACGCGGTGACAGCCATGCGGGGTACACCCGGGTCTCCGTGGACCGTAAAGGAGGTTGGGAATTTATGGGGTCTTGAGCCCTCCCTCGCCTTGCCAGTGGGTCATTGGCAGGGAAGGGCGCTGTGGGCTTTTGCGATAGCTGAAAATCAAGTGAGTCAAACCGAACAGATTGCAGTCAACCTGTACAGTCTGCTGGGACGTGTTGAGGACAATCTCTTCCATGCGCACGGCCGAGCCTATCAGTTGCTGCATTGGGCACGCACCCATCGCCACTGCGGTCAATGTGGAGCGGCCACCGGGATGACCGAAGGTGGTAGAGCGATTCTATGTAGTGAGTGTGCGTTTAGGGTTTATCCCCGCGTATCGCCTTGTGTGATTGTACTGGTGTCCAAGGGTGAGCAGCTGTTATTGGCAGCCGCCGCCGGCTTCCAAAAGCGGTTTTACAGTACGCTCGCGGGTTTTATGGAACCGGGAGAGAGCTGCGAGCAAGCGGTAGCGCGAGAGGTTAGGGAGGAAGTCGGCATTGAGGTTGGTAACATTCGCTACTTCTCTTCCCAGCCATGGCCGTTCCCGAGTCAAGTGATGCTCGGATTTTTTGCCGATTGGGTATCGGGAAGCCTCGCGCTCAATGAGGAGGAGATTGAAGACGCGGACTGGTTCGATGCCAATGCGCTGCCACCTACGCCCCCGATGACCTCAATCTCGGGCCAGCTAATCTCTCATTTCATCAATAGCCGATAGGAAACATGCCGATGGACTTTATTCTGGAAATCGTTGAATTTCTGCTGCAAGCGGTGATTCTTTTGGGCGTATTCCTTATAGCGGTAGCCGGTGTTGTCGCCATATCGCAGCGACGACGTGATAGAGGTGACGACGGCAGCGTAGAAGCTCGGCTGCTTAATGAGCGATACGAAGAACAGCAAGAGCCCATTCGCGCTGTCGTCGAGGAGCCCTTTGCGACAAAAGCGAGAATGAAAGAAAAAAAGCGAGTCGAAAAACAAAAGAAAAAAGAAATGAAAAAAGCCGCGAAAGACGACTCAGATCAGAGCGGCGAGGCGAGTCGGGCTCGGACATTCATTATCGATTTTGAAGGAGATATGCAAGCCAGCCAGGTCGCGCAGTTGCGCGAGGAAATTTCCGCAATCCTGCCACTTGCAACGAGTACCGATGAAATTTTGGTGAGGGTCGAAAGTGGTGGCGGTGTTGTGCATGGCTATGGTCTCGCAGCAAGTCAGCTTTTGCGCATAAAGGAAGCAGGCATTCCATTGATCGTATCGGTAGACAAAGTGGCCGCAAGCGGTGGTTATATGATGGCCTGCGTTGCCGACACCATTATCGCCGCGCCGTTTGCCATTATTGGCTCAATCGGCGTGGTGGCGCAGCTGCCTAACTTTCACCGGTTATTGAAGAAAAATGACATCGATTTTGAATTACACACGGCCGGTGAATATAAAAGGACGCTCACCGTGTTTGGAGAAAATACAGACAAGGCGCGTGAAAAATTCCAGGCAGACATTGACGATGTGCATGATCTATTCAAGCAGTTTGTGGCCGAACATCGGAGCGTTGTTTCTATCGATGAGGTAAGCACAGGCGAATACTGGTTTGGTCAAAGGGCGCTTGAGAAACGTTTGGTAGACCGCCTCTGCACCTCGGATAGTTATCTCATGGAAAAGTCTGCGGACCGCGACCTGGTCGAAGTGCGTTATCGCGAAAGGCGCAGTTGGCAGGAGAAATTAGGTTTGGCAGCGGGGCATGTTTTAGATCGCTCTATCAAGCGCTTAATGAAAACAGAGCAGGATCAACGTTACCTGTAGCGCTTATCCCAAAGTCATTCTTGCGCGCAGTTCGCTGACCGCAACGTGATGCGACAGAAAAATTTCGCCCGTCAGTCTTTCGAAAAAATCGCTGCGGTTAAGCGTATCCATCACAGGACCTTTTACCTCGCTGAGATGCAATTTGATATCCAGATCTCTGAGCCGCTCGTTGATTTCATTCAGCGCGTCGAGCGCACTCATATCCACGATATTCACCGCCGGGCACATCAGAATTACATCTGACAGCTGCGGTTTTCGCGATATTTGATCAAATACGATTTCTTCTAAGTAGCTTGCGTTTGCAAAATACAGAGACTCGTCGATCCGAATGGAGAGAATTTCTGGATAGGTCGTTACCTCGTGGCGCTCGATGTTGCGGTAATGCTCTGAGGCGCCCACTTGGCCTACGATTGCGAAATGCGGTTTGCTCGTTTGATAGAGATAAAGACCCAAGCTTACGGCAACCCCGATCAACACACCTAACTCGACACCGGCGACAAGGGTAATGACGATAGTCAAGGTTACCGCCAAGAAATCTGCGGATGAAAATCGATACGCTTGTCGGATTATCTTCCAGTCGATGATGCTCAGAACGGCAACAATGATCGTGGCAGCCAAGGCCGCCTTCGGAAGAAAATACAAAATCGGCGTGAGAAAAAGCGTTGCCAGTCCGATTCCCACGGCAGTAAAAATGGACGCCATTTGCGTATCCGCACCCGCATCAAAGTTAACGGCAGAGCGAGAGAACCCACCGGTAACCGGGAAACCACCGGATAATGCTGCGGCGGTATTGGCCGCACCGAGGCCCACCAATTCTTGATTGGCGTTGATTCGCTCTCTTTTTTTCGCGCCGAGTGTTTTGCCCACCGATACCGATTCGACGAAGCCAATCAGTGCGATCAAAAAAGCCGGCATCGCCAACTCTGAGATCAAATCCCAGTTCAGCAGGGGCGAACTGAACTCTGGCAGTCCGCTGGGCACAGCTCCTACGATCGGCACTTGCAGGGCAGCGAAATCCTCTGCCATCGAAATTGGAATGATCACGATCATCATAAGGACAGGCGCGGCCCGCACTGCCAAATTGATTGCCCGAGGGCCCAAGCCCATCAGCTTCAGTAACTTAGGAAACGCAAACCGCGCGAGGAGGAGAAAAACAAGACAGCAGAAACCGATCACCGCCGTCAGCACGTGCGCCTGCGGTAGTTGATCACGCAATGCGATAACCAAAGAGATCAGGTTGTCCCCTTGAAGGGATACTCCCACCAACGGACCCATCTGACCCAGCCCAATGATAACCCCCGACGCAGTGATAAATCCTGACACTACCGGATGCGATAAAAAATTGGCGACAAAGCCAAACCTGAATAGACCCAGGGTGACCAACATCAATCCACCGAGAAATGCCAGCATCGTGGCAGCGGTTGCGTAATCTACCTCGCCTGTTGCGGTGACCGAGCCAATTGCGGACGCCGTCATCAGCGAGGCGACCGCGACCGGCCCGACCGATAGCGTTCGACTGCTGCCGAAAAGAGCATAGGCAACAAGAGGAAATATGGAGGCATACAAACCCATTTCTGCCGGCAATCCCGCGAGTAGGGCATATGCCAGCGACTGCGGAATGAGCATGATGGTGACAATCACAGCCGCCAGGCTGTCATTGACAAAGTTCGCGCGCGAGTACCCTCTCAACCACGTAAGCGCGGGAACCAATTTAGACCAATACTGCATAGTTTGTGCGTGAAACTAGGGTCTAACGTCGTTCTTTATCATCCATTCCCGGCCTTTGAGCATGGCATGCCAATAGATCTGAGGCAGCAGATCTGCCTTTAGATGCCAGGCAAGGCGAGTAGGGCGCAAACCATTCAATATGGACTTAGGAAACGAGGGCAGCAACTTCCCACCGTAGCCAAACTCAGCAAGGACGATTTTCCCCCGCTCTACCGTGAGCGGACAGGATCCGTAGCCGTTGTAACCCAGACGAGCACCTTTACCCGCGCGCTGCGCAAGAAGATTTTCGGCCACTACCGGAGCCTGGGCGCGAGCTGCGGCGGCGGTTTTTGCGTTCGGGGCGTTCATTACGTCACCGCAGGAAAAAATATTTTCAAAGCGCTTGTGTTGCAAGGTGGCCTGATCGACATCGACCCACCCGGCATCATCAGACAGCGGAGAGGCTTTAATAAAGTCGGGGGCACACTGCGGTGGGCATACATGAATCATGTCAAAAGGCTTCTCGATATCGCCTTCGGGCGAACTGAAAACAGCTATTTTCTGTTCTGCATCTATTCGTTTTAGATTCGTCTGGAAATTCAGTCGGGCGCCGTACCGCTCGACGTACTCCATTAATGCGGGCACATACTCGGCCACCCCAAAAAGTCCCGGCGTCGCAGTACAAAAATCGATTTGTATATCGCCCAGTGCGCCGGCACGTCGCCAATGGTCTGCAGAGAGATACATCGCTTTCTGCGGCGCACCCGCACACTTTATCGGCATGGGTGGCTGGGTAAAGAGCGCTGCACCTTTCTTGATGTTCTGCACAAGTTCCCAGGTATAGGGCGCCGTCTCGTAGGAGTAGTTTGAGGTCACACCATTGCGCCCCAGATTTTCTTCGAGGCCTTCGACGCCGCTCCAATTCAGGGTGAGGCCCGAGGCCACCACGAGTTGCTCGTAGTGAATTTGCGCGCCGCTGTTGAGAATTATTAAGTTTGACTCAGGCTCGAAGCTCACCACAGCCTGTTTTATCCATGTCGTACCGGCCGGAATCAAGGACGCCATTGGACGCGACGTGGCGGGAGGATCGAAGATTCCCGCCCCAACCATGGTCCATCCCGGTTGATAAAAATGCGTCTCCGCCGGATCTATCAGGGCGATGGAAACTTTTGGCTGACGTTTCTTTACGCTGGCAGCCGTCGCGATACCCGCAGCGCCCGCGCCCACTATTACAATATCGTATCGTTGCTCAGTCATCGGTCCCCCTGATGTTCTTCACTTTTGTTCGGCAAATGGGCGCATGTCAATCCCACTGAATGCGTTGACAGGCACCTTCAAAAACAAGCGTCCATTGTTATTACAAGGCGGCAAATGACCCGCGCGCATATTTGTTTGCAACGAGGGAAAAATGAGCGTTGGCATGCCTAGCGTTGCATCTCTCGCCTCACGCATGGCCACAAATTCGTCGGCCGAAATCCCGCCGCCCACATGAATATTATCTTGTCGCTGCTGGGCTATGGTCGAGACAAAGGCGAGGGGTCGGCCCTCTGGCTGGTAGTCATGACACACATAAACACGCGTCGCCTCGGGAAGCGCCAGCAACTTTTGACAAGACTCATAGAGAGCTCTCGCATCGCCGCCAGGAAAATCACATCTGGCGGTTCCCGCATCGGGCATAAAGAGGGTATCGCCGACGAACAGCGCGTCGCCAATGCGATAAGCGCTACACGCCGGGGTGTGCCCCGGTACATGAAATGCCTCACCAGTGAGCTCCCCAACAGGAAACAGGTCACCGTCTTCAAGGATCAAGTCAAATTGGGATCCATCCCTTTGGAATCCGTTATCCTCGTCGAAAATCTCCGCAAAAGTGGCCTGAATCGTTGTAATGCGGCCGCCAATGCCGATTTTTCCGCCCAGTCGGCTCTGTAAGTAGGGCGCACTCGAGAGGTGATCGGCATGAATATGCGTCTCCAGGATCAACTTCAGCGTCAGATTTTCAGCCTTGATGAAATCAATTAGCCGATCTGCGGAGTCTGTCGTAATTGTCCCCGATGCGTAATCAAGATCGAGAACGGGGTCGATGACCACACAGCAGCCCGATGTTGGATCGCTTGCCACATAAGTCAGTGTTGACGTGACAGGATCAAAAAAATGTTGAACAGCTACCCCTGACAATGCGTGCTCCAAGCAATGCTGAATCCGACGAGCTCAAGTATATTCTGCAAGAGAATAACAATATTCCTACCGGCTTAGGGAACATCCGAAGGTTAATGTCGAATTCTGCCAGCATTCCCAGCTTCAACACGCTAGCCTGATCTGTCGCCAAAACATGGCCAGCGGATTTAGCGCGTTCATTCTTCGCGATACTTTTATTCGAGTCGTTATACAATCCGCCTGAAGGAACGGAATGTTGCGGAAGGTTAAATCACATCGAAAAAGTACGCTAACGCCATGATAGATAAGGAAAATAAATTTATGAAATACCTAAGTGTGTTAATGAGCTTGCTATTTTCGGTGTCGGGACAGGCGACAACACTGGTGCATGCAGGCAGGCTTATCGATGTCGCAGCTGGTCAGGTGGTAACAGAAAAGACCGTCATCATCGACAAGGGCCGCATTGTGGAGGTGCTTGACGGCTACGTTGATCGAGATCAGGCGATGGTCATTGACTTGCGTTCAGCCACCGTGATGCCGGGCCTGATGGATATGCATGTTCATTTGGATAGTGAGCTTAACCCCCCTGATAGCTATGCCGAGGCCTATTATATGAACTCGGCGGAGTATGCATTGCGTTCAACCACTTACGCCAGGCGGACGCTGGAGGCCGGCTTTACGACCGTGCGCGACCTGGGGGCGGGTGACCACGAAGCATCATTCGCGCTGCGAGACGCCATCGCGCAAGGCATCGTTCCCGGACCGCGCATCTTTGCGGCGGGCAAATCCATTGCGACAACAGGCGGACATGCCGATCCAACTAATGGCATTCGCGAGGATCTTCGCGGTGATCCTGGGCCCAAAGAAGGGGTGATCAATGGTGCGGAGGATGCGTACAAAGCGGTTCGACAGCGCTATAAAGATGGTAGCGATGTCATAAAGCTAACCGTCACTGGTGGCGTTCTATCGCTGGCTAAAAGCGGCGACAACCCCCAGTTTACCCGCGACGAACTGGATGCTGTCGTGAGTGCGGCAAAGGACTATAACTTTGTTGTGGCTGTTCACGCCCACGGCCCAGAGGGCATGAAGCGCGCCGTTCTTGCAGGCGTGCATTCAGTCGAGCATGGTACATATATGACCGCTGAAATCATGGATTTGATGCGCGAAAGGGGCACCTGGTACGTGCCGACTATTTCAGCGGGTAAGTGGGTCGCGGAGCTGGCAGAGCAGGAGGGAAAGCTACCCGACATCGTGCGTCCCAAGGCGGCGGCTGTCGGGCCTCAGATTCAGGGCACTTTTGCCCAAGCTTGGAGGGCCGGGGTTCCCATCGCGTTCGGCACCGATTCAGGCGTATCCCCACACGGATTAAATGGGCGAGAGTTCCGCTACATGGTTGAGGCTGGAATGCCGGCCATGGAGGCGATTCGTTCTGCCACCATCAATGCAGCACGGTTGTTGCGAGCCAGTGATGATCTCGGAGAAATAAAGCCCGGGGCGTACGCTGATATGGTCGCCGTCTATGGAGACCCGTTGGCTGATATCACCGAGCTGGAGGCCATCGATTTTGTGATGAAAGAAGGATTGGTGGTCTTTTTGAGAGCCAAATAATCCTCCGTTGGCTTTGTCGCCGCAAGTGAGATTGCAGATATTACTTGTAGGATGTGTCGGGGACGGCGACACTAGGTTGTATTATAACTTCCTTAAATGTATATTTACGTCAGTTAAAGCAACCGTTATGGGGTGCGGCCTCCCATGGATGCCAAAAGAAAAACGGCAAATCAAGAGATAAGCGGATGGTTGGCAACGGTGGGCTCAGATGCGCCGCTGCAACATAGCAATCCGGCGTCATTGTACCTGGCTTCACTGCAGGGCTCGGAAGCCAGCAGAACGACAGCGCGCTCCGTGATGAAGCAAATCGCTATCCTGTGTGATCACACGCCCGACTCCTTTCCCTGGCATCGACTGGATCGTGCAACGGTTTTGGCCCTGATGGAAAAACTGAAGCAAAAAGGCCTCTCGGATAATACCCGCAACCTGTACCTCTCCATTATCAAAGGTGTTGCGCGCGAGGCCATGCTCCACCAGCAAATGAGTGATCACCAATTCAGTCTGATCGAGCAAATTCGTGCCATCAAACTACAGCGACTGGCCGTAGGTCGCGCGTTGCATGTCGATGAAATCGCGGCACTGATTGACCATTGCCTGCACGATGAAGGCGCGGCAGGCGTTAGAGATGCCGCGTTATTAGGGATTTTATTCGGCTGTGGACCGCGTCGCGCCGAGGTCGTCACCATTGATATTGGAAAGATCAATTTTGGTGATCGTTCGATCAAGGTCATTGGCAAGGGCAATAAAGAGCGGGAACTCGAAATGCCGCCGAGAACCATCGATTTGGTAAAAACATGGCT
>DFQW01000204.1:6098-7115 GCA_002377985.1 Halieaceae bacterium UBA3479 | reverse complement strand
GCCTCTGAGGCAGACATCGCTATGCGGCAAGCGAAGCGACAGGGCAAAGGATCAGTAGTTCGCTTTGTAGCCGGTGACTCCGTGCCCAGCGTATCGAACACCGCACGGCCAGCAATGGCGGTGTCACCACTGACATCATCGACATCGAAAACAGAGATCCCCGCAAGGGAGGTCGGTGCGGCCATTCTTTCCGACCAGATTGGTTATGCCGTACAGCCCTTATTCGACACCAAAACCCGGCGTATCTCTGGCGCGGAGTGTCTGTTGCGGTGGCGACTGGATGACGGCTCAATTGTGCCGATTGACCACTACCTCAATACGTTTATCGCCTTGGAGTGGCAAGCGCCTTACATGGACCACTTACTGAAGAAAAGGATGCGGCTCTACTCAAGCATACGAGCGAGACAACCTATTAACGTTCATTTCAACTATGCCGCCGAGTCCCTGAGGAGCCAGGCTTTCGTGTCCTCCGTTATTGAACCACTGCAGGAGAAACCGGTGGACCTGAAGGGGTTAGTGATTGAAATCATCGAAAAAGGTTCTGAGCAGTGCGGCGACATTATCGAAGATGAGCATCTTGCGGTGCTGCGGAACGCGGGCGTCAAGGTCGCTATCGATGATTTTGGTGTGGGCCACAGTAACCTTGAGAGGTTGGTCAATGTGGACGCCGATATCGTGAAACTGGACAAACACCTTGTGGCCAAGGGTGCCCAATCCAGACGAGGCCTGGAGATTTTGCGCCACGCGAGACAGCTGACCGAATCGCTCAACATCAGTTTGATTGCAGAAGGCATTGAAACATTGGAACAGGAGACCATGCTTATCAAGGTGGGTATCACAGAGCATCAGGGGTTCCTTCGGGGGCGCCCTACCTCACCTTCGGCATTTCTCGCAAAGCTTCAGCAGCTGACGCTCAAAGTATAGGAAATACTAACGGCCTATTGAGAGTAGACATCCTCGCTGATTGTGTCGACTGGACCTGCTGACGCTGCTGGGTCTGCTGGCGCTCGTGATGGC
>DFQW01000204.1:386-5719 GCA_002377985.1 Halieaceae bacterium UBA3479 | reverse complement strand
TTACTCGGTGGCGACGTGCCCCCCAGGGCGGCGCATATCGGCAAAGCCCTGCATCCAGCCATCGTCGATCATCAGCGAGTTGGAGCGCCCGATAGTGCGTCGGGTGGGGGTGAGGTTGTGGCCCCAGCCCTCCAGAATGCGTTGCGTGTCCACACTGATGCCAGGCTCCACTAACGTGCGGTCGGGCATCCACTGGTTGTGCACCCGCGGTGCCGCCACCGCCGCCGCAATGTTCATGTCGAACACCATGGCGTTCAGGAGTGTTTGCAGCACGGTGGTAATGATCAGCGAGCCACCCGGGCTTCCTGCGGCCAGCCAGGGCTGTCCGTCCTTAAAGACAATCGTGGGCGTCATGGAGGAGAGCGGCCGTCGCCCCGGCGCAATGGTGTTGGCCTCGCCCTGTACCAGCCCGTAGGCGTTGGCGTCTCCCGCTTTGGCGGCGAAATCGTCCATCTCGTTATTCAGCAGGATGCCGGTGCCGGGCACTACAATATGCGAGCCGAAGCTGAAGTTGAGGGTGTAGGTATTAGCGACCACGTTGCCCTCCGCATCGGCCACCGAGTAGTGGGTGGTGTCGGGGCTCTCTGCGGGTACCGGGTTGCCTGGGCCGACTTCTGCAGCGGTTTTGGCGCGGTCGGCATCAATGAGGTTGCGGCGCTCGGCGGCGTAGTCCTTGCTAATCAGCGCCTCGGTCGGGATCACGGTCTGGTCCGGGTCGCCCATGTAGCGGCTGCGGTCGGCGTAGGCGAGCTTCATGCTCTCGATCACGCGGTGCAGGTAGGCCGCGCTGTTGTGGCCATAAGATTCCAATGGGTACGGCTCGAGGATGTTGAGCATTTGCAGAATATGCACGCCACCCGATGAGGGCGGCGCCACCGATACGATGTCAAAGTCGCGGAAGGTGCCGCGCACGGGTGGGCGCTCGAGGGCACGATAGTTGGCGAGATCCTCGGTGGTAATCAGGCCGTCGTTGGCGGCCATGTCTCCCGCGATGAGTGCTGCGGTTTCACCTTTGTAAAAGCCGTCAGCGCCTTTGTCGCGAATACGCTTGAGTGTGCTGGCGAGGTCGGATTGCTTGAGTAGCGTGCCCGGCACCGGTGCCGTGTCGCCGCCCTGTAAATAGATGCGCTTGGCTTCGGCATTTTCGGCGAGTCGCTCGGCGCGCGCGCTGAGGCTCATGTGCAGTGCCAGCGAGGTCTCAAAGCCTTTATCTGCCAAATCAATCGCCGGCTGAATCACCTGCTTGAGTGTGAGTTTGCCGTAGCGCTCCTGGGCATGAATCAAACCCGCCACCGTGCCCGGTACGCCGGCCGCTTGATGCGAGAAGTAGGCCTTGGCCTGATCGACCGAGCCGTCCTCATTTAAAAACATCTCGGGTGTTGCAGCCGCCGGTGCCGTCTCGCGGTAGTCGATAAAAATCTGTTCATCGGTCTCGGCTAGATGAATCAGCATAAAACCACCGCCGCCAATATTGCCCGCCCGGGGCAGTGTTACGGCGAGGGCGAACCCTGTCGCCACTGCTGCATCGACCGCATTGCCGCCCTGCTTGAGCATATCGAGGCCGATCTCGCCAGCCAGCACCTCGGGGCTCACCACCATACCCACACGACCATAGGTGGGCAGGTAGCGGTTTTGGTAATCGATGATGGGCGCGTCTGATACCGGCGGAGCGGGCAGGGTGCTCTGCGCAGCAATGGGAGGCGTGGTGACGGCAATTAGCAAGGGTGTGAGTGCGATAGCGGTGAACAAGGCTTTGATCGACATGGGGTTTTCCAAGTGCGGGGCGCCGAGTCCTTCCCTACGGCGCGCCAAAAAGGTGCATGAGGCTACCACAGGAGTCAGCCCCTCCGGCAAGCACCTGCGCTACACTTTAGGGAGTTTCACCTGTTTTTGAGATGCCATGCGCTTTAGTGAACATCGACGCTCATACACCCTGGGGGGCTTGCGCCGCAAAGACCTCGCAGCAGACCCGGTGACGCAGTTTATTGGCTGGCAGGAGCAGGCCATTGCCGCAGGACTGGCCGACCCCACGGCCTGCGCCCTGGCAACCCGCGAGGCCAACAACGCCCTCCGCCAGCGTATGGTGCTGATGAAGGGCGTGGATGAGCGAGGCCTGGTGTTCTACACGAATTACGGCAGCGGTAAGGCGGCTGCCCTTGATGCCTGTGCCGAAGCCTCGATGCTCTTCCCCTGGAACGAGCTGGACCGGCAGGTGTCCGTAACGGGTACCGTGGCGCGGGTGAGCGATGCCGAATCCGATGCTTACTTTGCCTCCCGCCCGCGAGACAGCCAGCTGGGTGCCTGGGC
Source organism: Halieaceae bacterium UBA3479 (assembly GCA_002377985.1). Lineage (GTDB taxonomy): Bacteria > Pseudomonadota > Gammaproteobacteria > Pseudomonadales > Halieaceae > Luminiphilus. The sequence goes on along the minus strand of DFQW01000204.1, from coordinate 3,412 downwards.
GTCGGCGCAAAGTCAGGCCATCGACAACCGCGAGGCGCTGCTGGCACAGCTCGCCGAGGTCACCGCCCGCTTCGGTGAGGGCGAAATCCCAAGGCCGCCCCATTGGGGAGGGTATCGGTTGGTGCCCACCGCGTGGGAGTTCTGGCAGGGGGGCGAGAGCCGCCTGCACGATCGCTTTCGTTACGCCCTAACTGGCGACGGCGCCTGGCTGATCACGCGCCTGCAGCCGTAGCGAGGCATTGCCGCTGGTTCGGTAACACACGTGGCTCACGATGGCTCAGACCGTGGCCAGTGCTTGTATTGCGGTTGCTGAGGGCGCTTGTGAAGACGCTATCGCTGATCGCGGCTGCCCCGACTGCTTCGTGGCGCTAGATTGCCCGCCGACTAAAGTAGTGGGGCAGCTTGGGTAGCCCCAGCAACTGCCGCCGAATCAAATCCAACCCTGCCGCCGCTACCAGTTTTTGGAACATCGCCCGATCGGTGGGCAGCACCGTTTTATGAGTATGCATCTCGGTCTCGGTGCCCCAGGCAAGCCACACTGTGCCCAGGGGTTTATCCGGTGTGCCGCCATCGGGCCCGGCCACGCCCGACACCGCTACGCCAATATCGGCACCTGAGCGCGCCAAGGCGCCGGCGAGCATTTGCCTCACCACGGGCTCACTTACCGCGCCCTCGGTCTCCAGCGTCGCCTCGTCCACGCCGAGTACCGAGTGTTTGATGTGATTGGCGTAGGTGACAAAGCCTGCTTCAAACACCGCCGAGGACCCGGGCTCCGCGGTCATCATGGCGGCAATGAGCCCCCCGGTGCAGGACTCGGCCGACACCATTTTCTTGCCCTGATCTCGCAGCACTTGCTGCAGTGCCGCAGCCAGGGTGATGTCGTCCTCACCGAGAATATGATCACCCAGCACGCCTGCGAGGATCTCGCGGCATCGGCCTAGCTCAGGGGAGTTCGCGGGAGCGGTGAGTTTGATCTCTAATTGCGGCATGCCCGCGCGAAAGCCGAGCACCACGTCTTCGGGCCAGTCGTGACTGCGCTCATCGATGCGCGCCTGCGCGGTTGATTCGCCAATGCCAAAGGTTTGAAAGCGCACGCGCTGAGTCGCTTCACCGCCGGTCACTGCCAAGGCGCGCCCGCAGACCTCGGGCAACATCGCTTTGAGTTCTCCCGGCACGCCGGGCGTTGTCAGCACGAGTGTTCCCGCAACCTCGATGGCGAACCCCACCGCACTGCCGCGGGGGTTGTGAATGATCTCGGCACCTTCGGGCAGCCACGCCTGTTTGAGGTTCGCCTCATTGGGTTCAATGCTGCGTGCCGCGCACCACTCCCGCACATGGCGCTCGGCCTCTGCGTTAAGTACCAGCGCGACGCCCGCGGCGGCGGCTACCAGCTCTGCGGTCAGGTCATCCTGGGTGGGGCCCAGACCGCCATTCATGATCAGCACTCGGGCGTCTTGGGATGCCTGTTTAAGGGCGGCCACCAGCCGCGGCCTGTCATCGCCGAGCGTGACTTTGTGTGCCACCGTTTGCCCCATGGCAGAGAGGGCCTGGGCGATCATGGCGGAGTTGCTGTCAACCGTGTCGCCACTCATCAGTTCGTCACCGGTGAGGAGTAGGTGGATGTCGCGTTGGGCCATGACGTTTTCCTGGCGGGAGCTGAGCGCAGAATAACGCGTCAGTAGGGGAGCTGCTTACTGGGGTGGGGTGGGAGTGACTGTGCTTTCGGCATCACTCGGGGTGGCGGCGTTGTCCGAAGGTTCGGTGCTGACCTCTGGTGTCGCTTCGCTGTTTGTATTTGATTCGGTCGCTGCTGCTCCGGGCATTTCTGGCGGGGGCGCTGATTCGTCCTGCGCCGCTGCCGCTGGTTCTTGCCGTGCGTCTTGCCCGGAGGCGGTGGTGGCTTCGGCGAGGGTCTTGGCAAAGGCCTCAGCTGCCGTTTCTTTTTGTGGCTTAAGTCCGCAGCCCTCGGCGAGCTTGAACAGCGCGAGGAAGTCACCCTCCGCCGGGGCATCGACAAAGTCGACTTCAACTGACTGCATCAACTGAAAGCGCCGCGTGGTGCTGGTTAAACTCATGGTCCATTTATCAAAGCTGAATTTTTCTTTCTCGGGCCGGAGATCAACCAGGCCTTCAAGACCGTTTTCGTCGAGTTTTACGGTAAAGCCCGAGCTGCTGATATGGCTCACATGACCGCTAAACCGGTGCTGGCCAGCTTTTTTGAGTTTGATCAAATAGCGCGCGCTCAATCGCCGATCTGCCGCCGCAACCGCTTCACGACCGCGGCCTATGGCCCGCGTAATATCGGCGAGGCGGTTTACCGGATAACTGGCTGCGCTGTTGCCCGCCAGACACGCCGTGATTTGCAGGTGCACAAAAAAGTCGAGGGCCTTGCGCAAGGGCGACGTGAAATTGGTATAGGCCTCGGTGGCCAGACCCATATGTGGCCCCGGCTTCTGCGTCAGGGTCGCACGCGCGAGCAGCCGATTGACCATCTCCCGGAGCGGTTGCCCGTGATCCTCCTGAGCGAGATCGGCCAGAATGGTGCGGTATCCCGCTACCGTATCCAGCGGCGCGTCTTTCAGCGCGGGGCGATGCTTCTCAAAAAATGTTTTGGCTTCGTCCAGTCGGTCGGCGCGAAAACCCCGGTGCACGACAAAGGGGCCCGGCGCGTTGGCGGCCTGCAAAAATTGGGCGGCGCACTTGTTGGCGGCGATCATGCACTCTTCAACCAGATGCTGAGAGGCCAGTTTTTCGAAGTTGTCCACCTCGGCGATTTGCTTGTCTTCGCCCAAGATCCATCGATACTCGCGCCGCTCCTCCATCACCAGTTCCTCTGCCTCTCTGCGCCCGCGCAGCGTGCGATACACCTGCACCAGTGCTTCGAGGGGGTTGGTGTGGGCAATGAGCTCGTCGCTGTTGCCGGTCACGTAGCGGTCCACCGCCGCATAGGCAAGCTTGGCGCGAGAGCGAACAACCGCTTTGTGAAAACTGAATTCGGAGATCTCCCCCGCATCTGTCACCTGCAT
>DFQW01000204.1:0-141 GCA_002377985.1 Halieaceae bacterium UBA3479 | reverse complement strand
CGAGAACGAATCACAGCCTTGTGAAAGCTGAAGTCCGAGATCTCCCCCGATTCTGTTACCTGCATCTGGCATACCAGTGCGGGCCGGGCCACGTCCTCAGCCAGTGCACACAGCCCCTGACTGATGGCTTCGGGCAACATG
>DFQW01000119.1:5388-6599 GCA_002377985.1 Halieaceae bacterium UBA3479 | reverse complement strand
TGTCCCGAGGGCATAGCGGCAACCAAAAAGGACCGCACACAGGGTGCCGCAGATCGACGGTGTTCGGGGTCACACAGGTCGATTCAGATGAGATTTTGCGGCAAAAGCGCTATTGGGCCAGAAGGGTACCGGTCACCCGGTGGGACAGACCTGCAATCAGTCGTCTATCGCCACGGTCGGTATGCGCAGCTCCTTCGGTAGCGAGAAGGTGATGTTTTCTTCACGACCGTCGAGATTGCGCACGTCAACGCCGCCACGCGCCTTCAGTGCCGCGATCACCTGTTCCACCAGTAATTCCGGTGCTGAGGCACCGGCAGTCACACCGACTGACGCCGTGTCAGAGAGCCATTGGCTGTCAATCATATCGGCATCATCTATCAGGTAAGCACGGGCCCCGCAGCGCTCGGCGAGCTCCTTCAGTCGGTTCGAGTTTGAGCTGTTGGTCGACCCCACAACCAGCACGAGATCCACTTCGTCCGCGAGGGATTTCACCGCATCCTGCCGATTCTGGGTGGCGTAGCAAATATCGTCTTTGCGCGGTCCCTGAATCTGCGGAAACTTCTGACGCAAGGCGTCGATGACCTTGGCAGTATCGTCGACGGACAGTGTCGTTTGGGTGACGAAGGCCAAGGTCGTCGGATCACGCACCTCAAGCGCGGCTACCTGCGCTTCGTCTTCGACCAGATAAATTGCACCGCCATGACGGCTGTCATAGCGCCCCATGGTGCCCTCCACCTCCGGATGGCCCGCATGTCCGATCAATACGCACTCTCGTCCTGCAGCGCTAAAAGCTGCTACTTCGACGTGCACTTTGGTAACCAAGGGGCAAGTGGCGTCGAACACTTTGAGCCCCCGGCCCTCGGCCTCATCCTGTACCGCGCGGGAGACGCCATGGGCGCTGAAGATCACCACCGCGTCATCGGGCACCTCAATCAGCTCATCCACAAACACCGCACCCCGCGCCCGAAGATCCTCGACGACGTGTCGGTTGTGGACGACCTCATGCCTCACATAGACGGGCCCGCCGAAGACTTCCAAGGCGCGATTGACGATATCAATGGCACGGTCAACGCCCGCACAAAAGCCCCTGGGATTGGCCAGTACAATATCCATCAATGTAGCTCCGCTGGCTCCACGCGTGCGATCCGCACTCTAAAATGAATAGTACGCCCCGACAGCGGATGATTAAAATCCACCGTTACGCTGTCTTC
>DFQW01000119.1:1523-5022 GCA_002377985.1 Halieaceae bacterium UBA3479 | reverse complement strand
CCGGGCTCCAGCGGCGCTTCCTCATCGAACTCCCGTCGGGGAATCTCCTGAATATTGTCATCCTGAGGGTCACCGAACCCTTCCTCAGAGGGAATGCGGAACTCTGCCTCGTCCCCGGCGCGCATACCCAAAAGTCGGCGCTCGAAACCCGGTAGCAAGGAACCGTCTCCCATCACAAAACTCACGGGATCGTGGCCAAAATTGGAATCCACCTCCTCCCCCGTCTCAAGCGCCAGAGAAAAATTGAGGGTGATGCGCGTATTGGGTTCTATCGGTAGATTCAAGGCTTCACTCTCTCTGGGCTGTCTCATCGGATGAGATCACTTCAGCCACCGAGCGATCTGTCAGCGCCACCCATAACCACGCGGCGGCACCCACGCTAATCGCCGAATCAGCAACATTAAACGCGGGCCAATACCAATCCCGGTAATGCCAGGAAATAAAATCGACCACGTAACCCAGAGAGACGCGATCGATCAGATTACCTACACCACCGCCCAGAATGAGTCCCAAGGGCACCACCAGACCGCGATCTGCCGGGGCGAGCCGGAATAGCCAGACAACAATAAAGCCACTGACCGCGGCTGCCACCGCCGCCAGAAACCAGCGCTGCCAGCCCCCGGCATCGGCCAAAAAACTGAAGGCGGCCCCCGTGTTGTAGGTCAACATCCAGTCGAACCAGGCGGTAACGCGGTAGGGACTGCGAAACGCGAGCTCGGTCACCGCAATATGTTTAGTCCACTGATCCAACAGAATAATCGCGACCGCGATCAACAAACCCAGCCAGGGTCGATACCCCGGTTGCGTTGAGGGGATTTGCTCAGGCAAAGTGCCGCACCTCCCCCGGGCCGTCGATATTGGTAACACATCTCCCGCACAAGGTTGGGTGGGCCTCGTGTTGGCCCACATCGGCGCGCCGGTGCCAACAACGATCGCACTTTTCTCCCGTAGCGGGCTGCACCAACACCCGCAAATGCATACCCTCAGCCTCCATTGCCTCCGGGGGCGCATCACGCCAATCGAAGACTGCGGCCTCAGAGGTGATTAAGGCGAAACGCAATTCGTCGCCGAGGTACCCCAAGCGCGCGGCAAGATCCGGTTCGGCATAAAGAGCAACCGCCGCATCGAGGGATCCGCGCACCGCACCCTGCTCCCGCGCCAACTCCAGCGCTTTGTTGACCTGTTGCCGCACCAACATCAGCTCCATCCAGAAGTCGCTGTTAAGCTGACCGTCCGTCTCGGGGGCTGGCAGTGCGTCATACCACTGGGTCAAGAAGACGGAGCTCGCGCGCTGCCCGGGCAGGTTCTCCCAGATCTCATCAGCCGTAAAACTGAGAATTGGCGCGATCCATCGGCACAGGGCCTCGGCCAGATGAAACATCGCCGTCTGCGCAGAACGGCGCGGCTGGGAGTCGCTGCCCGTCGTATATTGCCGGTCTTTGATGATATCGAGGTAAAAACCGCCCAGCTCGCCACTGCAGAAATTGTGCACGCGGTGGTAAACGTGATGGAACTGGTAGTCATCGTAAGCCGTCTGTATCTCGGCTTGCAGCGCCTGTGCTTTACCGAGGATCCATCGATCTAGCGGCAGTAGCGCATCGCTGGGCAGCGCGTCGATCGACGGGTCGAACCCGGCGAGGTTGGCCAACAGAAATCGAGCGGTGTTTCGAATACGCCGGTAGGCGTCGGCGGTGCGCTTGAAAATCTCGTCCGATGCAGAAATCTCATTGCGATAATCTGCGGCAGAGACGTAAAGCCGCAGCACGTCCGCGCCCAAATCCTGCATCGCCTTGCCCGCGGGGATAATATTTCCCAGGGACTTCGACATTTTGCGGCCATCGCCATCGACGGTAAAACCGTGAGTCAACACGCTGCGATAAGGCGCCGCCTCGTGAGTGCCGATGCCGGTCAGCAGCGAGGACTGGAACCACCCGCGATGTTGATCCGAGCCTTCGAGATACAGATCGGCGGGCCAGCTCAGGCCCGTGCGCTGCCGCAATACACAGTGATGGGTCACACCCGAGTCGAACCAGACATCGAGGGTGTCGGTGACTTTGTCATAATTCCCGGCCTCGTCACCCAGCAACTCGACAGGATCAAGGTCAAACCACGCCTCGATACCCCTGGCCTCGATGCGCTCTGCCACGGCCTCCATCAAACCCTGGGTATCGGGGTGTAATTCCCCCGTGGTTTTGTGCACAAACAGAGCGATCGGCACACCCCAGGTCCGTTGCCGCGAAATACACCAATCCGGACGCTCGGCCAGCATGCTGTCTATGCGCGCCCGACCCCATTCCGGTATCCATTGCACGCCCTCTACCGCTTTTTTTGCGGCGGCGAGCAAACCATTGCCGGTCATGCTGATAAACCATTGAGGCGTCGCACGAAAAATTATCGGCGACTTGTGGCGCCAGCAATGGGGATAACTGTGCTGAAAGGCTTTATGGCACAACAGCACACCGCGCTCTGACAGCGCGGCAATAATGTCGTCATTGGCCTTGAAGATATGCTGCCCGGCAAAGACGGGCGTATCGGCATGGTAAACCCCGTTGCCGCCTACCGGGTTGTATACCTCGAGATCATAACGGCGACCCATCTCAAAATCCTCGAGGCCATGCGCCGGCGCCGTGTGTACACACCCGGTACCCGCCTCGGTGGTCACATGCTCGCCCAAAACAATGGGAACAGGCGCCTCGTTAAAGGGCGGCGCCAACAGCAATCCCTCTAGATCGCTACCCCTCGCCGAGCCATCCATCACAACGTTTTCAAAGCCGAAACGTTGGGCGCACGCCTCGGCGAGCGCTTCTGCCACCAGCACGTAACGATCGCCCGCTTTTAATACGACGTACTCCAGATCAGCCGCGAGAGCGACGCCGCGATTCGCGGGCAGTGTCCAGGGCGTTGTCGTCCAGATCGCGAGTTCCAGTCGGTCCACCGCCCCGCTGCCCAATCGCCGGGCCGCCTCGGCAACATCGACAAAAGCAAAAGCCACGTCCACCGCCGAGGACTGCTTGTCACGATACTCCACCTCGGCTTCAGCCAATGCCGACCCACAATCGAGACACCAATGCACAGGCTTGAAGCCTCTGTGCAGGTGACCGTTGTCTATCATCGTGGCCAGTGATCGAACAATATTTGCCTCAACACCAAAATCCATGGTCAGGTAGGGGTTATCCCACTCTCCCAAAACCCCCATGCGGACAAAGTCTGCCTTTTGCGCTTCGACCTGCTTTTGCGCGTATTCCCGGCAGTGTTGACGAAACTCCGCTGCGGTCACTTTGTGACCGGGCTTACCCACCTTTTTCTCGACATTAAGCTCGATAGGGAGCCCGTGGCAGTCCCACCCGGGAACATAGGGTGCATCAAACCCAGACAAGGTTTTGGATTTGATGATGATGTCTTTAAGAATTTTGTTAATCGCATGGCCGACGTGAAGCTCACCATTGGCATAAGGAGGGCCGTCATGAAGAATAAAGGTTGGCTTGCCCTTGCCCACCTG
>DFQW01000119.1:0-1186 GCA_002377985.1 Halieaceae bacterium UBA3479 | reverse complement strand
GGAAAATCTGTCTGGGGCAGATTCAGCGTACTCTTGTAATCACTCATACTTTATCCGTGGTTCCTCAGCCACGCGCGGGCGTTGGCCTTGTCCGCCGCGATGCCTGCCTTCAGGGCATCCAGTGACGGAAACTTCTTTTCGTCACGCAATTTGTGCACAAACCGCACGGTCAAGCGTTGCCCGTAGAGATCCGGAGATCCATCAAGGATATGTGCCTCCAGGGTGGCCTCCAGACTGTCGCCAATCGTCGGTTTGACCCCCACGTTGGCAACACCCGCGACCTCTTTCAGGCCCGCGCCAGAGACGCTGACCACATAAACGCCGTGCAAGGGCGACCGTATCCGATGTAGCGCAATATTGGCGGTGGGGGTATCCAGCTGCCGCCCCAATTTTTGCCCATGCTGCACTCTACCTGACATCTCAAAAGGCCTGCCAAGCAACCGCATCGCCACGTCGAAATCAGCCTGACCCAAAGCGGAGCGGATGCGCGTACTGCTGACCCGCTCTCCCGCAACCTCACAGGTCGGCGTCGGGGCGACAGCATAGCCAAATTCGTCCGCCAGCGCGCGGACATATTCCAGATCACCCTCGCGACGGTTACCAAAGCGAAAATCATCGCCAAAGGCGAGGTACTGCACCCCCAGACCCTGCACAAAAACCTGTTCGACAAATTCTCGCGCACTGAGTTTTCGCAAGCTTTCGTTAAAGGGCAGACACAATACCCGGTCGACGCCGCATGCCGCCAAAAGCGGCCACTTGTCCCGCAGGGTGGTAATCCTTGGCGGTGCTTCCAAAGGACGTAGATACTCGCGCGGCAACGGCTCAAAAGTCACGACCGTGGTGGGCACTCCTCGCCTCATCGCTTCCTCTTTGAGATGTGCCAACACCGATTGATGTCCCAGGTGGACACCATCAAAGGCACCGATCGTCGCCGCGCAACCGCGGTGACCGGGCCCAAGATTATGCCGACCGCGAATGAGTTCCATGGAGCGGGAGATTTCCAAGCCAAGCAAAGGACAGTATACCGATGAGAGCCGGGCAGATCAGCCGCTTGAACCCGCGACGCGACGGGCGATGGCCCCCGTTATACCCGCTCGTCAGCGGCGCAGCATGGCGGGGCGCAGCCCCAGTATCCATAAACCCGTTACATAGGTGAGCAGGCCGCCAAAACACCCGCCGAGCAAAC
>DFQW01000092.1 GCA_002377985.1 Halieaceae bacterium UBA3479 | reverse complement strand
AATTTATTTTGATTGATTGTCAGTGCGCTGTTATTCTGCGCGCCCATGAAAATTGCAGCCCCCGTCATTGCCTTTCCTCCGCAAGCGGAAGCGGTCTCCTTGCCGGCCCTATTAAGTGCAGCCGGGGATAACTTGCGCCTGCAGATCCTGCGCACGCTGGCGCAGGATTCCTATGGCGTGTCCGAACTCTGCGAGATCTTCTCGGTGCGACAAAGCGCACTGAGCCACCACCTCAAGATTTTGATTGAGGCGGGTTTACTCAAGCGCAAGAAAGAGGGCACCACCACGTTCTATCGTCGCGCACTCCCCACAGGGCCGCTTGCTACCCTGCATCAGGAGATATTGCTCCGCATAGATGATGAACAGCTCTCGCGGACGATCGAGGCGGGGATCGCTCGGGTTCAGCAACAACGCGAACGCAACTCACTATCCTTCTTCAAAGGCAATCTGACTCGCTTCCGTCAACAACAGGAGCTCATTGCCCCTTGGCAGGACTACAGCGATGCCACCCTGCAGCTGCTCGACCGAAACCGGACCGGGCGCCTGAGCCGGATTATCGAGATCGGCGTGGGCGAAGGCTGGCTCTTGCCCGCACTGCACGAGCGCGCCGATTCGGTGCTGGCGCTTGACCTATCCCAAGCGATGCTTGGCCACGCGAGAGCGTTTGCCGGCCATCTGCCCGGCATTGAGTTTATCCACGGCAGCACCGGTCAAATCCCCGAAACCAGACCTGAGGCAGATGCCGTCATCGCCAACATGGTGCTCCACCACACCCCTGAACCGCAGCAGGTCGTTCTGGAAAGTGCTCGGCTTCTTAAGGCCGGCGGTCAGCTTATTGTCAGCGAGTTATGTGCCCACGATCAGACATGGGCGAGGGAGCACTGCGGCGATTTGTGGCTGGGGTTTGCACCAGAACAATTACAGCTCTGGGCAGAAGAGGCAGGCCTGTCTACTAGGGCCAATGTATTTCTCGCGCAGCGCAACGGCTTTCAAATACAGATTCAACAGTTTATCAAAATGACCACACCCGCCTCAGAGGAAACACTATGAGCGACTATTCCCTTTTTACTTCGGAGTCCGTCTCTGAGGGCCATCCCGACAAGATGTCGGATCAAATCTCAGATGCCATTCTGGACGCTTATCTCGCGAGGGACCCCGACGCGCGCGTGGCAGTTGAGACCCTGGTGAAAACCGGCATGGTCGTCGTGGCCGGCGAGGTCACAACGTCGTCCAATATCACCCCCGGCGACCTAGAGCAGGTGATCCGGCAAACGGTGCTTGATATCGGTTTTGACTCTTCCGATGTGTGTTTTGACGGCAATACCTGTGCCGTGATTAACGCCATCGGTCAACAATCTGCAGATATTGCCATGGGCACCCATGAAGCCGATGAAGCCAATCAGGGTGCGGGCGATCAGGGATTGATGTTCGGCTATGCGTCGGATGAAACCGACGTGCTTATGCCAGCACCGATTTACTACTCGCATCGACTGGTTGAAAAACAAGCAGAGCTCAGAAAATCGGGGGCGCTACCCTGGCTGCGGCCCGATGCAAAAAGCCAGATAACACTGCGCTACAACGCAGACGGTAAGCCCGAACGGATTGAGGCGGTCGTCCTGTCAACACAGCACTCACCCGATATCTCTCAGGCGGATCTTCGCGCCGCGGTGCTTAAGGACATCATCGGAGCGACCTTGCCGGCGGAGTGGCTTCACGCCGACACGCTGTTCCACATTAATCCCACCGGCAACTTCGTCATCGGCGGTCCCCAGGGCGATTGCGGCCTGACCGGGCGCAAGATCATCGTCGACACCTACGGCGGCATGGCACGCCATGGCGGCGGCGCGTTCTCGGGCAAAGACCCCTCCAAAGTCGATCGCTCTGCCGCCTACGCCGGACGCTATGTCGCAAAAAATATCGTTGCAGCAGGCCTCGCAAGACGTTGCGAGGTACAGGTTTCCTATGCTATCGGCGTCGCAGAGCCCACCTCTATCTCTGTCAACACCTTCGGCACAGCGTCACTGTCTGACGAGGCAATTGTCACCCTCATCCGGGAACACTTTGATCTGCGGCCAAAAGGGCTTATTAATATGCTGAATCTGAAGCGTCCCATTTACCGTAACACCGCTGCCTACGGACACTTTGGCCGCACTGGCGAGAGCTTTACCTGGGAGCGCACCGATAAAGCAGACACCCTCCGCTCAGCCGCCGGGCGGTAGCCCACCGATTTAATGACCCAAAACAAGAGAGCACACTATGAATACTGCCGTTGAACAAACCGTATTCGCAGATTACAAGGTCGCGGATATTCACCTTGCCGATTGGGGCAGACGCGAACTGGAGATCGCTGAAAGCGAGATGCCGGCGCTAATGGCGCTGAGAGAGCAATACCGGGGATCACAACCGCTGGCTGGGGCCAAAATTCTCGGCTGTATTCATATGACAATTCAGACCGGCGTGCTGATCGAAACGCTGGTAGCGCTGGGTGCTGAAGTCCGCTGGTCTTCCTGCAATATCTTTTCAACCCAGGATCATGCCGCCGCTGCGATCGCTGCAGCTGGCGTCCCCGTATTCGCCTGGAAGGGCGAAACCGAAGAGGAGTATGAGTGGTGCATCGAGCAGACCATCCTCGCCGATGGCAAGCCCTGGGATGCCAACATGGTTCTGGACGACGGCGGCGATCTGACCTCAATGCTCCATCAGCAGTACCCCGAGATGCTGGAGCGGATTCACGGCATCACCGAAGAAACCACCACCGGTGTCCACCGTCTTTATGACATGCTGGCCAGTGGCGAACTGAAGGTGCCGGCGATCAACGTCAATGACGCCGTAACAAAATCAAAAAATGACAACAAGTATGGCTGCCGGCACAGTCTCAATGACGCCATCAAACGCGGTCTGGACCACTTGCTCGCTGGCAAGCGCGCGCTGGTGATCGGTTATGGCGATGTGGGTAAGGGTTCTGCGCAGTCTTTACGCCAGGAGGGCATGATCGTGCGGGTTACAGAGTGTGACCCGATTTGCGCGATGCAGGCCTGCATGGACGGTTTTGAGGTGGTATCACCGTTTATCGACGGCGTAGACGACGGTTCCGAGACGTGCATTGATTCCGCGCTACTCTCCACCACCGACTTGCTGGTGACCGCCACGGGCAACTTCAACGTATGTACCGCACCCATGTTGCGCGCGCTGAAATCCGGTGCAGTGGTCTGCAACATTGGACACTTCGACAATGAAATCGATACCGCCTACATGCGCGCCGAGTGGCACTGGGAAGAGATCAAACCCCAGGTCCACAAAGTGGTGCGCGATGCGGCCAGCAATGATCACCTGCTGCTGCTCTCGGAGGGCCGTCTGGTGAATCTGGGCAATGCTACCGGACACCCCTCGCGCATTATGGATGGTTCTTTCGCCAATCAGGTGCTGGCCCAGATACACCTCTACGAGAAGCGCTTCGCCGATCTCACGGGAGACGAGCGTATGGCTGCGATAACGGTAGAGGTGCTACCCAAACAACTCGATGAGCAGGTTGCGACCTACATGGTGCAAGGGTTTGGCGGCGTGATGACCAAGCTCACCCAAAAGCAGGCCGACTACATCGGCGTCAGTGTCGATGGCCCTTTTAAAAACGACACCTACAAGTACTGATCCGCAGCCTCACACCGAGTAGATTAGGGATGATCCGCTCGGTGCCTCCCCCCTCGGTCATGCCTTACACTACGCGTAGCAAAAGGCCTGATCATGCGCACTCCCAGACTATTTATTGACCAAAACCTCTCAGCCCACAGCCAAATCACCATCGACGGCGCCGGCGCACAGTACCTGAGTCGCGTGCTGCGGGCACGGGTGGGGCATCACGTTGTGCTGTTTAACGGCAGCGGGCAAGAATTCCCTGCGCAAATCGCCGAGGTGGGCAAACACGCCATCACTGCGGTTCTGGGCGAAGGTGTCGACCCGGCAACCGAATCACCCATGCATACCGCGCTGGGGCTTTGTCTCAGCAAAGGCGATCGGTTCGACTGGGCGGTGCAAAAAGCCACTGAGCTGGGCGTCAGCGAAATCCAGCCTCTCGAGAGCGAACGCGTCGACTTCCCTATCCCGGAAGGCCGAATCGAAAAAAGAGTGGCCCATTGGCAGCAGATTGCCGTTAGCGCCTGCGAACAAAGTGGCCGCGTCAAGGTCCCTCTACTGCGACCACCGACGCCGTTATTGGAATGGGTGAGCGCGGTATCGGCTGATGAAAAATGGGTGCTGGATGGCGCCGCTGATCACTCGCCACTGCCCGACGCCCCTCCCAGTACAGTCGCCTTGCTGGTGGGTCCTGAAGGCGGATTGACCGACAGCGAGGTGAGCGCGGCGCAAGGCTCGGGGTTCAGGGCGTTGCGACTGGGTCCGAGGATACTGAGAACCGAAACGGCACCCGCGGTAGCACTGGCGCTAATTCATTCACGCTGGGGCGACATCAACCTCTCATAGGCACGTCTCAGGCCCCGCGCTCATGCTTTGCCCGTACCCACTCCAACCAGATCGCGGCCGCATTCAGATAATGGCTGGTGCGAGGGGAATGGAAAATCTCGAAGGCATGCTGCGCTCGGGGCAGTTCGGCATAGACCACCGGATGAGTCGCGCGCGCGCTCAGTTCTGCAACAAAGCGCCGAACCTCTTCGACCCACACCAACGAATCGTAGGTGCCCTGAACAATACAAACGGGCGGCGCCGTCTCAGCGACACCGGGGCGATCGACCCAAGAGATCGGCGATCCGTCCTCAAAAACCTCGGGCGCCTCCTCGCGTGTTTTCTGAATAATCTTACTGGCAATAAATGTATCCATACGATCTTGCTGGCGGATGCCATGGCGGTTGGTAAAATCGACCGCCGGATACAAGGCCAACACCCCCTGCACACCGGTATCGGCGCCCTCGAATCCCTGCTGCCAATCGGCGTATCCAGGAGATAGCCCGGCGAGCAGGGACAGGTGACCGCCTGCAGATCCCCCCGTAATCACAATGAAGTCTGGATCTCCACCATACTCGGCAATATGTGTTTTCACCCAGGTAATGGCTTTTTTGACATCGATAATCTGCCCCGGAAAAGCAGCGCGCGGGGCCAAGCGATAGTTAATGGACACGCCCACCCAGCCAGACTCCACCATGCGGTGCAGCAGCGGTTGTGCCTGCTCGGATTTGTGCCCAACCATCCAGGCACCGCCGTGTACCTGCAGCAGCACAGGGCGACGCGCTCCGGATGTCACGGGCAGGTAAAGATCCAAAAGCCCGCGTTTGCCCGCATCGCTATAGGCGAGGTTTCGAACGTATTTGACCCCAGGACGGCGAAATCGAAACGGCCATAGCCACTCCTGACTCAGAATCTGCTGAGTGAGCTTGTTGCGGCGAGAAGTTGGAATCTGCTCTAAGTAATCCGGGCCCAGCGCGAGGCTGAGTGCACGCTGAAATACAGCACCGGCATCAAACGCATCCCGCAATGCCCAACCCAGTAACGCCCAGCTCGCCAGAAAAGCCGATAACCCGAAGCCAAATGCCGCCGAATCCGTTCCCACAAACAGGATCCACAGCGCGACAAAACCCAACTGCAGACCCACCACCCAAACGGCCGCTTCACCGGTAATCCACCCGGAAAAAAACCAAACCCAGACACCCCAACCTATAGCGCGCACTTTGACGACAACGGTTATGGCACATATCAAGCCCATAACGCCGACAACCACAAATAAACTGTCCATACTTATCCAGATCCGGCCAATAAATTCCCTGCTTTCAGAGAAACGGGATCTTGCGGCGATCGGCCGCTGATCGCAAGATGTCTGACTCTATGTGACAAGGACGCTGACATGAGCATCAAGCTCGGCGTAGTGATGGATCCTATCGAGGCCATCCACTACAAGAAAGATACCACGCTGGCACTTTTGTGGGCCGCGCAGGACCGCGCTTGGTCATTGTTTTATATGGCGCCCGACGCACTCTTTCTCGATGGGGAGCATCCGATGGCGGTGGCCCGATCACTGACGGTGCATCGAGACCCCAACCACTGGTTTGACGCCGGTGAGCCACAGGATATTTCCCTCGCCGATCTCGATATCTGCCTCATGCGCAAGGACCCGCCCTTTGACATGGAGTACATCTACGCCACTTATGTACTGGAGCGTGCCGAGCGACTGGGCACGTTGGTTGTCAACCGGTGCCAAAGCCTGCGCGACTGCAACGAGAAACTGTTCGCGACCGAGTTCCCCGAGTGCTGCCCTACCCTGCTGGTCAGTCGAGACATGTCAAAGCTGAGGGCGTTCCATCGCCAGCATGGGGATGTCATTTTCAAACCACTGGATGGCATGGGTGGCAGCGCCATCTTCCGGGTCAAACAGGACGACCCGAATGTCAGTGTGATTCTGGAAACGCTGACCCGCTCAGGGCAACAAACGATCATGGCCCAAACCTATCTGCCGGCTATCAGTGAGGGAGACAAACGAATCCTGATGGTAAACGGAGAGCCGGTTCCTTACTGTCTGGCCAGAGTTCCGCTGGCAGGAGAGAGCCGCGGTAATCTGGCGGCCGGAGGATCTGGTCGTGTTCAAGCACTGTCAGAGAGAGATTTGTGGATCGCCGCTCAAGTCGGTCCCACCCTGAAAGAACGAGGGCTGTACTTTGTGGGTCTGGATGTAATCGGGGACCACCTCACGGAGATCAATGTCACCAGCCCAACCTGCCTGCGTGAGATCGAA
>DFQW01000102.1:21898-25418 GCA_002377985.1 Halieaceae bacterium UBA3479 | reverse complement strand
CGTTGACCTTACCGCCGGGCAACTGTCCACCTTCACCGGGCTTGGCACCCTGGGCTACTTTGATCTGCAATACCTCTGCGTTCACCAGATAATGTGGGGTCACGCCAAAGCGACCTGAGGCAATCTGCTTGATCTTTGACACGCGATTGGTGCCATATCGCTCGGGATCTTCTCCCCCCTCACCGCTATTGGAGCGAGCACCAATCTGATTCATGCCCATCGCCAAGGCCTCGTGGGCCTCGGGGGAGAGCGCGCCCAATGACATCCCTGCGGAATCGAAACGACGCAAAATATCTTCGATGGGTTCAACCTGTTCCAGCGGCAAAGGTGTATCCGACAGCTTAAGCGCCAACAGATCTCGCAGTGCAGCAACCGGACGCTCGTTACAGTGGGCTGCATAGCGGAGGTAGTCACCATAGTCTCCGCTGATCACCGCGGCCTGAAGACTCATCACTACATCGGGGTTGTACGCATGGTACTCACCCCCATGGACGTACTTGAGTAGCCCACCCTGATCGATGGTTTTACGGCGAGATCGCGCGCGGCTCGCCACCTGCCACTGATCTTTTTCCAGCTGATCCAGCGACAAGCCAGCCACACGGGAAGTCACACCCGCAAAGGCCACGCTGACCAGTTCGGCATCCAGGCCCACGGCCTCGAATAATTGCGCACCGCGGTAAGAGTTGACCGCGGAGATGCCCATTTTGGACATAATCTTCAACAGGCCTTTATTAATCCCCTTGCGGAAATTCTTCTGACACACCTGCGGGTCGCCCAGTAACTCGCCGCGGGCCATGAGATCTGCGATCACGCTATAGGCGAGGTAGGGATAAATCGCCGTCGCACCAAACCCCAGCAGGCATGCCACATGATGCGAGTCCCTCGCGCTGCCGGACTCAACCACCAGATTGCACTCGGCCCTCAGACCACTGCGGATTAGATGATGATGCACCGCCCCGGTAACTAACAGGCTGTGTAGCGGTACTCGGTTCTCGCCGATGCCACGGTCGGAGAGAATAATGATATTGCTTCTCTCACGCACAGCCGCCTCTGCACTGCTGCACACGGCCTCCAGCGCGTCTCTCAAACTGCGCTCGGCGGGGTCATAGGTCGCATCAATAACGACGCTGCGAAAGCCTTCTTCAGCCAATGCCAGAATCGTCTGGAACTTCGCCTGAGACAGCACCGGGGAGGTCAGGCCAATGCGTCTGGCGTGCACCTCGGACTCGGTAAAGAGGTTGCGCTCCGGGCCCAGATCCACCTCAAGCGACATCACAATGGACTCCCGCAATGGGTCGATCGGCGGGTTCGTTACCTGCGCAAATTTTTGACGGAAATAATCATAGAGCGACCGCTCATGACGAGAGAGCACCGCCATCGGCGTGTCGTCACCCATCGATCCCACAGCCTCGTTTCCTGACTCAGCCAGAGGACGCAATATCTGGTCTCGCTCCTCGAAGCTCACCTGAAACATTTTTTGATAGACGTCGAGCTCCGTCCCCGAAATGGCCGCCACCGACTCACTGACAAAGCTACCCTCGATCAGGCGCGCATTCCGACGCAGCCACTGCTTATAGGGTTGCCGGGTTTTGAGTAGCTCATCGATGTCCCGGGTATGTAGCACCTTACCCTCAACGGTATCGACCACCAGGATTTGTCCCGGACCCACCCGACCTTTGGCAATCACGTCCTCGGGCTGGTATCCATGGGTGCCGACCTCCGAGGCAAGCGTAATAAATCCGTCGTCCGTCGTGACCCATCGCGCCGGCCGCAAGCCATTGCGATCCAGCAGACAACACGCATAGCGGCCATCGGTGAGCACAATGCCTGCGGGTCCGTCCCAGGGCTCCATATGCATGGCGTTGTATTGGTAGAACGCCTTTAGATCGGGGTCGATGCCTTCTATATTTTGCCACGCGGGCGGAATCAGCATGCGTAGCGCGCGAGGCAACTCCACGCCACCGGTGGTCAGCAGCTCCAGCATGTTGTCGAGACTCGAAGAATCCGAGCCCTCGGTATTAACCAGCGGTGCCAGATCTTGAAGCCCGGGCAGCAGGGGTGACTCCAGCTTGGGGGTTCGCGCCCGTGACCAGCTCCGATTGCCCTCGATGGTGTTGATCTCGCCGTTATGCGCCAGCATCCTGAACGGTTGTGCCAAGGGCCAGCGCGGCAATGTGTTGGTAGAAAAACGCTGGTGGAATACACAGATCGCTGTGGCCAGCGCGGTGTTGTTGAGATCCGGGTAAAACCGCGCCAGATCCGCCGGCATCACCAACCCTTTGTATGAGATCACCCGATCGGACAGGCTACAAATGTAAAAGTCGGGATCTGATTCGAGCGCCATTTCGGTTTTTCGGCGCGAGATAAAGAGTTTGCCCTGGCAGTGGTCGTGATCCACGCCATCCGCATCGACAAAAATCTGCTCAATACGCGGCAGTTGATCGAGCGCAATCTCGCCACAGACAGAGGCATCAGTCGGGACGTGACGCCAACCATAAACAGCCAATCCCTCCGACGCCAAAGCCGCTTCCATGGCCTCGCGCGCAGCCTGCTGGCGCTCAACATCCTGACTGAGAAAAACCATGCCTACCGCATAGTGTTCGCCTAATTCGACACCCAGAGCGGCGCGCGCCTCGCTGCGCATAAAAGCATCGGGCATTTGCATGAGGAGACCACATCCGTCTCCCGTTCGACCATCAGCGGCGATGCCCCCGCGGTGAGTCATGCACGTCAGGGATTCGATGGCGGTTTGTAGCAGGCGATGGCTCGCCTCGCCCTGCACATGAGCGATCAACCCAAATCCACAGTTATCCCGAAACTCTTCGGGGCGGTAAAGACCGCGCGGGACCGCCGCCTGACCTGCTGCGGCGCTCGCTTCAGCATGATGACTCATAACACGTTTCGCTACTGCGCCGGCAGTCGCTGCCGGCGAAAACGCCCTTTACGGGCCGAGAACAAAGGGGAGGGTAGTGTACACACCCAACAGAAAGCACTCAATTGGCCACAAGTTCGCCGATCAGGTCGCGATAACGCCGGCAATGTCCTCTAGCGTCACGCTGTCAGTGATCCAGGCGGTGCCCAAGTCTCGCAACAAAATATAGCGAATTTTGCCGGCAGATACTTTTTTATCGCTGGACATGGCCTCCAGAAAATCGGCGGCAGTATGTCCTGCAGGCGGGGCGCTGGGCAAGCCCACCGATTGGTTGAACGCAACGAGCTGCTGCACGACCTCAGGCGCCAGATCGCCGCGATGCGCCGATATCCGTGCAGCCATCACCATACCCGCCGCGACCGCCTCTCCATGCAACCAGTGGCCATAGCCCTGCATGCGTTCGATGGCATGGCCAAAGGTGTGGCCAAAATTCAGGTGAGCACGCACGCCAGCCTCACGCTCGTCCGCCGCGACAACGGCCGCTTTGATCTCACAGCTACGCTTGACGGCCATGGCAACCGTGTCCATGTCCCGCTGTTTCAGTAAGTCCCGCTGCGTTACCAACCAACGGAAAAACTCACCATCACG
>DFQW01000102.1:18710-21633 GCA_002377985.1 Halieaceae bacterium UBA3479 | reverse complement strand
GGAAAAACTCACCATCACGGATCAGACCATATTTCACCACTTCGGCAAGACCCGCGGCGTACTCGCGCTCTGGCAGCGTCAGCAGCGTATCCAGATCAATCAATACATGCTTTGGCTGATAGAAGGCACCGATCAGATTCTTTCCCATCGCGTGGTTTACACCGGTTTTGCCTCCGACCGATGAGTCAACCTGCGCGAGCAGGGTTGTGGGTACCTGCAAAAAATCGGCGCCACGCAAAAAACAGGAAGCGGCAAACCCGGTCATGTCCCCCACCACCCCGCCACCCAACGCAATAAACAGGCTCTGTCTTTCGTGGCGGTCTTCCAATGCGGCATCAAGAATCCGCTCGATAGACTGCAGATGCTTATGCCGTTCACCCGAGGGCAATACTACTTCGGTCAAGTGCGCGACGTGTTTGAGGCCTTCCTTGAGCTGATGTGCGTACAGAGGGCCCACCTGATCATCGGTAACGACAATAACGCCCCGATCGCCGACAAGGGCGTGCCATCGGTCGGCGTCCTGAAGAAAGCCTCGTCCGATTTCGATGGCGTAGCTCCGATCGCTGACCGTCGAACCCAGGTCGACGTGAATGATGTGGTCAGCCTCCGACATGAATAAAACTCCCGAGATTGTGTTCAGTCTGCTGCCACATTCAGCAACGATTGCGCTGACAATTGTTCCTGAATTTGTCGGGCAACTCTACGGGCATTGCCACCACTCGCCGAAATAATCACATCTGCCGCGGCTCTATAGAAGGGTTCGCGTTGCGCCATCAACTGCCGCAGCGTCGCTCCGCGATCACCCTGGGCGAGCAAAGGACGCCCTTCGCCTGAACCCGTTCGCTTTAGCTGCTGCTCCACACTCACCTCGAGATAAACCACGACGCCCGCCTGCGACATCAACTGGCGATTGGCTTCGGTGACGACAGCGCCGCCACCGGTGGCGATGACAACTTTTGATCGTTGCGCAAGGTCGCTGAGCACCGCCGCCTCCCGACGGCGGAAGCCGGCCTCACCCTCCACATCAAAAATCCACGGGATGTCCGCACCGCAGCGCGCCTCAATTTCTGTGTCGCTGTCAACAAAGTCCCAGTCCAGCATACCGGCAAGCATCCGCCCCACGGTGGATTTTCCCGATCCCATCGGGCCGACCATGAACACGCGAAGTGCTTTACTGGCGTCCGTCATCACTGAAGCGATCAGTTGGCCAACGTCTCTGAGAGAATTCTGGGCGTAATGAAAATCAAGGTCTCTGTTTTCTGCTGCGTATTCGCTGTGCTCTTGAAGAGATTGCCCAGATAGGGGATATCACCGAGCAGCGGCACCTTCTCGACCTTCACCAACTCCTCGTTCTTGAAAACGCCACCCAGCACCACGGTCTCCCCATTGCCGACCAGCACCTGCGTGGTGAGCTCTGTGGTATCAATTGTAGGGATCAGTCCCCCGTTGCCGCTCGGCACCAACTCACCGACTGAGTCCTGATTGACGACAAGGTCGAGTAAAATTCGATCATCCGGCGTAATGTTGGGCGTGACATCTAGCTTTAATACCGCCTCCTTGAACGCCGTCGTGGTAGCGCCCGACGCCGCGCCTTCCTGATAGGGAATCTCGGTACCCGATTTGATACTGGCTTTCTGCTTGTCACCGGTGATGACCTTGGGCTGGGAGACCACTTCACCCTCTCCGGACGCTTCCAGGGCTGACAGCTCTGCTGTCAGAAAGAGATCGGTAGAGGTAAAACCCACGGCAAAACCGGAAGTCCCTCCCGACACACCCAAATCCACAAAGGGTGCGGTCGGCATCTGAATCGGACTGCCGCCAGAGATCATCTGGCTGTTCAGACTGGTGACACTCGCCGTATCCCCCGCGATCGAGGTGAACTTGTCGCCATTGGCGTTGAGGTACCCACCGCCCCATCGGATACCCAACTGCTGATCAATGTTAGACGAGGCGATCACAATTCTTGCCTCTATCATGACCTGCCGAATCGGAATATCCACCTTCTCGATAAGATCGCGGATCTCGGCGAGTTTTGCCGCGGTATCCGTCACAACAATCGAGTTGGTGCGCTCGTCAACCACCACTGAACCACGCTCCGAAATCAGGGAACCCCCCTCCTCCGAACCCGCGTCGAACAAACTGACCACATTCGCTGCCTTGGCGTAGCGAATGCGAATAAATTCCGACTGTAGCGGTGCGAGCTCAGCCAGTTGCTTGTTGGCTTCTATTTCGAGGCGCTCCCTCTCGGCAATCTCTTGAGCGGGCGCAACCATCAACACGTTGCCAATCTTTCGGCTATCGAGTCCCCGCGTCTTGAGTATCAGATCCAACGCCTGATCCCAGGGCACACTTTGCAATCTGAGGGTGATGCTACCCGTAACAGAGTCCGACGCCACCAAATTGAGCTCGGTGAAGTCTGCTATCAGCTGCAATACCGACCGCACCTCGATACTCTGGAAGTTCAGTGAGATGCGATCACCCACATAGTTGAACTCGTTCAGCCGCTCCCGCTGCTCCTCCGGGGTCATGGGCGCCACGGCGAGGATATATTCATTACCCGTTTGATAAGCGAGATAGTCAAATCGCCCGTCTGCAATCAGCTGCAGGCGTGTGCCGCGCTCTGTGGTGGTCACCTCGACCTTCTGTACCGGGGTCGCAAAATCGGTAACGTCGAAGCGCCGGATCAAGCTCTCCCTAATGTTGGTATCTGCAAACTGCAGGGTTATCTTGCCGCCCTCGCTAAAAATGCTGGCGTCAACGGAGGGATTGCTGAGCGTGAGCACCAGCAAGCCCTCGCCATCGGTGGAACGCCGAAAGGTTAAATCAGTGATCTCCGACACCACGCGTTCTACCCGATTGGCGTCGGTCCTGAGCACATCGGTTGTCAGCGCACCCGTAGCAATCTCGCGGGTGTCACGACCAA
>DFQW01000102.1:0-18357 GCA_002377985.1 Halieaceae bacterium UBA3479 | reverse complement strand
CGATCACCGGACTCCAGCACCATTACGCTGGTCGCATTCGGCTGGGATAAGGGAAATCGCTTCTCTTGAAGCGCACTGCGGGTTTGCGGCAAATCCAGAACGATGCGCGCAGGTTCTTCGATAGTATAGCTTTGCAGATCAGCAGCGGGTGGTTCGTCAAAAGTCAGCTGCACCTCAAGTCGGGCACCGGACTGGGTCGTGAAAGCAATATCTTCAATCACCGCCGCCTCGACAAGACCGGCCATCAGCCAACAGCAAGCGGCGAAAACCCAGGGATAACCCCTGCGGCCTCTCGACGCGCCCCGGCGGTAAAGAATTCTCTCCATGACTGCCTCTCCCCCGCTCACATCCCTGTGAGCTCAATAGTTCTGGGTCGCTCAACCCAACCGTCATCGGTTCCGTCCGAGACAATTTCAATCACGGCAATAAAGGCAGCGCCCATGTCGACGATCCTACCGTGATCTCGACCCAGAAAGTCACCCACCTGTACACGATGGATGCCGCCTTCCGGGTCTTTGATCAATGTCCAGTCCTGCCCATTTCGCTCAAGTGAACCCACCATCACGAGTGAATCCAGGGTAAACCGCTCCAGCACTCCTTTGGGCCTGTTGGGGTCTGGCTTAAGCGCCGCTGTCACAGACCGTACCGGCACTTGCCGGATATCCACTGGTCGATCGAAAGGACTGCGCAGGGTGGCTGCCGAGTAAGCAAAGGCCTCGTAGGGCTCATACGTTGGGATCGGCTCAATGAAGCCGCCGGGGGCCGCTCGCTTTTGCGCCATGAAGGCATCCAAATCGGCCATCCCCTGCTCTGCGCAGGACGCCAGCAAAAAGAGCGCACCCCCCAGCAGCAGTCGATGGCATCCGGCCGGCAGCTGATTATTCACTCTCCTTACCCTCCCGATAGCGGTAGGTCTTGGCGAGGATGCTCATGTCCAGCAGCGGTGACGTCTTGGCATCAACCGTCACTTTAAAATCATGCAGGGTGACAATCCGTGGCAGGCTCGCCATTCCCGAAATAAACGCGCCAAGATCGTGATAGGAGCCAGCCGCCTCGATCGCAATTGGGAGCTCAATGAAAAAAGCTTCTGCCTGCTCTTCCAGTAGATCAATCCGTTTTATCCTGAGTCCATTGAGCTCGCCCTTGCCAGTGATATCTTCGAGCAAACTGGGCACTTCTGTCTCCGAGGGCAGCTGCGCTAACAGCTCGCCAAAGCGCAGCTCCATCTCCACCAGTTGGGCCTTGTAAATATCGAGATTGGCGGCCTCAAACGCTTTTTGCTCGAACTCCTGCCGCAGTTTCTCCTCTTGCTGCACGTTACCGGCCAACGTTTCCTTTAACGCCTCCACGTGCAGATAAAATCCTGCAAACAAAATGAGGCCATACAGGATCAACAACAGGATCGCCTTCAGTGCTACCGGCCAGTTCCCGATGTTATCGAGATCAAGATCTGCCAGATCAATATCATTCAGTGCTTTCAGATGCTCGGTCAGATTCACGGCGATGGGTCCTCGCCGGCGGCGGGGCGCGATAACGTAACGGAGAGCTTGAAGGTCGCAGCTTGATCGCCGTACTTGGGCGCACTCTGTACCGCATCGAGTTTTGGACTATCCAGCCAATCGGACGCATCGAGGCGGCGCATCAATCGCGATACGTGATTATTTGATTCTGCCACCCCCTCCAACGCGACAACGTTATCTCTGGTATTCAGCGCCGTAAAAAACACGCCGTCAGGCAGTGTTCTCACCAGCTGATCAAACAAACGCACAACGACGGGCCTGTTACTCTGCAATGCCTCAATGATCTCCATGCGCTCAACCAGTTGACGGCGCCGCTGCCGCAGTTCCCGGATTTCTGCAACCTCCTGATCCAGCAACGCAATGTGCTCTCGAAGATAGTTATTGCGGTGTTGCTGCCGGTCGCTGAGATAATTGACCCAGAGATCCCAAATAAAAATCGACAGCCCTGCCACCAGCACCGTGATACCAAGGCTCGTGAGAAATTGTTGTCGCCGCTGTTGTCGTCGCAACTCACGCCAGGGCAAGAGATTGATCGTGCTCATCGGCCGGCACCCCGCATCGCCAGACCACAGGCGACCATCATCGCTGGCGCGTCACGGGCCAAGGCCGCTGGATCAACTCGAGGATCCACCGTCATACCGGCAAACGGATTTGCAACCACGACCCGCGTCGAAAGTCGCTCCTGTGCCAGCTCACCAAGACCGTCAATGGACGCCACGCCACCACAAAGTACGATGCAGTCGAGGGAGGTGTATTCACTGGAAGAAAAAAAGAACTGAAGGGATCGGCTGACTTGCTGAACTACGGCCTCGCGAAACGGCTGCAGCACCTCCCGCTCGTAATCCTCTGGCAATCCTCCCCGCTTTTTGGCCAAACCTGCCTCTTCAAAGGACAAATCGTACCGCTGCATGATCTCATCTGTGAGCTGCTTGCCGCCGAAGAACTGTTCGCGGGTATAAATAGAATCACCATCGGAAAATACCGACAGGGTAGTCATGCTGGCGCCGATATCCACCATCGCCACCGTTCGTAGCGACTCCCCAGGCAACTGGTCCTTAACCAAGGCCAGCGCACGGCCCAGCGCGAGCACCTCGACGTCCATGATCTCCGCCGCGAGACCCCCTATCTCCAGCGCGTCTACCCGAGCATCAATCGTTTCCTGATGGCAGGCGACGAGCAACACATCGACGGTGTCATTATTTTTAGAGGCAGCGGGCAGCACCTCAAAGTCGAGGGCGACTTCCTCTAGGGCGTAGGGGATGTATTGGTCCGCTTCGACGGCGAGCTGAGCCTCAAGGTCTTCTTCGGACAGACCAGCGGGCATCTTGACAGTCTTGATAATGACCGCTGACCCGGAGACCGCCGCCGCAGCGCGCGTCGCGCGGGTTTTTGCGCGCGCCACCAGACCCCGGATCACCGCGCCGACCGTCTCTACCTGCTTTACATTTTTTTCAATCACCGCCTCGGGGGGTAATGGCGCGACCGCATAACTCTCAACGCGGTAACGTTCGCCCTGTCGACTGAGCTCCAGCAACTTCACTGTCGTAGAACTGATATCGATCCCGAGAACGCGTGACGTTTTGGCTGCACCAAATAACCTCAACACTTGTCATTCCTTTGCGCGTGTCGACGTCCCTTGAGAGGGCTTCACATGTCTCGAAGCCCCATATTACGATGACGCCTGATTTTTATGGTCTTACAAAGTCGGTAAAACGTCACTTATTGCGCCCATTTGTGTGAAATATCCGCAAGAGCCCTGATATGTTTGCGCCTTGCGCGCTGAACAGTGATCACCCGTCACCGGCGCAGACCAGCAAGACAACCGTAAATTCCCAGCCGGAGACCGTGTAATTGGCCAGAAACCAGACCCTAATTCGGTATGTGTTGCTGCTTGCCTGTGCCGGTGTCTGGTGGTTGGCCGGACTGTATCTTTACCTCAGCCCACGGTTACCCGAGGAGAGCGCGCTACGCAATATCACCTTGCAAACCCCCCTGCAGGTGCTGAGCCGAGACGGCGCGCTGATTGGACAATTTGGCGAGCAAAAACGAAAACCCCTGAAGTTTGAGCAAATCCCGCAAGGGTTCATCAATGCGCTTCTCGCCGCTGAAGACGATGGCTTTTTCGAGCACGGCGGTATCGAACCCCTCAGCCTCGCGAGAGCGGTTTCCGAGCTACTGCTCACCGGCCGCAAAGGCAGCGGCGGTTCAACGATCACCATGCAGGTGGCACGAAACTACTTTCTGACCCTTGATCAGACCTTTATCAGGAAATTTACGGAGATCCTGCTGGCGCTCCAGATCGAGGCGCGCCTTAGCAAAGAAGAAATTTTCGAGCTCTATGTCAACCGCGTGTTTCTCGGACACCGCGCCTATGGCTTTGAAGCGGCAGCAGAAACCTACTACGGAAAATCTCTCGCAGAACTCGATCTGGCGCAACACGCCATGCTCGCGGGCGTGCCCAAAGCGCCCTCTCGCAACAACCCCCTCAGTAACCCCGAAAAGGGCAAGATCCGGCGCGACTGGATTCTCGGTAGGATGGAAAATCTGGGCATGATCTCCGAAGGCGAGCGTGATGCGGCACAGGCTGCGCCGGTGACCGCCGCCTTCTTTGGTCAGGTCGTCGAGGTCGATGCCGACTATGTCGCTGAAATGGTCCGGCGTGAAATGGTGGAGCGTTTTGGCAACGCGGCTTACAACGACGGCTACGTGGTCTACACGACTGTCGACGCAAGACAACAGCAGGCCGCGCGAGATGCACTGCTGGCGGGTCTGAGAACCTATGACTGGCGGCACGGATGGCGTGGGCCGGAACGGCGACTGGCCCCGCGCGAGGGCGAATCAGAGACCGAGACAAGAGAGCGCTGGCAGGCAGCGCTGGCAGAAATGCCAACCATTGCCGAGCTGGAGCCCGGCATCGTGACCGCAATCAGCGAGGACACGGTCACCGTATTAAGCAAGTCGGGCGAGAGCCTCTCGCTGCACTGGGAGGGGGATCTGAACAAAGTGCGGCGCTACCGCAGCGTTAACTCGACCGCACCGCCGGAAGAAAGCGTGACTGACCTTGTTGCAACAGGTGATCTGATCAGAGTGCTGAAAACAGCGAATGGGTGGCGATTGAGCCAGGTTCCTCAGGCGCAGGCGGCACTGGTGTCGCTAGACCCGAAACACGGAGCCATTCGCGCACTGGTCGGCGGCATGGGCTTCGAACTCTCAAAATTCAACCGAGCGACTCAGGCACGGCGCCAACCGGGCTCAAATTTCAAACCATTTCTCTACGCCAACGCGCTGTCGGCAGGCATCACACCGGCGACCGTCATCAACGACGCGCCCGTCGTGCTCGACAATATCGCCGCAGCAGAGATCTGGAGACCGGAAAATGACAGCGGCAAGTTCTATGGGCCCACCCGGTTGCGCGAGGCGCTCGCATTTTCACGAAATCTCGTGTCGATCCGGGTACTGCAACGTGTCGGCATCGGCCCATTTATTCGCTACGTGGAACACTTGGGCTTCAACACCGAGGGTATGCAGGCGAATTTAACGCTGGCACTGGGAACGCACGCCTTTACGCCCATTGAAGTCGCGGCAGGGTACGCCATTCTGGCTAACGAGGGTTTTAAGGTGGAGCCCTGGTTAATCGAACGCATTGAGAACGCCCAGGGAGACATTGTCTTTGCGGCTGATCCACTGGTGGCCTGCCCGGAATGCGCCACGGCCGATGGCGCCAAAGCCGAAGAGGTTCGCATGGAGGATATTCTGGGAACCGCCATTCCCGAGGTGCGCGCCGCCGAGAGGGTTATGGATCCGCGGGTGGCTTATATCGTCTCTTCCTTTCTGCGCGATGCCATTCAGCGCGGTACCGGCCGTCGGGCCAGAGTACTGGAGCGCGATGATATCGGCGGAAAAACAGGCACCACTAACGGTCCTCGGGACGCCTGGTTCTCAGGATTCAATCGCGATTTGATCACGACCGCGTGGGTTGGGTTTGACGACTACAGCCCACTGGGCAGAAACGAGTTTGGTGGCACCGCCGCGCTACCCATCTGGATTGACTACATGCGCGAGGCGCTACCACCAGCGCAACCCAATCCGCCTATGCCACCGGGCATTGTGCGGCTGCGTATCGATGCCAGCTCTGGCCTGCGGGTTCGGGGTCAGCCCGAAGGCAGCATCATGGAGTACTTCCTTGAGGAGTCACTGCCCGGTTGGGCCAGCGATTCGGGCCAGGCCCTCGGCACTGATGACTTGGAGCAAATTTTCTAAAAAAAACGCCGGCTATTGCCGGCGCTCTTTGAATAACGCAACCCTTATTGCTTGAGGCTTCGGCCACCAAAGCGCTTGTTGAAGCGGTCAACCCTGCCACCGGTATCGACGATCTTCTGTTTGCCGGTATAAAACGGATGACACTGGCTACACACGTCCAGGGAAATATCTTCGCCTAGCGTAGAGCGGGTTTTGATCTCGTTACCACAACTACACTTGGCAGTAATATCGCCATACTGTGGGTGAATGTCTGCTTTCATGCCAACCTCCGTCGGCGTCGCGGGCCAAAAAAAGAGGGCGGATCATACCAGAGCCGACACCGATAGCAACATGGAATACACCCACTGCTGCGCTCTAGTACACTGCCGGGGAGTGTTTGCCCGCTGTCACCATGTCGAATTTAACTGCAACTGACAATAATGCCGCATCTGTCATATGGCGCTGCGCAGTGCCCACACCGCTGCGCCGGTTATTTGACTATTGGCCGCCCGAGAACGGTGAACTCACCCCGCAGCCGGGCATTCGGGTCAAACTCCCCTTTGGCAGTCGCTCGATTGTCGCGATTGTATTGGCCCACGGAACAAATACCGATGTTGACCCCAAGCGCTTGCGCCGGGTGGCATCGGTAATCGACACCGAGCCGCTATTCCCTCCTCCACTCCTTGAGTTACTTACATGGACCGCCACGTATTACCAACACCCGCTGGGCGAGGTTCTCCCGCTGGGACTGTCTCCGGGTGAGCGTCGCGGCAAACCGGAACACCCATTGGATGAACCCGGCCTGATGCTGAACGAGCGCGGTCGCGGACTACCGGAAGGCGCACCCCATCAGGCACCGCGTCAAGCCGCGCTGGTGAAGCGCCTGGCAGCGGGCCCGATCAGCTTCAAACAACTGGTTGCCGAGGGATTCAGTAGGGCCTTGGGCAATGCGCTTATCGCCAAGGATTTGGCGATCCCTTGCACCGTTGCCAACACATCATATTGGCAGGAGCGAAACCCGCATTTGCCAGCCAATGCCGAGCAAGCAACCGCCATCGAGGCCATTACCGCTGCTCTGGGCCAGTTCTCGGTCCATCTTCTGTATGGCATTACCGGCAGCGGTAAAACCGAGGTGTATCTACAATGTATTGCTGCCTGCCTGAAACAAGGCCGGCAGGTACTGTTACTCCTGCCCGAAATTGCCCTGACACCCCAGACGCTGGCGCGGTTTGAAGCTCGATTTGATGCGCCGGTCGTGGCGCTGCACTCGGGGATTGGAGACACCGCGCGCGACCGTGCCTGGGCGGCGGCCCGCAGCGGTCAGGCCGCTATTGTTCTGGGCACGCGATCAACCGTATTTGTTCCGCTTAATAAACCCGGCCTCATTATTGTCGACGAGGAACACGACGCCGCCTTTGTGCAACAGGATGGCCTGAGGTACTCGGCTCGGGACGTGGCCATCAAACGCGCGCAACTGGAGGACTGCCCGGTGATACTGGGTAGCGCCACGCCCAGCCTAGAAAGCTGGCTCAATGCCGACCGCAACCGCTATCAACGACATGTCCTCACACAGCGCGCCGGCGCCAGCGCCCTCCCCATGCAACGTCTGATCGACATTCGTGGCCTTGAACTGACAGCGGGTTTATCTCGAGAGCTGCTCGATGCTGTGGATCACACATTGCGTGACGGAAATCAGGTGCTGCTTTTTCTGAACCGCCGCGGGTTTGCCCACGCACTGGTGTGTCATGACTGCGGTTGGAGTAGTGAATGTGGCCATTGTGATGCACGAATGACCCTGCATAAATTGCCGCCGGGTCTTCAGTGCCATCACTGCGGAGACCGGATAGCGCTGCCAAAGCGATGCCCGGGGTGCCACAGCAACCGCTTGCTGGGAACCGGCCTGGGCACACAGCAGGCAGAAGCCTTTCTCAATGAGCACTTCGCCGACTATCAGGTGATTCGCGTCGATAGTGACACCATGGGCACCAGAGAAGCCATGCCAAAACTGATAGAACGGCTCGACACCGGGGCCCCGGTACTGCTGGTGGGCACCCAGATGCTCAGCAAAGGTCACCACTTTCCTCATGTCACGCTGGTAGCCATTGTCGATGCCGACGCACTCCTTTTCAGTCCCGACTTTCGGGGCGAAGAGCGGCTACTGCAGTTGATGACACAAGTCAGTGGTCGTGCTGGCCGCGCTGGCAAGCCGGGGTCAGTGCTCATTCAAACCCGGCAACCCGAGCACACGTTAATTCGCGATCTCGATGCGCCCTACCACGCACAGCTGGCGACACTGCTTTCGCTTCGCGCCGAATCGGCGCTCCCACCCTACGGTGCACTGGGCGTCATCCGGTGTGACAGCAAAACGAGACCGGCAGGGCTCGACTTTCTTCAGAGAGTCAAAGCCCGGGTCACGGCCGTGGGCACTTGCCGCATGATTGGTCCTTTACCCGCCGCGATGGCAAGACGTAAAGATCGCTACCGCAGCCAGCTGGTCGTCGCCGGACCCTCTCGCTCAGCGGTGGCTGCGCTGATGTCCTCGCTGGTAGCAGAGGCAGAGGCCACACGTCACTCCGGCAATCTGAGCTGGTCGGTCGATATCGATCCTTACGAAAGCTTGTGACTTCCTTGGCTGGAGCCTTCGCGACAGGTCAGTAATAATAGCCGGCCCAGCTCCGGGCTCAGAGCGCACGGAGAACCTCTGACAGGATGACCATGAAAGCTGAACTGGCTGCGCTGATATCCTCTGCGCTGGAACAAGTGGTATCGCAAGGCACGCTGGCAGACATGCCAGAGACGCCACCGCAGATCGACCACCCAAAGGACCCGTCGCACGGGGATCTGTCCTGTAACGTGGCCATGGTAATGGCCAAGCGAGCCGGACTGCCGCCGCGCGAACTCGCGCAACAGGTGATCGACGCCCTGCCCACCAATACCCTGATTGCACGCGCCGATGTTGCAGGACCCGGGTTTATAAACTTTTTCATCAATCCAGAGCGTCATACCGAGGTCATCAGCAGGATATTGTCTGAAAAATCGGCCTTTGGACGGTCAAATATCGGTGGAGGGCGAAAAGTTCAGGTGGAGTTTGTCTCCGCCAACCCCACCGGGCCGCTACATGTGGGCCACGGCCGTGGAGCAGCCATCGGCGATTGCTTGGGCCGCTTGTTGGATGCCACCGGATGGGAAGTACAGCGAGAGTTTTATTACAACGACGCGGGCCAGCAGATCCAGAATCTGGCGCTGTCGGTGCAGGCTCGGGCGATGGGCAAGGGCCCGGAAGATGCGGGCTGGCCCGAGGACGGCTATCAGGGTGGTTATATTGAGGACGTCGCCAACGCTTTCGCGGCTAGCGAAACGGTGCGGGCGGCTGACCGGGAAATTACCGCGTCTGGAGACGTTACCGACCTTGATGCAATCAGAGATTTTGCCGTCGCTTGTCTACGCCGTGAGCAGGATCAGGATCTCCGTGCCTTCGCCGTCGCCTTTGATCACTATTTTCTGGAGTCCTCCCTCTATGACAGCGGCGCCGTTGACGAGACAGTTTCAACGCTCGTGCAATCTGGCCATACCTTCGAGCAGGATAATGCGCTGTGGTTGAGAACCTCGTCCTTTGGTGATGACAAGGACCGCGTCATGCGCAAAAGCGAGGGGGGATACACCTATTTTGTCCCCGACGTGGCCTACCATCTAAATAAGTGGCAGCGCGGTTTTGAACGCGTCATCAATGAGCAAGGCGCCGATCATCACAGCACGATCACCCGCGTGCGCGCTGGCTTGCAGGGTTTGAACGCCGGTATTCCGAAGGGTTGGCCCGAGTACGTGCTGCATCAAATGGTCACCGTGATGCGCGATGGCGCCGAAGTGAAGCTATCCAAACGCGCGGGTAGCTATGTCACCCTGCGCGACCTGATTGATTGGGTGGGTTGCGATGCGACAAGGTATTTTCTCGTTGCGCGCGCGCCCTCCTCGCAGCTCACCTTCGATGTGGATCTGGCGCTGGCGAGGAGCAATGAAAACCCCGTTTACTACATTCAATACGCCCACGCCCGAGCCGCAAGCATTCGCCGTAAAGCCCAGTCGGCTCTGGGGGATGAGGCGGAAGTAGCGGGGCTTGATCACCTCGACTGCCTCTGCGAGCCAGAAGCCCTGGCATTGGCGATAACACTGGGCCGCTTCCCCGAGGTGGTCACCACCGCAGCGGAACGCCTTGAGCCGCACGACGTCGCAAATTACCTGCGCCAGGCCGCGTCAGATTTTCATGCTTTTTATAATGCGCATCATATTTTGGAGGCCGAACCCGCGGTACTGAGGGCGCGGCTGGCCCTGGTAGCGGCGACCCAACAGGTCATTGCCAACGGATTGCACCTGTTAGGGGTCTCGGCACCGGAGAGCATGTGACATGGTCAAAAGAGCAACAAAGTCGCGGCAGAAAGCCGCATCCCCTCGAGGCGCCGCGACACGATCCGCGCCCGCAAGTGCGCCGCCGACCCTGTCAGCGGCACACCTTCAGGGCTTTGCGGCGGGTTGTGTTGCCGGCGTCCTCGCCAGTCTGGGCGCAGCCCACTGGTCACTGCAGCCCGAAGAAACCGGTCAGACCATGCCCGCGTCACCCCCTAATCTTCAGATAGAAACCGGACCCCGCTTCGATTTTTACGAGGTACTGCCCAATCAGGAGCTGGACCTCAATCCCGAGATTGAACCCGCAGACTTGCAATCCCCGCGCAGTGATAACGTGCAATACCTGTTGCAGGTGGGCTCATTCCGCAAGGAATCAGATGCCGATCGCCGTCGCGGGGAATTGGCGCTGCTGGGCCTCGACGCCTCGATTGAAGCAGGACAAAGCGACAATGGCAGCTGGTTTAGAGTGTATCTAGGACCTTTTCCAAGTCGGTCAGAAATGGCTCGCGCGCGAACCCTCACCGCTGAGGCGGATATGGATACCCTCCTGCTCAAACGCGAGCCACAGTCTGTGAACGAGGTGCGTTAAAGGTGGCCAGGCAACAAAGGGTGAGCCGACTCCATTATTCGAGGGGCCAACGCATGCTTGAGCTGGACTTCGATGACGGCGCGGCGTTCAAGCTCAGCGCGGAGTTTCTGCGCGTCTACTCACCCTCCGCAGAAGTTCGCGGACACGCCCCCGGACAGGAAACCCTGCAGACCGGTAAAGCCACCGTTGGCATCGATCGCATCGAGCCCGTAGGGCATTACGCCGTTCAAATTGCCTTCGATGACGGTCACGACTCGGGGTTGTACAGCTGGTCCTATCTCCGAGACCTCGCGGAAAATCAGGATCAGTACTGGCACAGCTATTTACGCCAGCTTGCTGCTGCAGGCCAATCCAGAGACGCCGCCGTTCAGGTTCTCCATTTCGAACCCTGAAAACACGTCGTGCGTCGATAGATAGATGCCGCGGACGTGAACAAAAACCGCCGTCTGACCCCTCTGAACACCGCCGCCATGCTCAGGTACACTTGCCGGCTCGCTGGCTAAGCGCTGGCGCTATAGGGAGCATCGCCAGTGAATGACGACGCAGTAGACACCAGCAATTCGGATGACAGCACGGACTTCGGTTTTACCCGGGTAGACCGCGCCGCGAAGGCGGGGCTGGTTCGCGAGGTCTTTGACTCTGTGGCGAGCCGCTACGATCTGATGAACGATCTGATGTCCGGGGGCATCCACCGGCTGTGGAAACGCTTTACCATTGAATTGAGTGCCGCCCGTGCCGGACAAACTGTTCTCGATCTTGCCGGGGGCACCGGTGATCTGGCCGCCAAATTCTCTCGACTGGTTGGCCCCGAGGGCCGCGTCATACTGGCCGACATCAATGCCGCCATGCTCGAGGTGGGCCGCGATCGGCTCATCGACACAGGGGCAACCGGAAACATTAACGTTGTGCAGGCCGACGCCCAGTCGCTGCCATTTGAGGACGGCAGCATTGACTGCATCACTATTGCTTTTGGACTGCGCAACGTCACCGACAAGGCGATGGCGCTGCGCTCGATGCTCCGGGTTCTGCGCCCCGGCGGCCGGCTGTTGGTGCTCGAATTTTCCAAACCGACCTCGCCACTACTGGCCAAAATTTATGACCAATACTCTTTTCAGGTATTACCGGCGATGGGCAAATTGATTGCTCAGGATGCCGACAGCTATCGTTATCTTGCTGAGTCCATTCGCCAACACCCCGATCAGGAGACGCTGCTGGGATTGATGGAAGAGGCGGGTTTTGCAAATGTGAGCTATCACAACATGACGGGCGGCATCGTCGCAGTGCATCGGGGGTTCAAGGCGTGACACAGCACGACCCGGCACTGCTGTCGGCGGCACTGTACGGCGCTGAACGTGCACTCAATGGGGCCATTTTGCTGACGCCAACGTCTCACCACGCGCTGGAAGAGCTCAGTGGTACCTTGATCGGCGTCGAGGTCACGTCACTGCAACTGACGCTTTATTTGGCCCTGGCGCCAGGCCCCGAGTTAAGGCTGTTAAGCCACTGTGAGGAGAAACCCGCGACCTTCGTGCGTGGCTCTGTTGAAGACTTCGCGGCGCTGATCGCGTCGGACGACCCCGCGGCCACCCTGATTAATGGCGGCATTGAACTTCAGGGGAGTAGTGCCAGCCTCATACGCCTGCAACAAGTGATTTCTCAGATGGATATTGACTGGGAAGCACCGCTGGTGGAGCGTCTCGGGGATGTGGCCGGCCACCAGCTCGCCGAGTCACTGCGCAGCCTGTTCCGGTGGGGTGAAGGCGCGCGAAAAAGTCTCCAGAGACAACTGTCTGAATATCTTTTGGAGGAAGGCCGACTCACGCCGCCAAAACTAGAGTTGGAACACTTCTTCGAGGGCGTGCAAACCCTGTCCATGCAGGTCGAACGGGCCCAGTTCAAAGTTGAGAAGCTGCTGGCCAAAGCCGCTGCGCGAAGGGACAGGCAATGAATCGACTGATTGCGCTCTACCGCACCGCTGCGCGGTATCAACTCGACGAGCTGTTGCCACCTGCGCAGCGACCACGCGTCGTGTCATTTTTGCTGCGCTTGTTCCCGGTGATCTCGGTACCCGCCAATACACCCCGGGGCGAGCGTTTGCGCCGCGCACTGGAAGATCTGGGTCCGGTATTTGTCAAGTTTGGGCAATTGCTATCGACCCGACGAGACCTCTTGCCACTGGATATCGCTGACGAACTGGCACTGTTGCAGGATCAAGTACCACCTTTTCCTGCCAAGGAGGCGATTCAGCGCATCGAACGGGCCTTGGGGCGACCGCTCAATGACTGCTTTGCCGAGTTCGATGCCAATCCGCTGGCGGCGGCCTCAGTGGCGCAGGTGCATGGTGCCCGCCTACCGGATGGCAGTGATGTTGTTGTAAAAGTGCTGCGCCCGGGGATTGAGCGGGTTATCGATCAGGACATCAAAATACTGCGGCACGTCGCCAGAATGCTGGCGCACTGGTCGCGCAGTGGCCGTCGCCTGCGGCCGGTCGAGGTGGTTGAAGAGTATGACCGGATTATTCACGGCGAGCTCGATCTACAGCGCGAGGCGGCGAATGCCTCACAGCTAAAGCGACACTTTCAGTCGGGCGAACTGGTTTATGTGCCTGAAGTGCACTGGCCTTTAACCTGTGAGCAGGTGATGGTCAGCGAGCGCATTTACGGTGTGCCTGTCAGCGACATAGACACCCTCAAGGGGAAGCAGGTCGATTTGAAATTACTGGCGGAGCGGGGCGTGGAGATTTTCTTCACTCAGGTGTTTCGCGACAGTTTTTTTCACGCCGATATGCACCCGGGCAATATTTTTGTAGATTGCAGCCAGCCTGATAATCCGCGGTATATGGCGGTCGATTGCGCCATCGTTGGCCAACTCGATGAACAGGATCTCTACTATCTGGCACGCAATCTCCTCGCCATTTTTCAACAGGACTACAGGCTTTGCGCAAAACTGCATATCGAGTGCGGCTGGGTCCCGCCCGACACGCCTATCGCAGAATTTGAAGCCGCTATGCGCACCCTGTGTGAGCCGGTATTTGAACGCCCGCTTTCGGAGATTTCCTTTGGCCACATGCTGGTAACGCTATTTCGTACCGCCGGTCAGTTTGACATGCAGGTGCAACCGCAGCTGGTCTTGTTACAAAAAACACTGCTCAATATTGAGGGCCTGGGCCGACAGCTCTATCCGGAGCTCAATTTGTGGGACACCGCAAAACCCTTCCTGGAGCAATGGCTGGCGGATCGATACTCCCTGCAAACTATGACCCAGCGGCTGCAACAGGAAGCGCCCGCGCTTTTGGAGACACTACCGCTGCTACCAGATCTCCTCCTGAACCGCCTGCGGCAGGGTCAGGCGCCGACCCCCAAGAAAAATCCGGAACCCGCCTGGATGCTGCCCGTCACCCTTGCAGGTACGCTGGCGCTTGGCGCAGGCCTTGCGCTTTCCAGCGGCGGGACGGTCTGGCTCGTGATTGCTGGCGGCTGTTTGTTGGCAGCGCTGACAGCGCGGCACCGGTAACGGCTTCAGGTCACCTCTGGCATACTGGGCCATGACCAATACTCCCGCACAGACCCCGCGCACCATGTCGCCCCAGTGGAACGAGCAGGGCCTGATACCCGTGGTAACGCAAGATGCCGAAACCGGCGAGGTGCTGATGCTGGCATGGATGAATGCGGCAGCACTGGAGCAGACACTGGCGAGTAGCGAGGTCATTTACTGGTCGCGTTCACGCCGCGAACTGTGGCGAAAGGGCGCGACATCGGGCAATACCCAGCGGCTCGTGGAGGCCCGCCTTGACTGCGACGGCGACACCTTACTGCTGCGGGTTCATCAAGAGGGTGGTGCGTGTCATACCGGGCGCCGGCACTGTTTCTTCTATGCGCCGCGCGACGGCGAATGGCAGCAGGTGGCAGAGGAATAAATGAACGATATTTTGATGGCGCTTGATCAGGTGCTGGCCCAGAGAAGGGAATCTTCGCCTGAAGAATCCTATGTCGCATCACTCCACCGCGATGGGCTGAATAAAATTCTGGAAAAGATTAGCGAAGAGGCGACCGAGGTGATTCTCGCAGCCAAAGATATGAATCAAGCCGGCACCGCGGATGCACTGGTGAATGAGGTCGCCGACCTGTGGTTCCATAGTCTGGTCATGCTGTCTCATCTCGATCTTAGTCACACTGACGTACTCAACGTGCTCAATGCACGGATGGGTCTGTCTGGACTGGCAGAAAAAGCCGCGCGAAAGCGCCATAATGCCGGCTCGGAAAACGCTTAACTGCAGGGAGAAGGACAATGGGCCTGGGCGGAATCAGTATCTGGCAACTCCTCATTATTCTGGCGATTATCGTGATGCTGTTTGGCACGTCACGCCTGCGCAATGTTGGAAGCGACCTCGGTAGCGCCATTCGCGGCTTTCGCGACAGCATGAGCAAAGACAATGCCCAAAGCGATACAGATGGCAACGTCGAGGCGCGCAAGGAACAGGACTCCGACAAACCTGCGGGCTAATCGGGGCCGCCTGTCATGTTTGATATTGGCTTCGCCGAGATACTGCTGATCGGGGTGGTGGGATTGCTTGTGGTCGGCCCGGAACAACTGCCCGGGGCGGTGCGCACCACCATGGCTTGGATCAATCGCTTTCGCCGCAGTTTTGATCAAATTCGCACCGAAGTCCGACGCGAACTGCATAACGATGAGGTGATGCAAAAATTGCGCGAGGAATCGCGGCAATTAGAGCGACAGGTGCGCGACACCACTCGCGCCGTGGACGAGGAGCTGCGTGCCATTGAGTCATTGGAAGCCGCGCCAGCGCTCGCTGCGGATGACCGAAATGCAGAAAACAAGGCAGACATCTCTTCTTCAGCTGTGGATCAATCTGAAAAACCCCCGGCTTCTGTATGAGTGATCCCATCGATCAAGACCCGCCCATGTCATTGGTGGCACATCTCACCGAGCTCCGCGATCGGCTGTTGCGTGCCGTGTTGGCTGTGCTGGTTGGTTTTATTGTGCTGTTCCCCTTTGCCAACGAGATTTATGGCTTTGTCTCGGCACCCTTGCGAGAACTGATGCCCGAGGG
Organism: Halieaceae bacterium UBA3479; assembly: GCA_002377985.1. Lineage (GTDB taxonomy): Bacteria > Pseudomonadota > Gammaproteobacteria > Pseudomonadales > Halieaceae > Luminiphilus. The sequence goes on along the minus strand of DFQW01000102.1, from coordinate 2,537 downwards.
CTCCACCATGATTGCCACTGGCGTGGCGTCGCCGTTTCTCACGCCTTTCAAGCTGAGTCTTGTACTGGCTATATTCATGGCAATACCGGTGATTCTGTATCAGATATGGGGCTTTGTTGCGCCGGGGCTTTATCAAAAAGAAAAGCGGATCGCTTTGCCATTGCTCGCCTCCAGCGTGTTGCTGTTCTATGCCGGTGCCCTCTTCGCGTACTTTGTCGTATTTCCCCTAATCTTTGCTTTTTTCACGAGCGTGGGTCCCGAGAGCGTTCAGGTCATGACCGACATCAACAGCTATCTGGACTTTGTGCTGAAGCTGTTTCTGGCGTTTGGTATCGCCTTCGAGATGCCTATCGCCGCCGTCATCCTGATCTGGACGGGCGTCACCACCGCCGAGGCGCTGTCGCAAAAACGGCCCTATATCATTGTGGGATGTTTCGTCTTTGGCATGCTTCTGACGCCGCCGGACGTGATTTCCCAGTCGCTGCTGGCGATCCCCATGTGGCTCTTGTTTGAGCTTGGCGTATTCTTTGGTCGCCTGCTGGAGCCTTCCCGAGCGTAAATAGCAGAGTGGTTCGGCTGAATAACGGCCTGTCGCTTTTGTTGGGCAAAGGCGATCTTTTTGCGCCTCGTCCGCGTAGACTGCGATCTGGCGCAGCGGGTCTCTGCCCCTGTCGCCGTGCCTCAATAGTGATTGCACTGCCCAATTGGATAACGACTACGTGACGCAAGCTGCACAGACCACATCGCCCACTGCGTCGCCTGTCACCGACACACCGAACAATCGTCCACCGGCGCGGAGTAAGTCGCTGACACCGCTCACTCAATTGCTCGGTTTTTTGTGGCCCCATAAAGGCCGCCTTATTGCCGCCAGCGTGGCGCTGGTGTTTACCGCGGGCGCGCAGCTTGGGCTCGGCTACGGGGTAAAAGTGCTGATTGATGAGGGTTTCTCGGGGGCCGACCCCTCGGGGCTCTACAAGGCCGTCTCGCTCATGCTGGTCATCGGATTGGCAATGGCCTGTGGCGCAATGATCCGCTTTTACCTGGTTTCCTGGTTGGGCGAACGTGTGAGTGCCGATCTCCGCAGTGCAGTCTTCAACAATTTGGTGCACCTGCAGCCGAGCTACTTCGAGACTAACCACTCTGGCGAAATCATGTCTCGCCTCACCACTGATACCACGCTATTGCAAACCCTGATTGGTAGTTCTGTCAGCTTGGCGGTTCGCAATGCCCTCACACTGACCGGGGCGCTGACGCTGATGGTGATTACCAATCTCAAGCTCAGCCTGGTGATATTGATCGCGGTGCCTGTGACCCTGCTGCCCATCCTGATTTTTGGACGGCGCGTGCGCAACCTGTCCAATAAAAGCCAACAGAGCATTGCCGAGGTGGGCAGTCATGCCGGCGAAATTTTTCAGTCAATTAAGGTGGTGCAAAGCTTTAATCGCGAAGCAGCGGAAAAAACTGCCTTTGGTCACGACGTAGAGCAAGCATTTACGGTTGCGCGTGCACGGGTATTCCAGCGTGCGCTGCTCACCGGGTTTGCCATCTTCCTGCTGATGGGTGGCATGGTCGGCATGATGTGGTCCGGTGGTGTCGACGTGATTGAGGGGCGTATGACCGGTGGCGAGCTCGGCGCCTTTGTTTTTTATGCGGTCATGGTGGGGACCGCCTTCGCCACGTTGTCGGAAGTATGGGGCGATCTGCAACGGGCAGCGGGCGCCGCGGAACGCCTGATGGAGTTGCTACAGGAAAAGCCCAATATCCCCGATAACGGAACAACCAAGCCAGAGCTGGGTGAAGCCCTGCGCTTTGCCGATATTACCTTTGCCTACCCGAGCCGGCCTGATACCCCGGCGCTGCATCACTTTGATCTCACCATTACGCCCGGAGAGTCCGTCGCGCTGGTGGGCCCATCGGGTGCCGGTAAATCTACCGTCTTTGAACTAATGCTACGCTTTTACGATCCCGGAGAGGGGACACTCTTTTACGGCAATACGCCTTTACACGACGTTCCGTTACAGGACTGGCGAGCCAAAATAGCGCTCGTCCCGCAGCAGCCGACGCTCTTCTCCGGCACCATATTCAGCAACATTGCCTATGGGGTCACTGCGCCGGATCAGGAGGCGGTAGAGCGCGCGGCAACCATGGCACACGCGCATGAATTTATTGCAGCGCTTCCTGAGGGCTACCAGAGCGATCTGGGAGCTCAGGGGGTCAGACTCTCCGGCGGGCAACGCCAGCGGATTGCGTTGGCCCGCGCAATACTCGCAGACCCCGAGCTATTACTCCTCGATGAAGCCACCAGCGCGCTCGACGCGGAAAGTGAATGGCATGTGCAGCAGGCATTGACCGACATCATGCGCGAACGCACCACCATCATCATCGCGCACCGACTCTCTACAGTGATCAACGCCGATCGCATCGTCGTGATGGATGAGGGCCGGGTCGTCGATAGTGGCACGCATGATGCGCTGATGAACCGCTGCGCTCTCTATCAGCGTTTGGCGAGTCTCCAATTTCAATCTACAGAGACGGCA
>DFQW01000125.1:2994-3275 GCA_002377985.1 Halieaceae bacterium UBA3479 | reverse complement strand
CCAAAGCTGAAGTTGACGGCATGTAGATTAACGGTCAGCAGAGCGTATTTGCTGTTACGTAATGGATAAAGTGTCACGCTGGTGGCTTTGGGTGTCCGCAACCAGGGTTCAATAGCAGTCATGTGGCAATGGACAAGGTGGGGCACCCGCGCCAAGGTCAGCACGCCTGTTTCAATTTCGTTTTGTACATAGCCGCGGGCGAAGGCTTCAAATAGCGACTGCTCAATAACGGTCTGGTTTTTTTTGAGTGGCACCGCTTCCTGCAAAAAGATCAGGTCTGA
>DFQW01000125.1:0-2712 GCA_002377985.1 Halieaceae bacterium UBA3479 | reverse complement strand
CTGCAAAAAGATCAGGTCTGAGCGCTCAGCGTATGCCGCAAACTCGGCGACCAAACCGGGATGCTGCGCTTTCTCCACGTTCCAATTGAGAAAAGTGAAGGGCAGGACCAGACCTTGATCGGCTTCGGTAACTGGCGCTTGGGATAGCGCTTCAGTACAGCGCTCTGAGTGCTTCGGCTTCAGCAAATGTGTGGCTACTTCAGACGCACTTGCGTAGCCCATAGTTGAGCAGATTGCCACTGCTAAGATCCACCGAAGTGAGACCGTTACTGTCAGTATTATGGCGTTATCCATTTGTCTTCTGCCAGCTGTCTGTGCATAGATCCATAATCAGGAAACCCCTCAACACTCGTCAGTAACCTCAGCGCGCAATCAATGATGACATTGCTCTCACCGGGTGCAATCCGCCCGGCGGGTTTGAGGTTCAAGGTCTTCTCTTGATAGGCTATTCCTTCATTCTTATCTGATGGCGATATTTTGCAGCTTTTTCATCATCTGGCATTCAAGGCGTTTCCGCTGATCCTCGCAGGCTTCATATCGGTGGATGGTCTTACCGCGTCGAATCTCGAGTTTGTCAATGTAGCTTTGGTTGATAACCCCGCAGTGGCCGACATCAAGATATCACCGGATGGAAAATATATGGGCTTACTGGTGCCTGTTGATGGAAGAAATGTTCTCAGCATTATCGAAACTGAGAGTCGGAAAAGCGTCAATCTGCTCAAATTTGAGTCAAATCGCCAAATTGGGGAGTTCCACTGGGCGAACGAAGAGCGGCTGCTCATGCGCCTAGATTATTTTGAGTCTTGGTACGCGGCTCCCGTCTCTGCCGGAGAGTGGTTCTCGGTCAATATTGATGGCAAGAATAAAGAAAATGTCTTCGGATTCAGATCATTTGCTGGCAGCAGTTCAAAAATTAAAACCCACGAGGCGGGGGGCGCCAGAGCGTCGGGACAGATAGTTGATCTACTAAGGGACGACAGAAAACATATTTTAATGAGCGCGACACCGTTTGATCCTGGCGGTGACCGCCGCAGTCAGCTTTATCGAATTAATATCTATAACAGTCGCTCCAAGCTACTGGAGACGTCTCCTGTGGAAAATGCCACATTTGCCACAGACCAAAGTGGAGAGGTCAGGTTCGTGGCCGGTACCACCGTGGACTTGCTCAACAAGGTTTTTTACCGGTCTGATGAAGAAGAGCCGTGGCAGCTCTTCAGCGAGTCAGAGATTTCGGAAGGCGCGATCCAGCCGCTGGCCTTTGCAGATGCCAGCAGTCTGTACGTGAGCGATAGTAGTGCCAGCGATTTGGCGGGTATCTATCTCTATGACCTCGAAACTAGGCAAAAGACCTTAATTCATCAGGACAGCAACTCAGATCCAACGAATTTCTGGTACTCCCAGGCTAGTGGCGAGCTTTATGCAGTCGAGTACGAGACCACCCTGCCGAAATATGTTTTTGTTGGCGACGGCCCTCAGGTCGCGCGCCTGAAAAGCTTATTGTCGGCGTTCCCGGGGCAGCAAGTCAGGGTCGTAAGCCAAACCAATGATGAGTCAGCCGCGGTCGTTTTAATTTATAGCGACCGAAATCCCGGTGACTACTATTTATATGACGCGCAGACCAACCAACTTCAATTCTTGACTACCGCGATGCCAAAGGTCGACCCCAATGGATTGATGCCGATGACGCCTCTCGAGTTCAAGTCGCGGGATGGCCATGTCATGGTTGGTTACCTTACTTTGCCAGCTCTGGCGGAGGGCGATCCGCTACCGCCGCTTGTGGTTAATCCACATGGTGGCCCTATTGGTGTGCGAGACCGCTGGGGTTACAACTCAGAGGTGCAGCTACTTGCCCAAGAGGGGTTTGCTGTTTTGCAAATCAACTTTCGCGGTTCAGGAGGTTATGGCAAGAAATGGATGGAGGCAGGCTTTAAGACTTGGGGCTCACACATTCAGTTCGACATTATTGATGCCACTGCAGAAGTGCTGCGGCAGAACTTTGCCGACCCGGAACGGGTTTGCATTTATGGCGCGAGCTTTGGTGGCTACTCTGCACTCATGGCGCCTATTCTCGAGCCAGACATGTTCCGGTGTGCAATAGGCTTTGTTGGTGTCTACGACTTGCCGATGCTCTATGAGCGCGGTGATGTTGCTGATCGAGCCAGCGGGATAAGCTTCCTAGAAAAAGTGATAGGGCGAGACGAGGAGCAACTCAGAGCTTTTAGTCCAGCTTATCGAGCGGATGAGCTCAATCTGCCCGTGCTTATTATTCACGGGGAGCAAGACCCTCGAGCTCCAGTCGAGCATGCTGAGGCAATGATCGAATCATTGGAAAATGCCGGTAAACCCTATGAAAAGCTAATGTTCGAGGAAGAAGGCCACGGGCTATATGACACAGAGGCCAGAGCTGATATGTACCGGAGGCTCGTGGCTTTTCTGAGAGAAAATCTGACGAATAAATAGGGTTTGAATCCGCTACCGCAGCAAAACACTGGCGCAGGGATTTGATTACATAGATTCTATCTGCAGTACCTACTGGGTGCCCCGAATGACCAACTCATGGCGGGCAATTTTCCACCCGTCATTCGTGCGCACGAAGTCGGTCAGGTAAGTCGCCCACAGGGTAAAGAGGGCGCCTTCGCCGTCTTTTAACACGTGAAGCGCCTGCACATCGGTGCGGGCAGAGGCGGTATCGCCCGATACGGTGGCCAGTTG
>DFQW01000203.1 GCA_002377985.1 Halieaceae bacterium UBA3479 | reverse complement strand
TTCAAAACGGATCCTGGGCCGGAGGAAGTGATAGCGGCAGTATTTGGTGCCGCACAGCGAGCGCCCAGTAACTGCAATACCCAGCCCTGGTTTGTGCATGTGGTGACCGGAGAGACGTTGGAGCGCCTGCGTGCCGAGCTCCCCGCCAAATTTGCTGCCGGAGAAATTGCTCTCGATTTCCCTTACGACGGCCAGTACAACGGCGTCTATAAGGAGCGCCAATACGCTTCGGCCGCGGCGCTCTATGACTCTCTGGGTATTGCGCGGGAGCAGAAGGCTGAGCGTAACGCCTGGTTCATGCGCAATTTCAGTTTTTTTGATGCGCCTGCGGTCGCGTTCTTTACTCTACCGACCGGCTTTGGTCTCAGAGAGGCTTGTGACCTGGGGATGTATGCCCAAACCGTTATGTTGGGACTCACCGCCCATGGCCTCGGTTCCTGCCCGCAAACGGCGCTTGCCTTTCTTGCGAATGTGATTCGGCCGACGTTATCCCTTGGCGATCATGAACAACTGATGTTTGGTATGTCTTTTGGTTACCCCAAGGAGACCGCAGTGAACGAGGTCCGGACAGAGCGTGCCGGGCTGTCGGAAGTGGTGACTTTCCACCGCTGAACGTGGCGCTCGCGGTGCTGATCAGGCCGATGGCCCTAGTCTGACTGAGACGGTGCGGGCACAAACTCAGTAATATTTAGATTAAAGCCCGATAGCGCATTAAAGTGCAGTGGTGCTGACATCAGCTTCATGTCGTTCAGCCCGAGGTGCCGCAATATCTGCGCGCCGGTGCCAATCAGGCGGTAATTCTGGGGCGGCGGTGGGCGCTGCTCTGCGTGGAGTAACTGGTTGAGATCTTCCAATACGGAGCGCGATGTCTCGGTGCCGCCCAGCAAAACCACGACGCCGCGCCCCGCTTCTGCCACATGGCGCATGGCAGCGCGATACGACCAGCCGCCACCGCCATTCGCATCCATCTGCGTGCCGAGTAAGTCTCTGAGGGTATTGATAGGCTGTACCCTCACAGGCACCGCACCCGCACCCTCGAGTTTTCCGAGGCTCAGCGCAAAGTGCAAGGTGTCATCGATAAGGTCCCGAAAGGTGTGGAGCTGGAACTGCCCCCACTCGGTATAAATTGCTTCGGCACTATGTAGCTCAACCGACTGCTCGTGCAACGATCGGTATTCAATCAGATCAGCGATAGTGCCCATGTTGAGGCCGTGTTGTTTTGCAAACACCTCCAGCTGGGGGCGGCGGGCCATGGTGCCATCCGGATTCATAATTTCGACAATGACAGCAGCGGGTGCGAGCCCGGCCATGCGTGCTAGATCAACACCTGCTTCGGTATGACCGGCACGTTTGAGAACGCCTCCGGGCTTGGCAACCAAAGGGAAAATGTGGCCGGGCTGTCTGATATCCTTCGAAGTTGCGTCCGCTGCGATAGCGGCTTTTATCGTGTGTGCTCTCTGTGCTGCACTGACGCCGGGCCCCACCTGTTCGGTGGCGTCGATCGAGACGGTGAAGTTGGTCTCGTGTTGCGATCGATTGTCTCGCACCATGAGGGGTAACTTGAGGAGTCGGGCACGCTCCGGTGTGATCGGCATGCAGATCAGACCACAGGCTTCTGTTGCGAAAAAATTGATAATTTCAGGCGTGACTTTTTCCGCAGCGATGATCAGGTCGCCTTCGTTCTCCCGATCCTCATCATCCATCAGGATCACCATTCGACCTGCGCTGATGTCGTCGAGTAGAGTTGGAATGTCACTCAGCATGTCAGTTATTCGCGTTGTGGATTTAGATCAGTTCAATGGCCATGGCAGTTGCTTCACCACCGCCGATGCAGAGCGCGGCAATGCCTCGCTTTTTGCCATAATGCTCCAGCGCATGCATCAGCGTAACAATGATGCGTGATCCCGTTGAGCCAATGGGGTGTCCCTGAGCGCAAGCGCCTCCGTGGACGTTGACGCAGGCGGGGTCAAGATCTAAAGCCCGCATCGTTAGCATCGTGACCATGGCGAAAGCTTCGTTTACCTCCCAAAGGTCGACGTCCGACACCGACCAGCCTGTTTTGGCGAGCAGTTTCTCCACTGCACCGATTGGCGCCAAGGTAAAGGACTCGGGCGCCAGGCTGTGTCTTGTATGGGCGATGATGCGGGCACGAGGTGTTAAGCCATGGGACGCTGCAGCCGCTTCACTGGCCAGAAGCAGTGCGCTTGCGCCATCGGAAATCGAACTCGAATTGGCAGGGGTAATGGTGCCGTCCTGTGCAAAAGCCGGGCGCAGTTGGGGAATTTTCTCCAAATTGGCCTTATGCGGCTGCTCGTCCACTGACACACAGTGCTCTCCGCGTTTAGTACGTATGGTCACCGGTGCAATTTCTTGATGGTTCAGGCCCTGATCAATCGCGCGCTGCGCGCGGCTGAGGCTCTCGATGGCGAAAGCGTCCATTTCTTCGCGAGTCAAACCATGCTCATCGGCCGTTTTCTGGGCGAAGGTACCCATCGCGGCGCCCGTGTAGGCGTCTTCGAGCCCGTCGTAAAACATATGGTCATAAAGCTGGGAGTGCCCGAGCCGCTGGCCCTTGCGGCCGGTCAGCAGCAGTTGCGGTGCATTGGACATGCTCTCGAGACCGCCGGTGATCGCCAGTTGGTTGGTGCCAGCGGTAATGCTGTCTGCGCCAAAAATGGTGGCTTGCATGCCGCTACCGCAGGCCTTGTTAATGGTCACGGCGCCGGTGCTGCTGGGTATGCCGGCCCCCAGCATCGCTTGCCTGGCTGGGCACTGTTTCAGTCCCGCCGGCAGCACGCATCCCATGAACACCTCGTCGATCGCCTCCCTCGCTACCCCCGTACGGTCCAGTGTTGCGGCGATGGCGGTAGCGCCCAATTCATTTGCGGTAGCCTCCGAGAGGTCTCCCAGCAGTCCGCCCATTGGCGTTCGGGCGCCACCAATAATCAATACGTCGCTCACTGTTGATCCTCATAGTTGTGCGTCGGGGCGGGCATTTAGCCCCAACCGCGGCATGCCTGCAAGTTCAGCCAGAATGCGGGTCCGGGGAAAACGCTTTTTCGCGCACGGCCGCTCGGTAACGCGTTGGCGTTAAGCCGAGCTGTTTTCTGAACACGCGGGTGAAGTGTGATGGATCAGTCAAACCTACGGAAAATGCAACTTCGCTGACGGAGAGGTTGGTTTTTCGCAGTAATGACTGCGCCTCGTCGAGGCGACGCTGCAGCGCGTAATCACCGATTGAGAGTCCCGCTGCTATTTTAAATCGGCGAGAAAGGGTGCGCGCACTGACGCCCAGGCGGGAAGCGAGATCCGGTACTGATGGCACTGCGCGCAAATCCTTGGCGATTTCTATTTGCGCATCAGCGACTAATTCATCTCCGTGCAGGTCCCGCGGAGCGCCCACGGGTGAGGGTGAAAAACGTTGCCTGATTTCGGGGGAAAACTGGTTTTCGATGTGTCGGGCGGCCCGCATCGAAAAAATTTCTGAGCAGAGGTAGACCATCAGATCGGCTACCGAGTTGACGCTACTGACGCAATAGATTGGGCCGGACTGGGTAATAAGTTGCTGTCGCTCCAGCTGGATAGCGGGATAACGGGCCGCGAAAGTGTCAAACCACTGCCAATGGGTGGTGACTGAGCGACTCGCCATGGTGCCTGTCTCTGCCAGCAAAAACGTACCTGAGCCAACGCTCACTGTCAGCCCGCCCTGCGCTACGTGTGCCGAGATTCGCTCTATATGATCTGGATGCTTGCGAATTACGCGACCCGGATGACGCCAGATAGCGGGAATGATCATGAGGTCGATGTGATCGATGGCGTCCAGTGGTTGGGTGGCGATGGTGAGCCCACTTTGCGTAACGAGCAGGCCACCGCTAGAGCTAAAACACTCGAACTGCAAAGTCCGCACCGAGCGCTGGCTTTTGGTTTGCGCTGCACCGGTGAGAATTTCCATGGGCAGGGTGACGGAGGACGCCAGCATGTGCTCGTGTACCAGTGCGGCAACGCGAAAGGGCGACCCTAAAAATGGCGATATGTGCATAATATATGGCTGTATACGCATAGTTTTTGCGCTTGTCCAGCGTACACTCCCGCAGCGTGCTTTAACTGCGATCAACGCTTGCCCATTGCCGCAACGCCGGAGAAGAGTGGGCGCTCGTCGCGACAGAATCAGGAGACAGTATGCTCAGACTTCCCATCATGGTGGCCGCCGGGGGCGTCAACAGTGCGGGTAGAACCTCTCGCCGCCACGCGTATAAGAGGATGGTGTGGGACTCGATCTCTGCGGCTGAGCGCACCGCGACCGAGCGCGCCCTTGGGCAGATGATGGGCACGGCCGACAACGAGGCCATCGCCCGGCATACGTTGATTAGGGAAATTGAGCCGGAGTGGTTCGATCACCGCGCTGTGAGTTGGCATCGACGCGCACAGACGCTCGAGGGCGCGGCGCCGAGTAAGTTTGTGTTTAATCCCGGAGGAATGGTTGACGGCACAGTGCTCGGCGCTATTTCTGAGCAGGTCAACGGAAAATCCGTCACCGTCTCGCTGGCAGAGCGCAGCGAAGTGCTTCTGCCCAGCACTCGACCTTTTGAGGTGAGTGCCGCAGGACAGCTCCCCAGTGGTTTTGACCCCGGCGCGCTATATCCCTCCCGCAATCATCCGCGTGCGGTGCAGATGGCGATTTTTGCCATGTCTGACGCCCTCGCTGATCTGGGCATGGATTGGTCTGCCATCACGGCGAAAGTACCGGGAGACGCGATTAGCGTATATGTATCCAGCGCCATGGGGCAACTGGATGAGGCAGGCACCGGCGGTATGCTGCGATCGCGGTTACTGGGACGCAGGGTGAGTTCAAAGCAATGCCCTTTTGGTTTTGCCGAAATGCCAGGCGACTTCATCAGCGCTTATGTGCTCGGCAGTCTCAGTGCCACAGGGCCAGCATTGGGGGCCTGTGCCACTTTTCTCTACAACCTTCGGTTGGGTATTGAGGATATCCGCAGCGGACGGTCCCGCGTGGCGGTCGTGGGTGCTGCCGAGGCGCCCGTGAATGTCGAGGTGATGGACGGGTATGTTGCCATGGGGGCGCTCGCGACAGACAAGGGTTTGCGGCAGCTCGACGGCCAGCCAGACCAAGCCAACATTGACCACCGTCGTGCCTGCAGGCCTTTTGGCAATAACTGTGGATTTACCATGGCCGAGTCTGCGCAGGTGGTAGTGCTGATGGACGACGCATTGGCTCTGGAGATGGGTGCCCCGATTCTGGCGGGTGCGCCATTTGTGGGTGTCAGGGCCGATGGAGCGAAGAAATCTATTTCGGGTCCCGGCGCCGGCAATTATCTCACCTTCGCTGAGGCGGTCGCTGCGTCACGCGCCATTCTCGGAGACGAGCGGCTTCGGCACCGCGGGATGGTGCAGGCCCACGGCACCGGCACGCCCCAGAACCGCGTCACGGAATCGACCTTGCTGAGTAAGGTGGCTCAAGCCTATGGGGTTCGGGAGTGGCCGGTGGCAGCCATTAAAAGTTATGTCGGGCATTCGCTGGGTGCCGCTGCCGGAGATCAATTAACCGCGATGCTGGGTATTTGGCAACACAACACCGTGCCGCGAATTCAGAGTATTGACGCGATTGCCGATGATGTGGCGACCGAGCGGCTGGCGTTTGCGCTGGCAGAAAGAGGCAGCGAGGATATCGATTACGCCCTGATCAACAGCAAAGGGTTCGGTGGCAATAATGCAACGGCGGCGCTGTTGAGCCCGGCGAGCACCGAAGCGCTGTTGGCCAAACATCACGGGGGCCAGGCGATGACGGCATGGCGTCGCCAGCAGGAGGCGCGCGTCGCGGCGCAGGAAGCGGTAGAGGCGTCTCGGCTTGCGGGCCAGTGGTCACCTCAGTATCGGTTTGACGAAGGCGTGCTTACCGACGCTGATGTTACCGTGACCGACGACAGCGTCGTGTTTGGTGGTCGGGCGATTGCGGTTCGCACCGGCCTGCCGGACGACTGGCGTATCGTTTGATCTCGATCCCAATCTGGTAAGATGGAGAGCTATCCTTAACGATACGCTTATGTCTGTTCTCGACACATTGCTGTCTCGCAATTCTCATGCTCGCCTTGTTGAACCCGGCCCTGATGCCCAAGCGCTAAAGGCTATTCTGCGCGCTGCGCTGCGGGCCCCCGATCATGGCCGGCTCCGGCCCTGGCGTTATGTCGTGATTCAGGGTGAGCGTCGACAGGCATTGGGTAAGTGTTTTGTCGACAGTCTCAAGTTGCGCGGCGTCTCTGACACAGCAAAGCTCGATAAAGCCGCTAAAGCGCCATTGCGGGCACCCATGATTCTTGCGGGGTTGCTCCATGAGGTTGAGCACACCACTATCGGTCGTGACGAACAGGGGCACGCCGTTGCTGCCTCGCTGGCAGCAGCGCAGATTGCCGCGGAATTCCTCGGCTTTGGTTGTATCTGGCGTACTGGCAGCTACGCAACAGATCCTCTCGTGGTCGAGATGCTCGGGGGAGCCCCGGGTGATCAGGTGGTGGGTTTTCTTTACTTGGGGACGCGAGACGGTCCGAGCAAGTTGTTGCCGGAGGAGTCTTTAGACGCCTTCGTTAGCCATTTTTAGCCGGCGCTTGAATATCACGGTGGTTCTTTGATGAGCGTGTTTAAAAAACCCTGGTTCCAGTTTCTCCTGCTGGGCTTTGTGTTGTTTGTTGCGGGCCAATGGGCTTTTCCTCCACCCAAGCCGGTGCTTGGTCCTCCGAGTGCCGAGCGGCTAGACGCCATGGTTCAGAACTATGCACAGTTTGCCCAAGGCACGGTGAGCCCCGCGGTGCTGGAGCGTTTTATCGACACGGAATTGCGAGACGAACTGCTCTTTAGAGAAGCCCTCGCGCGAGATTTTCATTATCGTGATGCCGCGGTTGAGCAGCGCATTATCCGCAATATGCGCTTTCTGGACGCCCGTACTCAGGCAAGCGACGCTGAACTGATAGAGCAGGGCTATGCATTGCGGCTGCACCTGACTGATGAGGTGATTCGCCGCCGATTGGTGCAAATCATGGAGCGCTTGATTGTGGCGACTCATCCAACACCGTCTCCCACCAACGCGCAGGTGGAGGCACGATACAAGCGCGATCTGGCGGCCTGGCGTGAGCCGGCGCGTTACTCGTTCAGTCATGTATTTCTCTCTCCGGATCGAAGTAGCGAGATGAGCAGGGTTGTGGCTGAGATTGAGGCAAAACAGCTGGGCCCCGCCGAAGCCCGCTTGCTCGGAGCACCTTTTTTATCGGGCTATGAATTTTCGAGGCAGAGCCCAGATCAGATAACGCGCGTTTTTGGGGGTGTATTTACCGAGCAGCTTAGCGCGCTGAGCGTTGAGCCTAATAAATGGTTCGGCCCGATAGCGTCTGTTTTTGGTGAGCATTACGTTTATGTGCAAGCAGTGGCAGCGCCGCGCACCCTCGCGTTGGAGGAGGTGAGCGAACGAATAGCGCGGGACCTGATTCGCGAGGCCGAGGCGGAGTCGATTCAGGATTGGGTGGAAGGCGCGATGGCCCGATATGAGGTGAGGCGATCATGAGAATCTGGGTGTTACTGATCGTGGCTCTTTTTACCTCAGAGGTATCTGCGCACCGCTTCGCGCCCTCGCTTCTCGAAATTAGGCAGCTCTCCGAGAATAGTTTCAACGCGACCTGGAAGACGCCCGTACAGAAGGTTTCCGCCGTGCCCATGGAGCCGGTTTTTCCGGCTGATTGTGAGATTACCTCAACTTCTCCGTGGATTCAGGAGGGCACCGGTGTGCTCATGCAGATGGACCTGTCCTGCACTGACGGTTTGGTGGGGAAGACACTATCGGTCAGTGGGTTGGGGGATAACCAGTCTTCAGCCTTGCTTCGACTCTATCTGGCGCAGGATGTCTTTCATCAAGCCGTGTTTACGGCGGCTGAGCCCCGCTTTGTGGTGCCCATTGAGGGTACCGCCGGTAGCGTCACGCGAGATTACATTGAGCTGGGAGCAGAGCACATCTGGGAGGGCCCGGACCACCTGCTTTTTGTAATGGGTCTTCTTTTTTTGGTCGGTTGGAACCGGCGATTAATACTCACGGTGACCGCCTTCACGGTGGGGCACAGCATTACGCTCGCTATGGTAACGCTGGGTGTATTCGAGTATCCGGTGTCTTTAGTTGAGTTCATGATTGCGCTGTCAATTTACGTGCTTGCGGTGGAGTTGGCGCGTGACGACGGGGGTGGTGCGCTGTGGCGGCAGCCCTGGTGGTTGGCGGCTGGTTTTGGCCTGCTCCACGGTATGGGTTTTGCGGGCGCTTTGGCCGAGACAGGGTTGCCTCAGTTAAACGTGCCCTTGGCACTGCTGGCCTTTAATATCGGGATCGAACTGGGGCAGCTGGCTTTTATCGCGCTGCTCGTGCTGCTGTTTATTGTCGGCGCACGATTGTGGGGTGAGCACCGCATGACCGCCCTGCGACCCTTGCCTATTTTTGTATTAGGTGGTCTCTCCGCGATGTGGTGCATTGAGAGAGGTCTGGAGGCTCTGGCGTAATCAGGGATTGCCCGGCCAGTTTTTCATCGGAATGATCGGGTGAAAGGCAATCGCTATCCCCTCGTCGATATGGGTTTCATTCTCCAATATATCGCGGCGTCGGACGAACGCCGTCCCGCTTCGGGTATCAACTGCATCGGTCACCTCCATGCCGCCTTCCCCGGAAAAGAGGCGCTCCAGATCCATGTTGAACCAGGCGACACGTAGGCTAGCCGCTGACACGGCCCTCGACCAATCAAATTCGGCCGTGACGCCACTACCTGCGCCTTGTATGGCGGGCTTGCGCGTGACGCCGTCGAAGCGGGTCACGCGGTTGAGCCCCTGCTCGTAATAGACGTCTTTTTCGATGATGTCGGTGAAGACAATGCTACCGATGTCCGTTTGCTGTCTAAGTTGATCGCGTACCGCCTGCACTATTTGTATAAAGGATTTTTGATTTACCCGGCCCGTGGTCGGATCGACGGGGTCTCCATAGATGAGCACGGCGTTGTTCCAGCGTTGCGAGAACTCTCTTTGCGGGCGCACGTCGTAGCCAGCACTTTCAAGGTATTCGGTGACGCGTGCATCGACGAAGGGTTCTCGTTTGGCCAGATAGTTACGTGAGGGCACGCCAAGGTTGATGTTGGCCACGACAACGATTCGACTATCCAATTGGTCGAATACTGCGGGTTCGAAAATATTGCTGGGGGTTGTGGCGTTATAACCCCCGCCCACGGTGGCCGAGCCACATGCCGCGAGCCCGGCAATAAGCAGGCTGGTCACGCAGAACTGTTCGAGCTTTTTAAAGCGGCCGAGTAATAATGGCTTGGTGAAGGAGGATGGTTGGCGTCTGCGCATGCTGGCGGTCCTTTAAATATAAGACACCATGCTAACAAAGGAGGGCCGGTGATGAACAATTCGCTCCGTGCGGTGTCCGGTGGAAAAGGCCGCGATGTCATTTTATTGCATGGTTTGTTTGGTCAGGGTAGCAATCTGCGAGGCATTGCACGAGCGCTTGAGCCTCATTTTCGGGTGCATTGCCTGGATCTGCCTGATCACGGGCGTTCTCCATGGCTTGCGTCGGCATCTCTGGAAGCTTATGCAAACGCCGTGGTGGCGTGGATGAACTCCAATCACATTGACGAGAGCGATGTGATAGGACACTCGCTGGGGGGCAAAGTGGCGATGCAATTGGCGCTTGGCGGCATTGCTCGGGTGAGGCGGCTGGTGGTGGCGGACATCGCGCCGGTGCGTTACCCCGCTGACCATGCGGAGATCTTGGCGGTATTGGCGCGGGTGGAGGCGGGGGGGTGCACAAGCCGCGCGGCCGCAGAGTCCTTGATGGTGGACGTTGTCCCGGACCCCGGGGTGCGCGCTTACCTGTTGATGAGTCTGACAGGCAGTGCCGGGGGTTACCGATGGCGTTTTAATCTTGCGGGTTTGGCGGCGGGCTATGAGCAGTTGCGGGCTGCGCCCGCGGGTCAGGAGCAGTGCCAGACACCGACGCTGTTTCTCCGCGGCGGGGAGTCCGGGTACATCACGGCCGACCACATGAGTGAAATTAGCCGCCGTTTCCCGCAGAGCAGGGTTCAGCTCGTGCCGGATGCGGGGCATTGGTTACATGTAGATCAGCCAGAGCTGGTTTGTGATGTTATTCAACGGTATTTGCTTGCGTGAACAATCGAGTATGGCGGCTGAAAGACATCAAAACTGTCCACAGGTTGTGTGGATAACTCTCTGGATATTTTGTTCAATTTGTAGCCCGAGGTAACTAACTCGTCATCTATTGCAAATTGGTTAAATTTTAACCAATATCTATAAAAATAATTAAATCAAATAGTTAAGTGAAACTAATCAATTTGATTGTGGGGTTTCGTCATTAAATAGCAACAAATCGCTCGTTGCCCTATCTTTGTGCATAACAAACGCGTATCGCTTACTACAGAATGTTAATTTTTTGCAATAGGTCTAACCCACTTTTTTTGGGTTTTTCCTTCGAGGCGGGATCAGTCCCCGCGGTAACGGCACCCGGTATCGCAAGTTTCACTGATTTCGATTTCTTTTAGCTCGGGTAGAGTGGGCTTAAGACGTTCCCAGATCCACTGAACGAGATGCTCACTGGTCGGATTCTCAAGGCCCGGGATTTCGTTGAGATAGTGATGATCCAGCTGTTCCAGCAGTGGTTCGAAGGCCTGCCGGATGTCGTCAAAGTCTATAATCCAACCCGTTGCCGGGTTCATTTCACCCCAGACAGTGATGCGTACCCTGAAAGAGTGCCCGTGTAAGCGAGCACACTTGTGGCCCTCGGGCACTTTCGGGAGCAAATGGGCCGCTTCGAAGCGAAAATCCTTGTAGAGTTCCATTGTCGGAGTGATCTCGGGGCTGGCGCCAAAAACGATCGCGATTCTACACGCTTTAGTCGCCCACGCCTGCCTCTTTGCGACCCCAAATGCCCTCCAAAGCGCATTGACAGTCGGAGTTCGATCCCTATAATGCCGGTCTCTTGTCAGGGGGTGATTAGCTCAGCTGGGAGAGCATCTGCCTTACAAGCAGAGGGTCGGCGGTTCGATCCCGTCATCACCCACCACTTCTCTCGATAGAGAGGCAAGCAGCAACCGATGCGTTAAGCATTGTCTACCTGGAGCGGTAGTTCAGTTGGTTAGAATACCGGCCTGTCACGCCGGGGGTCGCGGGTTCGAGTCCCGTCCAGAACGCTAAGATTTAGCCTCTTCATATGAAGAGGTTTTTTTTTAATTATATTTATATTATGAAAAAGTTTTTCATTTTATTGTATGTGTTTATGCTGA
>DFQW01000048.1 GCA_002377985.1 Halieaceae bacterium UBA3479 | reverse complement strand
GCAGGTCGGCTTCTCCAGCTGGGATGCGAACCGCTTTGATGTCGCTTTGAGCCTTAGCGACACGGACGTGACTGACCACGGCCCCAAATTTTTGAGCGAGACCTGTCTGATTTAACGTTGCGCACCCTTTTCCTTCAATATGAGCGGCCATGGCGATCAGCGAAGTAATTGTCAGTACACCCGTGCCGCCAACCCCCGCGACGACCGTATTCCAGGGTTGATCCAGCGGCGGCAAATCGGGATCTGGCAGAGGATCGAACAGTGGTTCTGCCGACGGGGCCCGCTCGGGTTTTCGCAGCTCGCCGCCAATGACCGAAACGAAGCTGGGGCAAAATCCCTTCAGGCAGCTGTAGTCATGGTTGCAGGCGCTTTGATCGATCTCGCGTTTTCTGCCCAGCGGTGTTGGCTTGGGGAGGACCGACAGGCAATTGGATTCGGCGCTGCAATCGCCGCAGCCCTCACACACCGACGCATTGATGAAAACGCGACGATTGGCGTGGTGCATTTTTCCTTTCTTGCGACGACGTCGCTTCTCGGCGGCGCAGGTCTGCTGATACACGATGACAGAGGTGCCCGTAACCTCCCGCAACTCCAGCATGAGTGATTCATAGTCGTTGCGATGGGTCAGGCTAAAGCCCGGTATCTGATTAAATTGTCCTCTGAAAGCATCTGGTGTGTCCGTCACCAGTGCGATTCGTTTCACACCTTCGCCGCGCAGCTGGTGAATCAGCGCATCTATGGTCAGAGAGCCGTCGACGGGCTGTCCTCCCGTCATCGCAACGGCGTCGTTGTAGAGGATTTTGTAGGTGATGTTGACGCCGGCCGCGACGGCTGCCCGAATCGCCAGCACGCCTGAGTGAAAGTAGGTGCCATCACCGAGGTTCTGAAACACGTGCGGTGTGTCGGTAAAGGGCGCCTGGCCAATCCACGTGGCGCCTTCGCCGCCCATTTGCGTAAATGTGTGCGTGGCCCGATCAGGCATCCAGGTCGCCATATAGTGGCACCCAATACCGCCCAACGCGTGGCTACCCTGTGGGACCTTGGTCGAGGTGTTATGTGGGCAACCCGAACAGAAATGGGGCACCCGTTCGATAGTTTGATAGGGGCTCGCGAGAGACTTCTCTTTTTCTACAATCCATCGGATGCGCTCCTCCAGCAGGTCGCTTGAAAAGAATCGACGAATCCGGTCGGCGATGACGAGCGCGATCATTGCCGGCGTCAGCTCTCCCACATTGGGCAACAGGTCGCGACCCTGCTCATCAAATTCTCCCACCACTCTCGGACGACTCCCCACAGGGTAGTTGTAGAGCTGCGAAGTCAACTGATCCTCAATAATGGAGCGTTTTTCTTCGACAACCAGAATCTCTTCGAGACCCTCCGCGAAATCATGTGTCAGTCGGGGTTCTAGAGGCCAGGGCATACCCACTTTGAAAACGCGTATCCCGATTTCGGCGCCGATTGCTTCAGTAATGCCCATATCCTCCAGGGCCTGTAGCACATCCAGGTACGCCTTGCCTGATGTGATGATGCCAAAGCGGGCATTGGCGCTGTCGCGAACTACTTTATTAAGACGATTAACGCGCGCGAACTCTCTCGCGGCGTAGATCTTGTATTTGTTGAGCCGCAGTTCCTGCTCCAGGGGTTTGTCCGGCCAACGGGCATGAACGCCATCGGGGGGTAGTTCGAATTCTTCAGGGATGATGATTTCAATGCGATCGGAATCGATGTCGGCAGAAATCGCCGAATCCATGTTCTCGGTGATCGCTTTCAGTCCCACCCAGCACCCTGAATAGCGAGACAGTTCCCACCCAAAAATACCCAGATCGAGCACCTCCTGCACATTAGCGGGCGCGAGCACAGGAACAGAAGCACCCATGAACATGTGTTCCGATTGGTGGGGCAAGGTGGATGATTTACAGGCGTGATCATCTCCCGCAACCGCGAGCACGCCACCATAGCGGGACGTGCCAAAGGCGTTGGCATGCTTGATCACATCCATACTGCGATCGACACCTGGCCCCTTGCCATACCACATACCGAATACCCCGTCGAAGCGGGCGCCGGCAAAGAGGTTGGTCTGCTGACTTCCCCAGACCGATGTTGCTGCCAGGTCCTCGTTGACTCCCGGTTGGAAGTGGATGTGGTGGGCCTTGAGATAATCCGCCGCGCTCCACATGGCCTGATCGACAGTGCCTAGTGGGCTGCCACGGTAGCCAGAGACGAAACCCGCTGTGTTAATTCCCCGCTTACTATCTCGCTGCCGTTGCAGAATGGGTAGCCGCACCAATGCCTCAATGCCAGTGATGTAGGCGGTGTCATGGTCATGGGTGTATTTGTCGTTCAGCGACACTGTGCGCAGCGTTGGTCGTTCGATCTTCCCCATCGGTATGTCACCGTCCTCAAGCAGGTTAGGTGGCTATTATGTAAAGTACTGCGGGAATTATTTATTTTGAATTTGCGTGATAGCCTTTAAAATTGAATAAATTATTCACTAATTGGGCAAATTATGACAAATATTATGCATATTGATCCTTTAGACAAGAAGCTTCTGTCACTACTGCAGGAAGATGCAGACATCAGTACGTCCGCCTTGGCTGAGAAACTGCATATTTCCCAATCGCCCTGTTGGCGACGCATTAACAGGTTGGAGGAGACGGGTGTCATTCACAAAAGAGTAGCGCTCCTTGACCGGGAGGCATTGGGTATCGATGTGGTGGTATTTGCCACGGTCAATCTTACCCAGACGGGCCGGCAAAATTTGCTCGAGTTCGAGAGAATGATCGAAGGTCATCCCGAAGTCATCGAGTGCTATACCATGACCGGTATCTGGGATTACGTACTGAAGATTGTCACCCGCGATGTCCGGCACTACGAAGACTTTGTGCGCAATACTTTGAGCGCCAGCGATCTAATAAGAGAGCTGCATTCTCACATCGCCGTGACCGAGATCAAGAATACAACCTCGCTGCCGATCGCGACGCAAACCGATTGAGATTCATGTGACTTCGCCGACGCCTCCCGACGCAATCGCCGTTAGCTGTCCCCACAGCGTTTATAATATCGATTTATTTGCCTAGGGGGCGCAGGAGCATTGGTACGACTGGTACCCCATCTTGCACCGGGATGCGCCGGTGGACCGCC
>DFQW01000058.1:10533-12879 GCA_002377985.1 Halieaceae bacterium UBA3479 | reverse complement strand
GGGCGAGTGTCGACGTGCGCCACAACTCTGTTCCTGTGTTCGGGTCATGGCCGGTCACAAAACAGCCGGCCTCGGTAAATAGCTCGCAGCCGTTGATGCCGCTCACCACGACACCGTTTGCGACGATGGGTCCGGCGCTATGTGTAAAGGCTTCGCGATAATCTGCTTTTTCAGCGCGCCAGAGTTGCTTGCCAGTGCTTACATCGATGGCGACCAGTGCCGCGTCGTAAGTAGCGAGGAATAGCTTGTCATCCCACAGGGCGATATTGCGCGTGGGGCCGCCCAACATCTTCGCCGCGGGCGGAAAGTCGTATTGGTATTCCCAGATCAGTTCGCCGGAGTCCGCCTCGATTGCCTGAATCTTGTTATTGGCGTGGGTGAGGAACATGACGCCATCTCGAACCAGTGGCGTGGTCTGATTGCTGCCGGGGTGCATCGCCATGGACCACTTGAGTGTGAGGTTCCCAACTGAATCACGCGATATCTGATCCAGTGGGCTGTGCGCATGGCCGTCAGGAGTACGACGCCAGTTGAGCCAATCAGCGGGAGAGGGTGCATTCAGTTCTGTTGTGCTCACCGGGCGGAAATTGCCCACTGTCCGCATGGTGTGAGTCCCGGCGTTGCGCGCGAAATCCATGACGCTGCCGGCGGCCGAAAATTCAACCGCCTCCGGGGCGTCGGCCGCATCGGAGTTGAGCGCGTCGAGCGTGGTGCGCAGGGTGCTGGCCGCTTCAAATGGCGCTTCGCCAACAACATACTCAAGTATAGCCGTGTGTTCTTTGGCAGACAGCGTATGGCTTTGGCCCGGGGGCATGGCGCTTATTTGATAATCGAGTAAGGCCCGCGCGGGCTGCGCCGCCCACTTTTCAAGAAACGCGGGGCCGATGAGTGTGGCTCCGTGGGCGGAGCCTCTGAGCGAGGCGCCGTGGCAGGTGGCGCAGTGCTGGCCGTAGAGCGATTCGCCCGTTTCCATGCCGTGCACACTGGTCGTGAACAGTGCATGTGCGGCTGCCGCCAGTGTTATAACCGTTGATCTCACCATTGCACTTTCCCCCTGCTTACATTCTCGAGGTGTATCGGGTACCGCATACGAGTCTTTACTCGCTTTTAGCGACGCCGGGCGCTCTTGTTTGCGATAGTGGTCCTACGCAATGACCCGTTAGTTGCTTATGCCTCGAGAAAGTGCCCGTATTTTTCCAGCGCTTGCGCACGCAGTGTCGGCGTGTGATAGCTCGGGAATAACGCATCATGGGCCGAGTAATGGCGGAGCACGGCTTTTGCCACAGCGATTTTGTGGACTTCGGTCGGGCCATCGACAACGCCCAACTCCGGGATGTTGGCCCACATGTGTGCCAAGGGTGTTTCGTCAGAGCTACCCAGACTCCCGTGGAGGTGCATGGCACGGGAGACAATCTCCACCAACACCTTAGGCGTCGCTGCTTTGATGGCCGCGATCTCTTTGCGGACTTCGCGGTTGTATTCCTTATGCTTGTCAATCAGCCACGCGGTGTAGAGCACATGCAGGCGGTACTGCATCATCATGGTGTAGGCGTCGGCAATCTTTTCCTGGGTCATCTGCTTGTCGGCAAGCAGTTCGCCTTTAGTGCGACGACTCAAGGCGCGTTCGCACATCATATCCAGCGCTTTGCGAATCACGCCGACGGTTCTCATAGCGTGGTGCACGCGTCCACCGCCAAGGCGTGTCTGAGCGACATGAAAGCCCTGACCTTCGCTACCGAGCAAGTTCTCCGCAGGCACCCGGCAATCTTTGAACGAGATATAGGCGTGAACCCCATCTCCCTGCTCAACATAAGGACCTACAGCTGAATTTCTGATGATTTCCATCCCTGGCGTACCTTGCTCGACCAGGAAGATAGAGGCGCCCTGGTGGATGGGGACGTCCGGGTTAGTGACCACCATGACAAGCAGGAAAGCTGAGAAGCGCGCGTGAGAGGCGAACCATTTTTCGCCATTGATCACCCAGTCGTCCCCATCGCGAGTCGCCGTGCACAGAAATTCGCCGGGGTCGGCACCTGCCTGCGGTTCTGTCATGGAGTAGCAGGAGGCGATCTCTGCGTTGAGGAGGGGCTTGAGGTATTTCTCTTTTTGTTCCGGCGTGCCGAATTTGGCGAGGATCTCAGCGTTACCCGAGTCAGGTGCTTGGCATCCAAAAACGCTCGGGCCAAAACGGCTGCGGCCCAGAATTTCGTTCATTAACCCAAGGCTTACCTGGCCGTATCCCTGACCGCCCAGCTCGGGTTCGAGGTGACAGGCCCAGAGTCGCCGTGCTTTGACGATTTCACGCAGCGGCGCCATCGCTGCAAAGGCAGGGGACTTGGGGTCCCA
>DFQW01000058.1:443-10176 GCA_002377985.1 Halieaceae bacterium UBA3479 | reverse complement strand
GTAAACTGGTCGATCCAGTCGAGAGATGCTTGAAATTCAGGGTCTGTCTCAAAGGACCACACAGCCAATACCTCCTCGGTGCCGTGGTGCGGGGCAACTGCACGAGTGCTTCGCGCAGCCAACGCAGGCTTGCCAAATCAGGGAGCTAGTTTAGACTTGCTGGACGCAAACAAGCAACGCGACCGATAAGAAAACTGCCCGTTTGCGGCGCCTGATGGCGGCATTTTAGGAGAACTGAGGTATGTCTGGCAGTCAAGTCTGGGTCGTGACCGGCGCGTCGCGGGGTATTGGCGCGTCGGTGGCACGTCTGGCGATAGAGGCAGGTCATGAGGTCGCGCTGCTGGCCCGCAGTGAGGCAGTGCTGGACCTTGCAGAGTCATTAGGCGCGCGTGCCAAGGGTTTCCAGTGTGATGTCGCTAACCGCGAGTCCATCGATACCACTATCGAGGCCGTTGCGGCAGCGTTCGGCCGGATAGATGTTTTGGTCAATAACGCCGGGGTGCACCGGGGGGGCAAGCTCCCCAGGCTGAGCGATGAGGCGTGGCAGGAAGTGCTACAGGTCAATTTAACCGGCGCGATGACAATGACGCGCGCCGCACTTAAACACATGGATGCGGGCAGTGCGATTGTCAACGTGGGCGCGGTCGTAGGTTTTCGAGGTTTTCCGGGAGACGCTGCCTATGCGTCCTCCAAAGCGGGTTTGTCGGGTCTGACCAAAGCGTTGGCGATTGAACTGGCGCCCAAAGCCATCACTGCCAATCTCGTGATACCGGGCCTTGTGCTGACTGAGATGACCTCTGGCTTGAGCGAGGCGGCCCTCGAGAAAATGAACGGCCAGATTCCCATGCGTCGCTTTGCCGAGGAGCGGGAAATCGCCGAGGTGGTCTATTGGGTCAGCCAGAGTCGCTACATGACGGGCGCCAATGTTCCGGTTGATGGTGGTTTGCTGTCCAGCTTTGGAGTTACCTGATGACGGGAGACGTCACCGACGCCATCGCCACGTGGCTAAAGGCATCACTGGATTGGCAGCAGCCCGAGTTTGTCACCGCGTTAAGCGGGGGTAACTCCAACCTCACGTGGCAATTTCGCGATGGCGACAGCGCATGTGTGGTGAGGACGCCACCGCTCAACGATATCTCCCCCACATCTGCCCGCGGTATTCAGCGGGAGGCGCAAATTCTGCAGGCAATTGCGGCCTATCCCGTGAGAGCACCAGCGGTGTTGGCCTGGTGTGAGGATACCGAAGTGATTGGCAGGCCTTTTCTGGTTCAGGAGTGGGTAGATGGCGTTGCGCTAACGGAGGCGATGCCCGATGAATACCCTGACAGCGCCGAAAGCGTGAACGCACTGGGCTGCGATCTGATTGATCAGCTGGTGATCCTGCACAGCGTGCCCCCCAATTTGCCCGCGCTGGCCAAACTGGGACGGCCAGAGCAATTTGTCGAGCGCCAGATAGAACGGTGGATGGGGGTGCGACGCGAGCATGCGGTCCGAGAGTTGCCACAGTTATTTGCTCTGGGTGAGTGGCTTGGGCGACACATTCCATCGGCTACGCCACCCGCGGTAATTCACGGGGACTATCACCTCGACAACACCTTGGCTGCGCGCGACAAGCCCGAGATTCTCGCCATCATCGACTGGGAGCTGGCTACGGTAGGTGATCCCTATATGGACGTGGCCCTCATGCTGATGTTCTGGGGCGATTATCGCACCCAGGAGCCGCCGGCCTTTAGCACTTTACAGGCGCTTTCGCGGCGCTCGGGGGTAATCAGTCGCAGAGAATTGGCCGGCCGATGGGCAGAGGGACTGGGGCGCCCGTTGCATAACATGAACTTTTATATGGCGCTGGCCTTTTGGCGGCTGGCAGCCATCATTGAGGGTGCCTATGGGCTTCATGTTGTGGGCAAACTGGATTCGGATTATGCCCGCGGGCTAGAGTATGACGTGCCCGCCTTGCTGGCCGAAGCTGAACGCGCCGCCGCAGGGGATTGGTAAGCCTGATGCTCAGCACGATGATGAATACCCCCCTCGGCGTGGCAACGTTACATCGCTTTGGGGCCCGACATTTTGCCGACAGTCGCGTGGGGGATTACGACGGCGAGCAGATTTGCTGGCGCACCTATCGGGATATCGATCACATCAGCAACGGGCTCGCTCACGGCCTTATGGGCCTCGGGCTGAGACCGGGAGACCGAGTGGGCACGTTCATGTGGAACAGCACCCAGCACCTCGAGGTTTATCTGGCCGTGCCCTCCATGGGTGGTGTGCTCCACACGGTGAACTGCCGGCTGTCCCATGAGCACATTGCCTACATCATCAATCACGCAGAAGATCGATTTTTGGTGGTCGATGGCCGCTTGGCCGAGATCCTGACGCCGGTACTGCCCCTGCTGAGTACGGTCGAGTATCTGTTGCTCTCCGGCGATATCGGCGCGATTGATGACGAGCGTGTTATTTCGTACGACGCATTGGTGCGTGAGCGGGCGACTGACTACCCATGGCCAGAGCCCGACGAGAATGCGGCGGCCGGTATTTGCTATACCAGTGGTACCACCGGGCCTCCAAAGGGAGTGGCCTATAGCCAACGCACGACTTATCTGCATGCATTGGCATCGCGCGCGGTGGACAGTTTTGCGGTTCAGGAGCGCGACACCATCCTGATGTTACCCTCTATGTTTCATGCCAATGCTTGGGGTTTTCCCTACAGTGGTTGGATGTCGGGCGCCGATATGGTGATGCCGGGTCCCCACCTTCAGGGTCCCCATTTGCGGACCATGATTGAAGCGACACGGCCAACCTTGACGGCGATGGTGCCAACCATTCTGGGGGACTTATTGCGAGCCGACGCTGAGGCGCCGCTTGACCTTTCCTGTTTTCGCGCCATCGTATCCGGCGGCTCTGCGGTTCCCTCGTCGATGATTGAAGGGGTTCGTGATCGTTGGGGTGTCCCCGTGATTCAGGGGTGGGGGATGACCGAGACGAGCCCCATGTGCGTGCTTTCTCATCCGCCGAAGTCGCTCGGTGGCAAGTCAGAGACCTATTGGCGCTTGAAAAGCGGCCGGCCTGTACCCGGGATCGAGGTGCGGGTGGTCGATGAGTCCGGCGACTGTCTTCCCGAAGATGGGCAGACAGTCGGCGAATTACAGTTGCGTGGTGCGTGGGTAACGGGACGCTACTTGAATACCGACAGCGAGGCGTTTTCTGACGACGGATGGCTGCGCACGGGCGATGTAGGTGTCATTGACAGCAAAGGTTACGTGCAACTGACGGACCGCACCAAGGACGTTATTAAATCTGGTGGCGAATGGATCTCGTCGGTCGATCTAGAGGACGTATTGCTTAAGTCCCCGGATGTTGCCGAAGTGGCCGTGATTGCCATGCCCGATCCACGGTGGCAGGAACGTCCCCTTGCGGTGGTGGTGCTGACGTCGCCCGTGGGCGAGGCCGACGAGATAGTGGTGATAGAGCGACTCAGGCATTTCTTGGCTGACAAGGTCGCGAGGTTTTGGATACCGGAATATTGGTGCCTCCTAATCGAGATACCTAAAACCAGTGTAGGCAAGATGGACAAAAAAGTATTGCGGACCAGACTGGGTGAGAACCAGCTGAGAGTCACGCACCACAAAGATAAAGGAGTGGGAGATGGATGATGTGACACAGCCAGTGTCAGTGGCGACGGCGGTCCCTGCCGCGGCGTCGACGCAGGCAGAGCGGAGTGCTCTGTCTGATCAAAAAATGTTTGAGGTGGCGATCGAGCTGGTTAACGAGCGCGGCACCGCCAAGACCACTTTGAAGGATATCGGCGAGCGTGCGGGCTACAGCCGGGGCTTGGCCAGCTATCGATTTGGCTCAAAAGACGGGCTATGGATGGAGCTGTTTGCCCGTTTCGATGTCATTTGGAAAGCACACTTATCGCAGTACCTTGCAGGCCAGTCTGGCCTCGCCGCCCTGCGCGCGGCGATGCAGGCGCAACGCGATATCTTTACCCGTGAATCGGGCTATCTTCGAGCGATGTACATCCTGTGGTACGAGTCCCTGGGTCGGGAGTCTGATATTCGCGCCAGTCTGGCTCGGCACCATGTGATCTATCGCAGGGATGTTCGTCGGTGGATTGAGCAGGCGCAAGCCGCCGGTGACGTCAAGCCGGACGTTGATGCAGAGCACTTTGCGGTCGGTTACTGCTCGACCATGTTCGGCACCATTTATCAGTGGGTGGTGGCCCCCGATGCCATCGATATCAACACGTTTTTCGATTCTTTTGCCGTCACGACGCTGGCGGCGATTACCCAAGAGGAGGGTTAATCATGGCGAGATTGGAAGTCGATGGCAGTAAAAGTATTTATTTCGAGGATCTGGGGGGCTCAGGCCGCGCCATGATCTTGATCCATGGCTGGGGCATGGATAATCGGTGTTGGGACGGCGTGATTCTGCCACTCCAGGCTGCGGGACATCGCGTAATAACCATGGATCATCGCGGCTGCGGGCGTTCAGATCACGATTTTGCAGATCTGGGAATCGCCGCTATTGCCGGTGACGTCGCCAAGCTCGTGGGGCATTTGGGTCTGAGCGATGTTGTGGTTAATGGTTGGTCTTTGGGTGGAGCGGTCGCGACACACGCGGCGAGCTTGCTCGGCGATCGCTGCAGCGGCTTGGTGCTGACCGCCGGCGCAAGCCCCATTTACACGCAAAAGCCCGATCTCGCTATTGGCGGCATGCCCGAGGATGTCATGGGTAACGTTGCGGCGATGAATGATGATCGCGTGAATTTCTTGACGATGTTGGCAACAGCCATTTGCGCAAAGCCGCCCACCGACGCGGTGTTGGCATGGATGGCCAGCGCCTTCATCAATTCGAGTGCCCGCGCTTCGGCGACCTTGGCGGAGCTTGCGCATCTGGATCAACGGGAGATGATGATGGCTCTGGATGTGCCGATTCTGTCGTTTATTTGTGGTCAGGACGGATTTGTGGCGCCCGATATTTCACGTTGGGTAGCAGAGAACCATCCGCGGGCCACGGGCGTAGAGTTCCCCGAGAGTGGGCATGCTCCGTTTATTGAGGAACGTGAGGGGTATTTAGAGGCCCTGAATCAATTTGTCAGTGCGCTCTGAAGAGGAGAGAGACTATGGCGTCTAAAGTGGACTTTGGCCTCTGGTACGACTTTCGTAACCCTGAGCCTTGGCAGATTGACTTTGAACAATTCTATGCAGAGCGTCTGGATCAGATTGTCCGTGCCGAGGGCATGGGATTCGATTCGGTCTGGCTGACAGAGCACCACTTTTGTGATGACGGTTACACGCCGTCCCCCATGATGATTCACGCTGCGATCGCCGCTCGCACTCAGCGGATGCGACTCGGCACCAACCTGATGTTGCTGCCGCTGGCTGATCCAGTGCGCATGGCAGAGGATGCTGCGACGCTGTCGCTGATATCAGGCGGTCGGTTCGATCTCGGAGTCGGTATTGGCTACCGGGAGCTCGAGTTTGACCAATTCGGACGGAAAATCTCCCACCGCCCAAGCTTGGTGGAGGAAGGCATCGAAATTTTGCGTCGCGCTTGGTCCGGTGACGCGGTTAACTTTGAAGGCAAGCGTTTTACAGTGGGTGATCTCAAAATCACGCCTAAGCCCAATCGAGCACCCAAAGTGCTGCTGGGTGGTATGGCGCCGCCGGCGATTGATCGCGCTGCGCGCATTGCTGACGGCTTTCTTTGCACTGGCGGTATTGGCATGGATACCTATGTGGAGTGCCTCAAGACGAACGGAAAGTCGCCGGACGAGGGCAACATCATTCTGGGCTGCTGGGCGATCATTGCCGAGGATCCCGAGGCCGAGGCCGAGCGTGTGGGTGAGCACGTGCTCTATCAATCCAACGAATATATTCGCTGGGGTGCCTTTGGCCCGCCTGAGCAAACGCCGTTGTTCCCCGACGCGCGCACCGCAATCGAAAATGGCCTCTATGAGCTTTGGGACGCAGACCAGGCGGTGGCAAGCCTCAGTGCCCTGATCGAGCAGTATCCCCAGATCTCGGATATCCATTTCTGGGCTCAGTTCCCCGGTGAGAGCGTTGCCGCGGGGGATCGCAGAATGGCTTACATTGCCGACAAGGTGCTGCCGCGACTGCGCTGATGCGGAGTTTGTGGGTGATTTAGGCGGGGTGACGGCTCAGCTTGGCAACCGATTGGGCCGTCGCGACGACTGCACCTGTCGCGTCGTGGATTTCCGCCTCGAGAAACGCAGTGCGAAACGTGGCTTTTTTGACCCTACCTATTGCGCTCAGGGGCTGGTTCCCGCGACATGCACTGATGAACTGGGTGGTGATATCCAGCGAGGCAACATTGCTGATGGTATCTTCGGTGCCAAACAGGGCGTGGGACATGGCGGCGTCCAGCATTGCCGTCACGAAGCCCCCTTGTACCACGTCGCCGGAGTGGCAGAAGTCGAGGGGCACGGTGAACTCGAAGACCGCTTTTTGCGCCTCAACATCTAGCGCAGTGATTTTGCCACCCAGTAATTTGATGAAGCCGGGTGCTCTGGCGTTCAAAGATTCGATCCGCGCTGCAGTGTCTGTCATCCGAGGCATACCTGTGGGGGTAGGGGCGAGCAGTCTAGCGATAAACTGACATGATAAATAGCGATCGCCATAACGATGCCGAGAGGTCAAGGTGCCCATCAGAGTGAAACCATTTAAAGCCTGCGAAGACAGCGCTTGCCAATGACCGCCAATTACTTGATCGAGATTGTCGACGTTGAGTGCGACGGCCTAGAAGTCGCTTCCTGGCGCGTCAATACGGGTGAGGCCTGGTGTGTTTTTGGTCGCAATGGCTCCGGAAAACAGCTGCTTGATCGACTGCTCACCGGCGATTTGACTCCGCGGAAAGGTCAGCTCTCTATCGCTATTGCGTCCTCTAAGATCAGGCTGGTGTCATTCGAGGCTCAGCAGGCGATCTATGAAGAGGAGCGGCGGTTAGCAGCCGGCGACTGGATACCCGAAGACGAGCAAGGTACCCGGGTAGAGGATTTTCTGCCGCGCGACAAGCTCGACGATCCACTGATCGATACCCTAAAAATGCGGCATCGCTTGCATGCTTTTTACCGCGAGCTGAGTACGGGCGAGAGCCGCAAACTGCTGGTGCTGAAAGCAATTCTGGAGGATGCGCAACTGCTGTTGTGTGATAACCCCTTTGATAGTCTCGATCAGCAATCCGTTGTCGCCCTGGGTGACACTCTGGCGCAAGCGGTGAGCCGCGGTATCAGCGTGGTGTTGTTGCTCAGTAATCGCTCGGATATCCCCGCTTGGATCCAGCATTTTGCGTTGGTTGAGTGCGGGCGGATGACACCAATGCGTGCCGATGCGGGCCCTGCGCAGCGTGCGCTTCTGGATCAACAGATCGCCGGATTGGCGGTCGGAGAGCCCAGTCTCCCGGAGGATGCAATTGCGTTGGAATCTTATGAGGCTGACTACATTGCCGAGTTGAATGGGTGCACCGTGAGATACGGCGGGCGCCCGGTACTCGACGAGCTGACGCTAAAAATAGCGCCGCTGCAGCATACCTTGGTCACCGGCGAAAATGGCGCGGGAAAGTCGACCCTGCTGGGCTTGATCACGGGAGATTGCCTGCAGTGTTTCAGTAACGATGTGACAGTCTTCGGGCACCGTCGTGGTACAGGCGAATCGGTTTGGGATATTAAGAGACACCTGGGTTTGGTCGGTAGCGAACTGCATCGCCGCTACGCTGTGCGCTGTGACGTGTTGTCGGCGGTGTGTTCCGGATTTTTTGATTCCATCGGTCTTTATGACACGCCGTCGGAATTTCAGGTGCGGATCGCGCGGGAATGGTTGGCCGCCATCGAGATGTCGGACAAGGCGTCTGTCGGCTTTCAGTCTTTGAGTTATGGTGAGCAGCGTTTGGTGCTCATTGCCAGGGCGATGGTGAAGTCGCCGTTGCTGCTGGTCCTGGACGAGCCCACCCAGGGGCTCGATGAGGTTAATCGCCAGCGTATTCTGGGCTTTATGTCGTCCATCGAAGCCCGCCGCCACAGTACGCTGTTATTCGTGAGTCATCGAGAGGACGAGTTTCTGCCTCTGTTTCGGCAGCACCTGCACCTTAAATTGAATCCCTAGAAAGCAGATAGGCCGGTTTGGCTTCGCCCGAGAATGAGCGCGTGGACGTCGTGCGTCCCCTCGTAGGTATTAACCACTTCCAGGTTCACCATGTGCCGCATGATGGGATAGTCGTCAGAAATACCATTGCCCCCGAGCATGTCCCGTGCGCTGCGGGCAATGCCGAGTGCTTTGCCGCAAGAGTTCCGTTTGATCAGGCTGATCAGGTCTGGAGAGATCGCGCCCGCGGATAGGAGTCGACCGGCCTGCAGGCACCCCTGTAGCGCCAACCCTATCTCGGTCTGCATATCGGCCAGCTTAAGCTGGATGATTTGTTTGGAGGCGAGGGGGACACCGAATTGAGTGCGATCCAGCGTGTACTGCCGAGCGGTGTGCCAGCAGTCTTCCGCCGCCCCCATGACGCCCCAGGCAATACCATAGCGTGCATTATTCAGGCAGCCAAAGGGACCTTTGAGCCCCTCCACGTTGGGAAGATGGTTCTCGGCGGGGACGAACACGTTGTCCATTACGATCTCTCCCGTAATCGAGGCGCGCAAAGCAAGCTTGCCCTCAATTTTTGGCGCGGAAAGGCCTTCCATTCCTTTTTCAAGAATGAATCCCCGAATCACGTCGTCCTCTGTTTTTGCCCAGACAATAAATACGTCTGCCAGTGGGCTGTTACTGATCCACATCTTTGAGCCAGTCAGTCGATACCCGCCATCCACCGCTTTTGCGCGGGTGACCATGCCACCGGGGTCGGAGCCATGGTCGGGCTCGGTCAGTCCAAAGCAGCCAATCCACTCACCGGTTGCTAGTTTGGGGAGGTACTTCTCTCGTTGCTCCTCAGTACCGTAGGCGTAGATGGGGTACATCACCAGCGATGACTGCACGCTCATCATAGATCGATAGCCCGAATCGACGCGCTCGATTTCGCGGGCGATCAATCCGTAGCACACATAGTCCACGCCGGGGCAGCCATAACCATCGATGGTGGCGCCGAGCAGCCCCATCTCACCCATTTCGCGAAAAATGGCGGGATCGGTGCTCTCATTGCGGAAGGCCTGCTTCACCCGGGGGGCGAGGGTGGCTTGTGCATATTGCCTGGCGCTGTCTCGCACCATGCGCTGCTCCTCGGAGAGCTGCGAGTCGAGTTCAAACGGGTCTTGCCAGTTGAGTGGTGTCCAGCGAGTTTTTGCTGCCATGCCGAGAGGCTCCGTGGGCGGTATTAATATTTTAAGTTTAAAATATTTAAAGAGGTTCGAAAAGTCATGATCGCTTGCGCTTCATTTTTATACATCCTTGAGCGAGCCGCCATTGCTTGACAGCCGTTTAAGGAGCGGTGCGAGCACCCAATTTTCCGGGTCCAGCGTTTGCTGGAATTCCTGAATGCGATCCACCACTGACTGTAATCCTCGTGCCTCAACGGCATGCATGGGCCCCCCTCGAAATCGCGGGAACCCATAGCCATGGCAGTATACGACGTCGATATCACTCGCGCGTTGGGCAATGCCTTCTTCCAGAATACGGGCTCCCTCGTTGGCCAGCGCAAGCGTCAGGCGGTCGACGATCTCCTCGGCGTCAATATCTCTAGGCGTAATGCCCAATTCGGCCCGGGTTGCTTCAACGATGTCAGC
>DFQW01000058.1:0-120 GCA_002377985.1 Halieaceae bacterium UBA3479 | reverse complement strand
ACAGGGTCCTCCTGTCTGGCGCGGGTCTCTGGGTCATAGCGGTAGTATCCTGCGCCCGACTTCTGTCCTAGCCGGCCAGCTTCGACTAGGCGATCAGCCAGCAGGTAGTTTATGCGTGGT
>DFQW01000076.1 GCA_002377985.1 Halieaceae bacterium UBA3479 | reverse complement strand
CAGCATCCACAGTGAGTAAATAGCGCCGGTGATTAACCCCAGCGCGGCCATCGCACAAAGGATAGGTGCGCTTTGCCAGAGCCCTGCGAGCACCAGAAATTCGGCGATAAAATTACCCAGCCCGGGCATGCCCACCGAAGCGATGACAAAAAACATAGCCATTGCTCCCATCCTTGGCATGGCCTGCCATAAACCACCCATTTCCGACAGGGCCCGGGTATGCAGTCGCTCTTGCAAGGCTCCCGCGATCATAAACAGGGCGGCCGTGCTCAACCCGTGGGCTACCATCTGCATGACTGCGCCCGACCAGGCCAGGCCATTCCAGGCAAACACGCCCAGCAGAATAAAGCCCATGTGGCTGATGCTGCTGTATGCCACCAACCGCTTGAAGTCGGTTTGACCATAGGCGAGGACAGCGCCGTAGAGCACACCGACGACCCCCAGGATGAGCAGAATCGAAGCATGGTCCTGAGCGGTCTCGGGGAACAGCGCCACGCCAAATCGCAGCAAGCCGTAAGCGCCCGTTTTCAGCAATACGCCCGCCAGGATCACGCTGCCCGCTGTCGGTGCCTGCGTGTGTGCATCCGGAAGCCAACTGTGTACCGGAAAGGCCGGTAGCTTGACGAGAAACGCGAGCAGAAATCCCGCAAATACCCAGTTTGCGGCACTACCCGTCAGGGGGTTCTGAAGCCAGTCCATGTAGGCAAAGCTCCATTCTCCGGTCTGCTCGGCATAGCTCAGCGCCGCGGTCAGAATGGCCAACAGCATGAGCAATCCGCTGGACTGGGTGAAGATAAAGAATTTGGTGGCGGCCGGTGCCCGTGCCTCATGTCCCCAGATCGCGATCAGCAGGTACATCGGCACCAACATGACCTCCCAGAACAGAAAGAACAGAAACAGATCCATAGCGAGGAAGACCCCGACGGTGCCCGCCAGTGTCCACAGCAGGTTGGCCTGAAAAAAGCCCGGTCGCGACGTAATCTCGGTCCAGGAGGCGATTACCGCGACAATCCCCAGGAGCAGAGTCAGTGCGACCAACAGCAGGCTCATGCCGTCCATCGCGAGCACAAAATGGATGCCAAAGCGGGGTATCCACTCGTATGCTTCGAAGGCCAGCCAGCCCGACGTGTCGGGCCCGGTGGCCAGTGCGGCAGTACTCAATTGCCACATGAGGCCACTGGCCACAATCAGTATGCCGAGCGATACCCGCGCCGGCATCTCGGCATTCAGTCTCTCAGAGAGCCAGGCCAGGCCACCGCCTATCAGTAGGAGTGCAATCAGAGAACTCACGCAAAGGCCCTCAATAACATCAGCGTCAGCAGCAGAATCAATCCTGCCGACAGCACTGCCACGTAGCGACCGAGACGTCCAGATTGGGTAGTAGACAACTGGTGATGAATGAACTCTGCCGCTCCGGTCACAACGGCAACAACGCGATCCATCGGCTCTCCGCGCCACCATTGGGCCAGGCGAGCATAAGGCTGCACCAGCACTGCATCATAGAGCCGATCCATGCCCCAGCCTTCGAGCCAGTATTGCGCCGTCCAACGACCGCCTCCGGACTCTGTCACAGCGGAAACATCGAGCTGTCGGGTCTGGAATATCAGATAGGCAAGTGCCACACCGACGATGGGTATAGCAGCCGAGACAATGGCAATCGCGCCGTGGGCAGGATCTTCCGCCTGCAGGGGGAGTACTTCAGACAGGGGTAAAACGATCCAGCCGCCCAGAATCGACAAGGCACAGAGTAGCGCCAGCGGAACACTCATTCTCCAGCCCGGTTGGTGACTGGGTTCTGTCTGGATGTCACCAAAGAAAACCACGAACACCAGTTTGAAGCTGTACAGCGCCGTAATCAGCGCCGCTATTGCAGCAACTGTCCACAGCCAGGCGCCCATGCCATCGACCTCCCAGACCCTGAGCAAAATCAGATCCTTGCTCGCAAAGCCGGCGGTCAGGGGCAAGGCAGCGAGTGCCGCCGATCCGATCAATACACTCCAGAAGGGCACAGGAAGCCGGTTTCGCAAGCCTCCCATATTACGAATGTCCTGCTCATGATGGAGACACTCGATGACTGCGCCCGCAGCGAGGAACAAAAGCGCCTTGAAGAAAGCGTGGGTCATCATGTGAAACACGCCAGCATCCCAGGCCTGAATGCCCAGCGCCAGAAACATGTAACCGAGCTGGCTGATGGTCGAGTACGCAAGGATGCGCTTGATATCGTGCTGCGCCAGAGCGGCACAAGCGGCCATGAGCGCTGTGGCGACACCGATGACGGCGATGACCAGCAGCACGTCGGGTGCCAGCAAAAACAGTCCGCTCAGACGGGCGACAAGATAAATACCCGCGGTCACCATGGTGGCGGCGTGGATCAAGGCGCTGACCGGCGTCGGGCCGGCCATTGCATCGGGAAGCCAGGTCTGTAAAGGCAGCTGGGCGGATTTACCCACCGCACCCGCAAAGATCAGACCGCAGGCTAGCGTGGGGAGGGTGTCGCCAGCGCTCCACGCGACCGACGCGGCCTCCACAATATCCTGGATATTCAGCGTGTTGAATTGGGCAACGAGCAAAAACAGGCCTAATGCCATTGCCGCGTCGCCCGCGCGGGTCACAATAAAGGCTTTGCGCGCTGCCGCACCATTGGCGGCGTCGCGATACCAGAATCCAATCAGCAGGTAACTGCAGAGTCCCACACCCTCCCAGCCAAGAAATAGCAGCAGCAGGCTGTCACCCAGCACCAGCAACAACATGGAGGCGACAAACAGGTTCAGGTAGGCAAAGTAGCGAGAGTAGTTGTCGTCGCTATCCATATATTCACTGGAATAGAGGTGGATCAGAAAGCCGATACCCGTAATGGTGCACAACCAAATGAGCGACAACTGGTCGAGTCGTAGTGCCAGATCCACGCTGAAGCTGCCCACCGACAGCCATTGCCACAACACCACCGTGACCGGACCGGCAGCCTCTTGCCACTGCATCACCAGAGACAGTACCGCCAGTGCAGCCAGTCCCACGCTGCCGACACCCAAACCGGTAACCAGCGGTTTGGGCAGGTTGCGTCCATACAAGAGTAGCAGGGCGGCGCTGGCCAGTGGCAGCAGGGGTACGGCAGTCAGTAGCGTTTCCACGGCTTCAACCCCTCAACCTGATAGCGTCGTTCATATCGAGCGAGCGCAATTGACGACGCATCTGCAATACCAGCCCGAGGCCGACCGAAACTTCGGCCGCTGCAATCGCCAGAATAAACATGAAAATCACCTGCCCGTCGGGTTGACCCCAGCGAGCGCCGGCAGCCACAAAGGCCAGAGCAGCCGAGTTCAACATGACCTCGAGCGCCATCAACATAAAGATAATGTTGCGCCGTAACATCAGCCCGAAGAGGCCGATTACAAATAGCAGGCCGGCCAATACCAGCACATGCTCGATAGGTACCATTCCCGGACCCATTACTCGCTCCTGCCTCTATTACGCCGCAGGAAGTGATGCCCCAGATGATAGGCACCTACGAGGCCTGCCAGCAGCAGCATCGACGCCAGCTCGACACCCAGCACATAGGGTCCAAAAAGCGACAAGCCGACTTCCTTGGGCATGACGGCGCGTACGGTAGATTCGGAATCGATTGCGGTGAGCACATAAACGAGCTCGGCCAACAATATGGCCGTTAGCAGGCCGGGAAGCCACCACTGGGAAAAATCCAGCATGGCCCGTTCCTGCTCCCGTGAGCCCTCGCTGAGGTTCAGCATCATCACAACAAATACAAAGAGCACCATGATCGCGCCGGCGTAGATCACGATTTCAAGCGCTGCCGCAAACGGTGCGCCGAGAAAGAAGAACAGGACCGCTATCGCCAGTAATGACACGATAAGAAAGATCAGTGCATGGGCGGCGTTGGCGCGGGTCAGCGCGAGCGCTGTGGAGCCCAGCGCGATGGCGGCAGAAAGATAAAACAGGAATAAGGTCAAGGTCACGGCATCAAGCTCCTGACATCGACAGGGGCGGCCTCGTTTTCTGCCTCCCCTTTCTTTTTACCCGCAACTTCAAGGCCTGCCACGCGATAGAAATTATAGTCGTGGTACTTGCCCGGTCCGTCGATCATCAAATGCTCTTTCTCATACACCAGACTGGTGCGTTCGTATTCGCACATTTCAAAGTCGGGTGTCAGCTGAATGGCATAGGTAGGGCAGGCTTCCTCGCACATGCCGCAGAGAATGCAGCGAGAGAAGTTGATGCGAAAAAACTCCGGATACCAGCGGCCGTCTTCGCGCACGCCTTGCTGAAGCGCGATACATCCGACTGGACAAGCGACCGCGCAAAGATTGCAGGCGACGCAGCGCTCCTCACCATCCGGGTCTTTTGTCAGCACGATGCGTCCACGGTAGCGCGGTGCCAGATACGGTTTTTGTTCGGGATACTGGATTGTCTCGGCTTTGGAAAAAGTATGGCCCAACACCCGCCAGATGGTCTCCAGTTGACTCCAGAGTGAGACGAATAAGTCCCTCATGGCAGAATCTCCATAGTGAGGTTGTCGCGGCGTCTCATCAGAAACCGCCCTCGCTCAGCCACAGCGCCACGCCTCCCGTAACGACCAGGTTAATGAGAGTGATGGGCAACATGACCTTCCATCCCAATGACATCAGTTGGTCGTAACGCGGACGCGGAATTGCCGCTCTGAGAAGAATAAAAAACAGGATCACAGCCAGGGTCTTGATCGGGAACCAGACCAGTGGCGGCAACCACGGTCCTTGCCAGCCCCCTAAAAAGAGCGTGGTGATCATGCAGGAGATAAGTATCAGTCCCAGATACTCACCCAGCATAAACATGGCGAATTTCATGCCGCCATATTCGGTGTGGAAACCCGCGGTCAGTTCATGTTCGGCTTCGGGCAGGTCAAAGGGTAACCGGTGGCTCTCCGCAAGGCCGGCTATTACGAACACGAATAAACCGAGAGGCTGGGTCACGGCAAACCAGAGATCTTCCTGTGCCAGCACGATATCGATAAGTGAGAAGCTGCCGGTCAGCATAACGACGCCCATCAGCGACAGCCCCATGAACACCTCGTAACTGACCATTTGCGCGGCGGATCTGAGCCCCCCGAGCAGGGAGTACTTATTGTGTGACGCCAGTCCCCCGAGCAGCACGCTATATACCGCGATCGACGTCATACCGAGAAAAAACAGCAGTCCGATATTCATGTCGATGACCATGACGTTGGGGGCATAGGGCACTACGGCGAAGCCAAGCAACATCGCCACAACGATGGCAGTGGGCGCAAAAATAAAGACGGGTCGATCGGCGAAGGGTGGCACCCAGTCATGTTTACCCAGGAGCTTCAGCATGTCGGCAGCCACCAAAACGATGCCAAACGGTCCCACCCGGTTGGGGCCCAATCGGTCCTGCCAGATACCCAGCACGCGGCGCTCAAACCAGGTCATGACTGCTGCTCCACCTACCGCACCTCCCAGAAGCAACAGGAGCAGGCCAATGATCTTTAGCTCAGCCATGTGCAACCTCGCTGTCACGTGCCAGCACCTCGGGAGGGCGAGCGAAGTCAGGAAGGCGCTCGAGGGTTGCCTGTTCGCCGCTGGCCCACACCGGGTTGCCGGGCAATCCCTGTATAAAGCCTACGGTGCCCTCTGGAACACCGGCATCTTGGTTGACGCGGCACTTCACGGTTCTGTCGCCGACACTTACCGCTACACCATCGTGTGGCGTCAGGTTGAGGCGCGCTGCGTCCGCCGGCGACAGGGAGACCTGCGGCCGTGCAATCAGTTCCGCCACCGATGCGGATTGAGCACTCAATTCATCGCTGCCGAACAGGCGATATTGCGGTGTTACCCACCACACCGCGTCGCGTGGAGAGAAAGCGGCGGGTAGTGCAGTTGCATCGGCCAGAGTGCCATCATGGGGATGAATCAGGCGAACGCCGGCATTGCCACCACGCATGGCGCCACCTACTTCGGTCTGAAATTTGTGCAGCGATTGATTGGAGTTCCAGCCCGGCTCCCAGACAAAGGGTTGCAACGCGCTGGGTAGTGATTGGTTATCCCCCTCCATACTAAATGCCAGTCCCGATTGCTCGTCGGCGGTGGTCTTTGGCTCATGGAGCGTTTTGTCCGCATACATGGCGGTTCGACCACTGTAGCGGGCGGGCTGGCGCGCGACTTTAAGACCGATGCGGTCACGATAGCCTGCACCCGGTGCGGCCTCAGCTGCGCCTGCAAATACAGGTTTGTCCGCTGCAATGGCCTGCAATAAGGCGTCAATATGATTCAGCCCTGCCAGCGCTTGGCGCCCGGATGCGGCGGCAGCGTCGGCCAGCCAGCTCCACGCAGGAGGTTGATCGGGCTTGCCCGCGATGGCCGGAAAATACCGCTGGGCCCGGCCCTCTGCATTGACCAGCGTACCCTCACACTCGGCAAAACTGGCCACGGGTAGCGCGAGGCTGGCGCGCTCGATGGTGTTGGTTTCGATCAGATCCATTACCACGATGTTTGGCACCGCATTCAGCAGTGTTTCCACAACGTCGGTGGGCGCTCGCCGGTAGAGGTCGTTCTCTACCACCACAAGTGTGTCCAGCTCTCCACGCTGCGCCTGTTCGCTCAGCTCGCGAAGAGAAACCGGATGGTCGTCGAGTAGGGCGAGGCCCAGGCTGTTGCTCTCCGGAACCGCGTAGACCACCCGTGTCAGTTCGCTTTGTTGTTGTAAAGCAAGTGCCAGAGCGCGGGCCGCATTTACCACTGATTCGCTCTGGCAGCCGCTGCCGCTGATCACCAGTGGCCGCTTGGCATCCCGCAATATCGCCGCAATGGCCTCCACCCGAGTTTGGTCGGCGGCACTCATGTCGGTCACACCAGATCCTGTGCCCAGCGCGTGGGCGAGAGCGAAACCGTAGCGCGCGATATCGTCAGGTGAGAGTGCAATAGTCTCCTGGGCAATGTCGCCCAGGCGGGTAGACGCGGTCATCAGTTGAATCAGCGGGCTGCAATCATTTTGCGTAATGTTGCGCACCGCTGCGTCCTGCCAGATCGCGACGCCCATGGCCGCGGCTTTTTCCAGCCCTTTGTTACGCACGGTTTGTCTAAGCGCCAGTGCGACACGGGCGGCGGTTTGAGTGACATCCTCGCCAAGAATAATGACCGCATCCGCCGCTTCAATCTCTTGTAGCGTGGCGGAGGGAACGCCGCCCCCCTTCAATGCGCTCGCGATAGCGCGCACGGCGGCGCCCTCGGGTCCAAAACCTGCGCAGAATTGGGTCGCTCCAACAAACGCCTGCAGCATCCAGTTTGACTCGAGCGAGGCGCGGGGTGAGCCGATGCCGGCAATGCGCTGGCCGGCGCCGCAGGATTGCGCCAGCTTAGCCAGCGCCGCCTCGCGGGATAGCGCGACAAACGTGTTGTCTGCCTGTTGCTGGCCACTGCGAGTTAGCCGTATGTCACTGTTGACAAAGTTGCCGCCGAATCTTCCGCGATCGCAGAGAAAGTAGCCGTTTACCTCCTCGTGATAACGGTTATGGATACGTTTCAGCCGGCCATACCGTTCGCCCGGTGCGGTATTACAGCCAACCCCGCAACCGACACAGACCGAGGGTGAGGATTGCAGATCCCATTTGCGGGTGTAGTCGTGAACCAGACTCTTGTCAGTAAACACGCCGGTCGGACACACTTCGACCAGATTGCCGGCAAACTCGCTCTCCAGCACCCCGTCTTGGTGGCGACCAAAATAGACGTGGTCGTGGGCCCCCAGTACCGCCAGATCAGTGCCACCCGCGTAGTCCTGGTAGTAGCGCACACAGCGATAACAGGCGATGCAGCGATTCATCTCGTGGTTAATTAGCGGCCCAAGATACTGATTTACATGCGTATTTTTGAGTCCGTCATAACGTCTTTCGCGATGGCCCGACATGACGGTCATATCCTGCAGATGGCATTCGCCTCCCTCGGCACACACGGGACAGTCGTGGGGATGGTTGACCATCAAGGCTTCGATCACATCGGCCCGGAAATCCCGGGCGCGCTCTCCCGAAAGCGACAGGTGCATCCCGTCTGTTACCGGGGTCATGCAGGCCATCACAATTCGGCCCCGTTCGTCCTCGGCATTTTGAAACTGCACCATGGCGCATTGGCGGCAGGATCCCACTGAACCCATCGCCGGATGCCAGCAGAAATAGGGTAAGTCGAGTCCGAGACCCAGCACGACCTCAAGCAGATTGCCTCCGGCCTGGACGTCGAAGGATTTGCCATCGATGGTTATCTGCGGCATTTCAATGTCTCCCCCCTGCGCGGTGATAGGTGCATCCGCCTTCCGTCACGTGACGCTCAAAGTCCTCGCGAAAATATTTGAGGGCGCTGTTGACGGGTTCCATTGCTCCGGGTGCCAGAGCGCAGTGTGTATTGCCGATCCCACCGATGAACGCGGCTTTTTCCTCTAGTAGGGCGATGTCCTCATGGGTCGCCTCGCCCTGCTCGAACTGGTCAAGCAACTGGACGATCCACGGAATGCCATCACGACAGGGCGTACAGAAGCCACAGGATTCATGACCGAAAAATTGCGACAGGTTGCGCACCATGCCAAGGGGGCAGTTGCGGTCATCGAGGATGATCATGGTGCCGGTCCCCATGCGCGATCCTGCCTTGCCAATCACGTCGTAGTCCATCGCAAGATCGAGGTGCTGTTCGGTCAGGAAGTCAGTCGATCCTCCGCCCGGCAAAAAGCCGCGCAGCTGATAGCCGTCGCGCATGCCGCCAGCGTGCTCTTCAAGAATCTCGCGAATAGGCGTTCCCATGGGCAGTTCCCATACGCCGGGGTTTTTGACATTACCGCTTGCGCCAAAGAGTTTGGTTCCGTTGTCTTCACCGCGACCCAGAGTTTTGTACCAATCTGAGCCGCGAGAGATGATATGGGTCACGTTGCACAGGGTTTCGACGTTATTGACGATAGTGGGCCGTCCCCACAGTCCGGCCACTTGCGGAAAGGGCGGTTTGGGGCGCGGGTTGGCGCGTTTGCCTTCTAACGCGTTGATCAGCGCTGTCTCTTCGCCACAAATATAGCGGCCCGCGCTCTTATGCAGACGGAGCTCAAGGGAATACCCACTGCCCAGTATATTCTTGCCCAGATAACCGGCTTCGTAACATTCGCGAATAGCCTGATTCAGTCGTTCGGCGGCCAGCACGTATTCACCACGCAGAAAGATGTAGGCGATATCCGCCTGAATCGTAAAGGCGGACGCGATCATGCCCTCCAGCAGCTGGTGGGGATCCTGCTCCAGAATCAGTCGATCCTTAAAGGTACCGGGTTCCATTTCATCCGCGTTGGCAATCAGGTACTTGTGGCCCGGTCCCGCCTTTTCCCCCATGGGGACAAAGCTCCATTTCATGCCCGTAGGAAAGCCGGCGCCTCCGCGGCCCCGCAGCCCGGCATTCTTGACCTCTTCGAGACAACTCTCCGGCGTCATGTCGGCCAGCGCTTTGCGCACGCCCGCGTAGCCGCCATTGGCCTCATAGCGCTCGAGGAATGTGGGCGAGCCGTCGCTGCGTATATTCTGGGTGAGGGGGCGGTCAGTCACAGTGCAACCTCTTTGGCATCCAGCATCTCAAGATCCGACTCATCGAGGTGGGTGTGCAGTTCATCTCCTACCATCATCACTGGAGCACGATCACAGGCGCCCAGACAGGGCACGGGAAGCAGTGTGTAGCGTCCGTCTGCCGTGGTTTCGCCATATTCAATGCCGAGGTGTTTGCTTATGCGCGCTTTGACATCCTCATAGCCGCGCAACCAGCAGCTGACGCTGTCACACAGCAGAATGACTTTATCGCCAACGGGTTTTCTGAACACAAGGTTGTAAAATGTCGCGATGCCCTCGAGTTCCTCGGCAGACATCTCGAGCAGCCCCGCGATGGCTTTCAGGCTCTCATCCGAGACCCAGCCACGGTGCTTCTGCACAATCAGCAGCGCATCGATGGCAGCGCCGTCGCGTCGCGGCACCAGCCCGATTTCATGCTCAATCTCGCTGACTTCCTCGGGGCTCAGTGTGGCGATCAAATCACTCATCATTATCGATCTACGTCTGCCATAACAAAATCAATACTCGCGATAATTGCGATCAGGTCAGGCACCATCAGTCCGCGCGTCATCAGCGGAATCATCTGCAGATGCGGGAACGAAGGCGTGCGAATACGTGTCCGGTAAGACATGGTCCCGCCATCGCTGATAACGTGATAGGCGTTCTGGCCCTTTGTCGCCTCGATCGGAAAGCACCCCTCGCCGGCGGGCATCAC
The DNA here is from genome assembly GCA_002377985.1 of Halieaceae bacterium UBA3479. Classification (GTDB taxonomy): domain Bacteria; phylum Pseudomonadota; class Gammaproteobacteria; order Pseudomonadales; family Halieaceae; genus Luminiphilus. Next base: position 4,039 of record DFQW01000076.1, on the reverse strand, counting down.
AGGTCCCCAGCTGACAGACAGGAAGTGATTGATCAGGGTCTCGATATCTTTCATCGTCCGATCTTTGGGAGGCGGTATAGCGAGGGAGTGTTCGCTCTTGTAGGGCCCCTCGGGCATGTTGTCGACGCACTGCCTGATGATCCGCAGGCTCTGCCTGATTTCTTCGATGCGCACTACAGCCCGGTCGTAACAGTCGCCGCCTTCGGCCGTGGGCACCTCAAATTCAAATTGCTCATAGCCGCTGTAGGGTCTCGCTTTGCGAAGATCCCAGTCGAGACCGCAGGCACGCAGACCCGGGCCCGTAACGCCCCATTCAATGGCTTCTTCGAGGGTGTAACGACCGATACCCTGGGTGCGCCGCTTGAGGATCGAGTTGCGCATAGCCATCCGATCCCAGTCGTCGAGGCGGGCGGGCATGGAGTCAATAAACTCCCGCACCATGGTATCCCAACCCCTCGGGAGATCCTGAGCCACGCCACCGATGCGGAACCAGGCGGGGTGCATTCTGCCACCCGTGACGGCTTCGACGATGCCGAACAAGCGCTCGCGATCGGCAAACATGTAAAAGACGGGAGACATCTGACCTACGTCTTGCGCGAAAGTACCGTAGAAGACGAGATGACTGGCAATGCGAAACAGTTCCGCCATCATCACGCGGATCATCTGCGCTCTCGGTGGCACAGTAATGCCGACCATCTGTTCCACCGCCAGCACATAGGCGAGATTGTTCATAACCCCACCGAGATAATCGATACGATCGGTGTAGGGAATAAAAGAGTGCCAGCTCTGCCGCTCGGCCATTTTCTCCGCGCCGCGGTGGTGGTATCCGATATCGGGTACGGCATCGACCACGACTTCGCCATCGAGCTGTAGGGCAATCCGGAACACCCCGTGCACACTGGGATGGTTAGGTCCGAGATTCAGGAACATAAACTCGCTGTCGTCGCTTTTGCGCTGCATGCCCCATTCCTCGGGGACAAAGCGGAGTGCCTCCTGCTCGAACTCAAGTTTGTCCTGATCGATGGAGTAGGGGTCCATCTCGGTGGCCCGCGCCGGGTGCTCCTTGCGCAGCGCGTGCCCAGTCCAGGTGGGCGGCAGCAGAATACGACGGAGATTGGGATGGCCATCAAAGGTCACGCCAAACATGTCCCAGGCTTCGCGCTCGTACCAGTTGGCAACCGGCCAGATGTCGGAGATGCTCGGGCAATGCGGCGCGTCGCCCTGCAGCGCCACCTTCAGGCGAACATCGCTATTGAGCCGGAAAGACATGAGGTGGTAGACCACCGTGAAATCAGCCGCGGGCTGTCCGTCGCGATGCTTGCGCAACCGCTCGTCGATCGCAAACAGATCGTGCAGAAGCGGATACTGGGGCTTCAACAGCGTCATCGCCTCGCGCAGATGCTTGGGGGCTATCCAAAAAGTAGGTACAGCGTCGGCAACCGCCTGCTGCGCAACGGCATTCTGGGTGATGAACTCGGGCACATGCTCGGTCTGTGCCGTTCGATTCATTGGTGCCGCACTGTTCATCGCCTCAGTGGTCTCCGCGGGTTGTCGAGACAGCGTGCTTCAAACCTTTCAGCACTCCTCCGGCGGGCGCAGGTGTGTCGCCCGGTTTCGATCCAATTGCAGTAGATCTCTGTTGGGTTCAAATTTGGGTTTGACCACGGTCTGATCGCCGACCACCCAACTCAGGGGTCGGCGTTCTTTAGCCACTGATTGCTGCAGCATTGTCAGGCCCTGCATCAGCGCCTCGGGCCGTGGCGGACACCCCGGCACATACACATCAACAGGGATAATCTTGTCTACACCCTGCACCACACTGTAAATGTCGTACATGCCACCAGAATTGGCGCAGCTGCCCATTGAGATAATCCAGCGTGGTTCCAGCAGCTGGTCGTAGAGGTACTTCACCACGGGCGCCATTTTGCGAAACACGGTGCCCGAAATAACCATCAGATCAGCTTGCCTTGGGGTTGCCCGGATTACCTCGGAGCCAAAGCGGGCAATGTCGTGCCGCGAGGTAAATGAGGTCGCCATTTCGACATAGCAGCACGAGAGACCAAAGTTGAAAGGCCACAGCGAGTTGGAGCGACCCCAGGCCAGTAAATCCTCCAGTCGGGCAAAAAAGACGCTGCGCCTAATCTGTTCCTGAAGCATCTCGTCTTCGCTGTTGGCGATTACCTCGTCGGTACTAGACAGGCTCCACTTCATGATCGTTTCTCCCGTTCCAAACCGACTCTGGTTTTTAGACCCCAATCAAGGGCGCCCACTCTGAGCGCGTAAATCAACGCAATCAGCAATACGAAAATAAAAACGATGATGGCCAGATAACCCGCCCAGCCCAGCTCGTAAAACGCTACCGCCCAGGCAAAAATGAAAACCGTTTCCAGATCAAACAGCACAAAAAAGATGGCGACCAGATAGAATTCGACTGAAACCGGCATCTGCGATCCGCCCGCAGGCACAATGCCCGACTCGTAGGGTTCGAGGGTTGCTGGATCTTCACGCCGCTGACCTAATAACCACGCCACCAGCAACATGGTGACAACCAGTCCAAACACCGACAGTAAATAAAAGAGGAAAGGCCACAGCGGTTGTTCAGTCATCGGGCGAATTACCCCCTGGCCCGCATTGAAGCGGCGCGGTCAACGCGCATACATACGCCGTAGGCTGCACTGAGTCGCACGCGAGCTTGGTATCATTTTTATACAGCATCGCTACATCCAACCGCCAGAGCTTGAAAGCGGTCCGCCTTTGTCGAGGCTGCGCCACCGCTAGCTCTTATTTCTATTTATGGAGTCAATGTATCACTCACCCGACGCTCTGCCAAACCCTCATTTCAGGGCAAGGCGGACAGCGCGTTGCGCATGGCGGCGAACTGCTTGCGCGTAATCACGGGAACACCGGCACCCTGTTGACCTAACACCTCAGGATCCAATGGTAGCCAGCGCAGGCGGGCCACTGCATTGCGCTCATCAGTCACTGCCAGCACGGTGGCATCTCTGGCCTCGTAAAAGTGCCAGGCATCCGGTAGCGGGGCGTCCCGCTCGAACAGGGCGCGACCCCGTTTTACCCGGTCATAGAGATGTGCCCTGATCAGCCCGCGACCATGCAATGCTCTGTTGCCGGCTTGTGTTGCTGCCCGGGTCTGAAGGGTCGACCACGCCTCGGGCGTTATGCCCACAATGGGCCACCAGAGATAGTGCCATTTGGCGTTTCGCTGCAGGAATGCCTCGAGTGCCAGGTACTGTGCGCTCAGACAGGCGCCAGTTTTTTTGCCCAGCGCAAACTGAGCCTCGTAGATCGATTGAAAGTAGTCGATCTTGTCCATGCGACCTCCCTGTCGATGGCTGCTTCCTCGGACGCTCTTTTGAGCTGCCGCGTATCGCGGTGCGTGTTGCGGTATCGCTTTACTTCGGCGAGAGTCAACCGCCCGACCATGTATTGCACTCCTGAAAAAGGCCCCGCGCCGCGGGGCAAAGAAGGAGTCAACCATGAAAGTCGTCTTGCCGGTGATTGACCCGAAAGTCAGGTCAATTCAGAGATCACCGGTCCGCCGACTGATGCAGTCTCGCCCATACGCAGCAGCAATCATTGATCAGATCTGCCAAGGCGTTGTCGGGATATGCCAATTTCTGGCGGCGGCTTACAGGGTACGCGGTGTGCGAATGTCGTATTCGTCCTGCAGGAACGCCACGAGATCAATCAGTTGCTGGACCGTCATGGCTTCATTGACCGCGATCATCGGCGAGTCCGTGGTCGCGGCGGCGCGGTCGTAGCTCCGTGAGATCTTGTGATCCGGGTTGATGATTGAAGCAACCAGCTCGCCCTGTGTTCGATAGCGTGTGGTTTTTCCGCCGAGGGGGACATTAACTTTTGCGGTCGCGGGTTTTCCCAGTCGCTCGATTTCGGCGTCGATAGCCGTGTGTTCAATATCGGCCACGCTGTGGCAACCGTTGCAACCGAGGGCAACAAACGTTGCCTTACCCTGAGCCATGTCGCCGGTGGGGAGCGCAAAGCCGTTGGATTCCTCAGTGCA
>DFQW01000036.1 GCA_002377985.1 Halieaceae bacterium UBA3479 | reverse complement strand
GCGTCGACGTTACCCCGAGCCAGTTGAAACCCGCTTAACTGTGTCAGCACCGACGGCATATCCAGATGCTGCGACTGGACCCCGATGTATTCGTCAAACAGTGACTGCAGGGATTCGCCTTCGGGGGTTTCAGGGGTTACTGAAGATGCCGCTAACTGCTCTGCTACCTCCATCCGGTTCGCCAGCACCGGGTCGTACACAAGCGGCAGTAGTAATGCTTCTCGTTGGGTGATGGGCAGCGACCCGGTTGCCTCTATGGCCGCCAGCCGGATCAGCGGATCCTCGCTGCCAAGCCACAACGGCAGCGAGGGCATCAATTGTTCCGGCGCCAATCTGCCTAGTTGGGCGATTGCCGAGGCCCGCAGCATCGAGGAGCTTGCGCTGTCATCATTGGCCGTCGCAACCAATGTTGGTGTGGCGCGAACATCTCCCCGCCCAGCGGCATGAAATGCGCGCGCAGGGTGGTTGCGCCGAGCACTGAACTGCACTCCCCAGTCCACCAGCGCCGAGTACGCCCAATCTGCACTTTGATCGGTGTGGCACTGGTTGCAGGCATTGGGGCTTCCTGTGCCCATTGACAGATCAGGCCTCGGGATGCGCATGCTGTGGTCGCGCCGTTCATCAATCCCCATATAGGTCTGGCTGGGCATATGGCACGCGACACAGGCGCTGCCGGCCGACGCAATCTGATGCCGGTGGTGTGTGGTGTTGTCGTAGGTGCTTGCCAAATGACACTGCCCGCACACGGCGTTGCCAGCGGCCACCAGCTGGTTACTGTGCGGGTTATGGCAGTTGCTGCACACCACGCCTGCCTGATGCATTTTGCTCTGGATAAAAGACCCATACACATAGACTTCGTCTCGGATCTGGCCGTCTGCCCAATAGAGCGGGTCCTCGATCAGGGCCAGTCGATGCGTATCCAGAAGCGGCCTGCCCGGGTGGTACTCGCCCAATGTGCCGCGTCGTGCATGACAACGCCCACAGGTATCAATTTGCTGTGTCGATTTGAGTGTTTCAGATCGCTGAGCGATCGTGGCGTTATCGGACCAGCGCCATTTGCCGCGGGCAGACAGGCTCATGTCGAATCCGGTTTGAGTCGGGGACAGCGTCCCGGCGTCGACCCGCGCTACGTGCTCACTGCCCGGGCCGTGACAGGCTTCGCAACCGACGTCGATCTGTTCAAAGCGGGTGTCAAAGCTATCCGTGCTCGCGTTATAGCGTTTTTTGACATCGGTGCTGTGGCATTCGGCGCAGCTGGTGTTCCAGTTGAAGTAGCCGCCGGTCCAATGTAGCGGATCTCCCGCCGTTATCTCCTCGTCGGGGTAAAGGTGGTACCACCGCTGACCACCTGCGCCGGCGGGCCGAGCGTCCCAGGCAATAGTGAGCGCCTGTAACCTACCGCCCGACAACGGTAGCAGCACCTGTTGTAGCGGTTCGATACCGAATACGTAGCGCACGGGGAAGGTCTCGAGCTCACCCTCGGCATTGTCGGTTCTGACAAAAAAAGTATCGCCCTCACGGAAGAAGGTGGTGGTCACCCCGCTATGCGTGAACGTCGCATGATTGAAATCGCCCAGCACGGTGCCGGCAGACGCCTCCTGCATCGCAAGGTCATGATGAGAGTTGTGCCAGTCTGCTGCGGCGCGCTCGTGGCAGCCGGCGCACACCAGATTTCCTGTGTAGGGAGTCGTCTCGGCGAAGCTGTTGGTTGACAGCAAGAGAGACATCAGAAGGGCTGCGAGCATGTCGAGTTTGGCAGCGGTGCCCCGGGGGCGCCTCCAAGTAGCGAAAACGCCTGCTAGGATTTGGCGAGGAGGCGTTGAGCGTGAGAAGGCGAAAAAGGTGCCCGGAACAGCACTCGTCCTCGACCAGCGGGGCCGCCACTCAATTGGTAGCCCCTTCAGGGTATGGAGAATTTGGATGTTGACCCCCATCTGTCGGGCTGACCCCGGCGTGCAACTCACAGTGCGCCGCGCCAGATCTCTTATTTAAACCGCCATCCCATTGCAGAGCACCCCTATTGCGCTGGCAACTTGCACTATTTGGCGGTGATTCATCCGTTGCCGAAGCTTACAATACGAAGTGTGCTTAACGTGGCGCCGCTGATCTCCAAAGGATGAAACGGTGCGCAGTCCACTCTGCCACAATTCTTGAGCGGTCGCTTGATTGCCGGCGCTTCAGCGCCGAGGTCACCCTGACCTCGAGCCGTAATATGGAGAAGAGCAAGATGCATGTTGGGATTCTGCGGACAGACTCGGTACGCCCGGAGTGGGTGGCCACCCACGGCGAGTACCCTGATATGTTCGAACGGTTGCTATCGGAGCAGGCGACCGATCTGAGGTTCACTACCTGGAATGTGGAGATGGGAGAGTTACCACACACGGTAGAGACCGCCGATGCCTATCTTATTACGGGCAGCAAAAGCAGTGTCTATGATGATAAGGATTGGATCCGCGGCTTGGAGGACTTCGTGCGGTCATTGCATGCTGCCCGACAGAAGCTCATCGGCATTTGCTTTGGCCATCAGCTGGTGGCGCAGGCGCTGGGCGGCACGGTCGCAAAGTCGCCCAATGGCTGGGGCGTTGGTGTCAACTGCTATGAGCTGGAGCCATCAGCGTCAGATCTTGCCGATGGCAAAGAATTTTGCATCATTGCATCCCATCAGGATCAGGTCATGTCCATGCCGCCGGGCGCGCGGCAAATTGCCCGCAACGATCATTGTGAGTTCGCAGGGATGGCGATCGGAGATCACATTCTCACTTTTCAGGGGCATCCTGAGTTCACCCCCGCGTATTCACGAGAGATTATGACTTTCAGGCGAGAAATGATCGGCGAGTCCCGCGTTGTCGAGGGCATGCAAAGCCTCGAGGACCGCCAGCACGAAGGTGCCAGGGTCGCCCGCTGGATGCTCGCTTTTATGAGGCGATGAGGTTTACCAGGTGCCCGTGTTGGCCATTGATTCCCAGGGCGCCTGAACCGGCAGGGCTTCACCTGCCTGCAGTAACTCGATCGAAATACCATCGGGCGATTTGATAAACGCCATACGGCCGTCGCGCGGTGGGCGGTTCAGGGTTACCCCTTTATCGATAAGGCGCTGGCACGTCGCGTAGATGTTGTCGACCTGATAGGCAAGATGCCCAAAGTTGCGCCCGCCTTCATACTGCTCAGAGTCCCAGTTGTAAGTGATCTCGACCAGCGGCGCCTGGCGCGCTTGCGCGGCTTCGAGGTCCTCGGGTGCGCTGAGAAATACCAGCGTGAATCGACCGGATTCGTTGTTGTAGCGGTACGCCTCGATCAGGCCGAGCTTGTCGACAAAGAAATCGAGCGTCTCGTCGAGATTCGCTGCACGGATCATGGTATGCAGGTAGCGCATCGTGGCCTCCAGAAGAAATTGGCTGCCCATTGTAGGTTAATTGTTCGGCGCCAGTGGGCCATGGGGTTACGAAGACTGCGATACACTGCGCCCCCTTTTGATTGTTTGCCTGCAGTGGAAGTCCGAATATATGTGGTTTCGAGCCCTACGCCCCTACCGTCTACCCAATCGTCTCGGCATTGATGCCCAAGAACTGGAGCGCAGATTGCAGTCGCGTACGTTCAGTCCTTGTTCGCCGGCGCAGGCTTCCAGTATGGGCTGGGTGCCGGCGTTGAGTGACGATGCCAATGCGCTGGTCCACGCGGCCGGGCCCTACTGGATGGTGCGTCTCAAGCGCGAAGAAAAGCTATTGCCCGCCACGGTCGTTCGAGAGCAGGCGAATGAGCGCTGCGCCCAAATTGCCAAGGCGCAGGGACGCAAGGTGAGCCGTCGAGAGCGGCTGGCAGTCGCCGATGAAGTGACTCAGGATTTACTCCCGCGGGCGTTTTCGCGCTCGACCACGATTCGGGCCATCATTGCTGACAAAACCGGTTGGATCTGGATTGACAGTGCCAGCGCAGGGCGCTCGGAGGAGGTTCTGAATTACCTGCGCGAGGCGCTCGGCAGTTTGCCCGCCGTATTACCAGACACCCAGAAGTCGCCCGCGCATGTCATGACCCAGTGGCTGCTGCACAGTGCGGTACCGGATGAGGTCGAATTGGCGGATGAAGCCGACTTTGCCGATCAGCGCGATGACGGCAGCTCGGTCAAGGTACGCGGTGTGCCGCTCGACAGCGAAGAAGTGCTCGCGCATCTCTCTACGGGGCATCAGGTATCCCGTTTGGCGCTCGAGTGGGGCAATCGCGTGGCTGCTGTTATCGACAAAGATCTCACCTTGCGCCGTCTAAAATTCAGTGACGCGATCCGCGAAGCTAACGATGAGCTGGTCGAGGACCCGTTAGCGCGTGCTGATGCAGATTTTCTCATCATGTGTGAAATCCTCAGCGGGCTGCAGTCGAGTTTGCTGCGGGCGTTTGGAGGCATAGCCGAATGAGCGAACTCGTGCCCGGCCGATACCGGCATTACAAGGGGGGTGAATACACGGTACTGGGTGTTGCCCGACACTCAGAGACCGAGGAGCTGTTGGTGGTTTACCGGCCCGAATACGGTGAGCGAGATCTGTGGGTGCGGCCGCTGTCGATGTTCAGTGAAAGGGTAGAAACACCCGATGGCGGCGTTCCCCGCTTTCGCTTGATGACACCCCACACTCCCCAAGGCTAGCTGTCAGTCCCCCAGGTGCGGCTCATTTCGATATAGAGATAGGACGCGGTCCAGGTAATCAAAACAAATCCCGTGAGTGCCTCCATACCCGCGAGTAAGCGCATGGGCCCGTTTGCGACGATGTCGCCAAACCCGACCGTGGTGAAGGCGGCGTAAGAGAAATACAGATAGTCCGCCAGAGACCCCTGAAAATTGCCTTCCAGGAAGCCGAATCCGGAATTTGCAGAGATCCAGTACGCGCCGGCGAAAATGGCGATTTCCACAGAGTGGGCAATGAGTGACATCACTACGCCATAAAGCAGCCTGAAGCGCGGATAGCGTGCAATCAACCGACTCCCCGCATTCAGCCGTTTCAGTACGGCGTAATGCACTACGGTAGCCAATATCACCGCGAGAAAAATTACGCCCAGATTCCCCATGTTTTCCCAAAAGGTGTGGTCTTGCATGATGTCACCCCCCCTAGGATCCACGTTACGTCATTATGTCTGACCGGTCCATCTGCTGTGTGTACTGTGATATCGGTGGGTCCACGCTGGGAACGCATTGCGGCGAAGTGTCCGCTTGGTCTAAGGTCGTGGCTTTAGAAGAGGAGAACAGAGGATGTTGGGACACCCGTTTGTGAGAGCAGTCATCGTCGCTGTGGCCCTGTTAGCCAATACTGCGCTTGGGCAAAGCCTGCCTGCCGGCCCTACGGCTTTTGTATTAATTGGGCGTCTGCATGCGTTGCCGGGAGAGGCCGAGAATGTGATTGCGCTCTCTGCGGCAGTGGATCGAAAAGTCGAGGCCGGTGAGCCCGGCATGCTATTGCATACGTTTGACGCTGACCCCAATGATCCCCTGGGTTTTGTATGGACCGAGGTTTACGAGAATAGCGACGCCCTGGTGTTCCACCTCGAGAATGCGGATCTCGGCGCTTATCTGGAGGCGGTGTCTCCCCTACTCGACGTGTTTACCGTGGAGTTGTACGGTGCGGTCTCACCAGAGGCGGTTGCACGCCTCAGTGAGACGGGCACACCGGTAACGCATTACCCGAATATTTTGGGTTATGTCCGTGATCTCACGCCCTAGCCTTTGCGCCCGCGTCATGCCTGGTAGGCCCAGCGAGCGACAGTCATGACGGAAGACGAAGCGCCGCATAAAGCGGAAAGCGCATTGGACGTGGGTGCCATGATGCATGCCTTGGCAGGACTATTGGCTATCGTGCTAGGCGGGTTGATGTACAGCCGCCCCTGGGCGCGGGATCTTTTCAGTTGCCTCATGGTTATCTCGGCAGGGAGTGCGATCTATTTTTCGTGGAAGCACGATGCCTGGGTCAGGGGGCATTGGTTGGCGATGCTGCCGGTTGTCGGCATCTTGCTGGGATACGGCGGATGGCCTCACGGCTTTACGCTGGCCTATGTCGCACTATGGCTCGCGTTTGTTCACTTCATCATACGCGGCATACAGTCGCGTCAATCATCGGGCTTGCCCTAGCGAGGCGGAACACGGCCGAGAACAATCACCGGGTGCGAGAGGGGACTGCGTCATGAGTATTACCGTAAAGGCTTTTTACCAAGCCGTGCTGGCAGGTGACGTTGCTGCACTGGAGCGTCTGATTGATGATGGGTTTTGTTTAATCTGCCCAACTCAGGATCACGTGCTATCCGGGGTCTACGAGGGAAAACAACGGTTTTTTAACGACGTGATGCCGCGGGTATTTGGCTGCGTGAACCCCGAAGAGATCGCATTTTGTCAGGCGCATCAGATTGTGGTCGAAGCCGGAGAAGTCGTTGTTGCCATGGCGCAGAACGCAGGCCTGGCGAAGTCAAGTGAGCGGTACGATCAGATTTACCTGCACGTATTCAAGGTGCGTGCGGGAAAAATTGTTGCCCTCATCGAGTGCTTTGATACAGCGCTGGCGAATCGCGCGCTGTGGCAAGGTGGTGATCCGCTGATCCCGAATCATTTGCCCGCGCTGTCAAATCTCGCCCACTTCCAACAGGCATGATCTGACGCCCATCCCTGCTCGACACGCCGAATGCCGCGCTTTGCTCCTCCGGAAAATTCACTTGAGCCCGCGGTGCGGGATTGAGTGTTAATAGCATCGATCAGGGTGTCCGCAACAGCGCTAGCCTTGCGCTGAGCCAGTGGGAAGCGAAGTCCTTATTGCCATTACAAATCATCCAGTAGGGCTCACCCGACCACGAGCTCCTGGTCGCCAAGTGCTCGATAAACGCTTCGGCAGAGTCGGCGTAGCGTTTGCCCTGAGCATACTTGAGCTCAAGGTGCTCTGCCGCGGCCTCGGCTGAGTGCAAAGAACCGTTGCGACTAAACTCACAGCCACTATCCGCGACCGCCCGAATTAATGACTGTATCTCCACTTCCGCAGTGGTGTCTGCATGTAACGTTGTGGCGGTTGAGCCAGCGAGCCAGATCAGCACCGACAGGATGCGAATCACGGATCTGTCCACCGAAACGTGGCAAAAAGCGGGTTATGGTCTGAGGTGCTGACCGGCCTTGCTTCGGTCGACTGCCAGGTTAAACCCCGGACATAGATGTGATCCAGCGGGTTGCCAAA
>DFQW01000141.1 GCA_002377985.1 Halieaceae bacterium UBA3479 | reverse complement strand
CTCACGGGCATCGGCGTGCCACCCGCTTTGAAAATACCCACGGTTGCCACCAAAAAATCGGTGCAGGTCGGCAAATGGATAGGCACGAACACCCCGGGGCCCACGCCGCGCGCAATCAAAGCCTGGGCAATTTCATCCGACCGCTGAGACAGGACTTTGCGCGTAACCGCGTCGTCGGAGCCATCAAGCCTCACGGTATTGATGACAATCTCTTCAGGATGTTGTTCAGCGCAGTGGTCGAGAATTTCGCCGGGTGTTTTCTGTGTTGTTGCCATCATAGTGCTGTATCGGGGAAGGCTTCTCCGAGTTTAGCTTGACACAACACACACCAACAGGGTGCCGACTCGGGTTTCCTTGCGACTAGCGCCTTCACGGCAAGTGTTCCCAGATAGACACCGGCTCGCGTGTCTTGCGCGAAGCTGTGACAACGCGCTGCAGTCGCCGTCTGAGCTAACTTCGAGATTAGCTTGCCTGTAACGCCTGCCTTACCAGCGGCAACTGATCGTTACCAAAATACAGCCGATCATCAATGAACAGTGTCGGTGAGCCATAAGCGCCGCGGGAGATCGCTTCCTCGGTATTGGCGCGCAGCAGATCTTTGATCGGCTGAGCAGAGGCTTGTTGCAAGAGCATCGCCCCCGACAAACCACAGGCCTCGGCAACCTCACTCAGCACGGCTGGGTCGTCGATGTTGTTCCCCTGAGCAAAATAGGCGTCGAATGCGGCTAGCGAGAAACGCAACAGAGCATCAGGATTATCCTGTAGCGCGCAGCAGCAACGCATCGCCAGCACTGACTTTACCGGGTGATGCGCTGTGGGAAACACCAGCGGTAAATTCGCGAGCCGCGCCCACTCATGCAACCACCGATAGTTGTGCACAATTTTGGGTGCCATGGGCGCAGCGCGCGCTGCATAAACGTCGGGGTTTACCGCGTTGAACACCCCCCCAACCAAAAAAGGTCGCCAGCACACTGGGGCGTCGGTTTCCGCAATAATCGGCTGGAGGTTATTAACCGCGAGATAGGTCCACGGCGACGACAGATCGTAAAATACTTCCAGCTTTTTCATGAGGGTAGCGCTTCCGCAAACGGCCACCCCCGATGCTCAACGGTTACGGGCGTCGTTGCAAGCTTCTCGGATTCGGCTGCCGCTAAGAGGCGCTCACGCCACGGCACCTGGGCCCTGCCACCTGAGCGACTACCCGTCAGTCACTTACCTTGTATTCAGGCACTGTGCTGACGGGAATGGCTATTAATGGCTATGAGTAGCGGGTAGTAGGGGAGCATGGTTGGATATCGAAACCAGCTCGTCCGCCGCTTGCGAGCGCTCCGCTACGAGAAACGCGCTCACGAACAACATGACAACGCCGCCGATGAGAATACGTAAATCTTGCATGGTTGACCTCCTGTCAATGTGGAGTGGCTTCCTGCCACCTTGCGAGTGTAATCAAAAGCTGCCGATCGCGTAATGCCAGAAATAACAATCAAGCTTGCCGGTCTATTGTGTCTCAGGGCGGTCGGCTGTAAATCGGGCTATCACGACGGACTTAACTTCGACTTAAAGTAAGAAATTGCCGTAAAAATAATGTCAAAAAAATGTTCCATAAAAGTGAAAAATTGCTAAAAAATAGCCAAGACTAACGTTTTATTGATTAATTTATGTCCACAAATCACGACAGTGAACTTAAGGTTTGTGTGCGCCACGGGTGCCGCAGGCGCGCCAAGAGCAAGTTTTGCAGCGACGCGTGCCGCGTGGCGCATCACAACGCCAAAAGAGCGCCAGCCGCCAAGGTCCGGATCATGTGTCTGGGGTGTAAAAGCGTTTTCCGCGGCAGACCAGATCAAAAAACCTGTGGCGCCACCTGCCGCTCTCGGATTTTTCGAGCGCGCAAGCGATATGAGGCGCAAAACGACGCCGCACCGATGGAATGGGGCCAAACTACGCCTTTTACCCCCGCCGAACTCAAAAAGCGGATGCAGGCACAGTCTCTTGAGCCGGGAGTTGAGTATTCGTGGTTGCCTGCCGCGCCAAAAAAGGTGCGCGTGCGCGGTGCTTCGGCGCCCGCCAATCAGATGCGTTTTGATTTTTCCGAGGATGCGACCCCTTCAGACAGCGGCAAGGTCTGAGGTGCACCGAAAATAGCCAGAAGATGGCACTTGCCACAGGCTCAGTGCGCAAGAAATAAGAGGTGCAAGCGGTATAGAGGAACGCGGGAGCCAACGCTGGCCGCGTTCGCTATAAGAACCAGGATCCGCCGTCTACCATATGGGTCTGCCCGGTGACAAAGCGACTGGCATCAGATGCCAGATAAATCACGGTGCCGGTAAGATCCTCAGTCTCTAAGTTACGCGGAATCAGCTGATTGGCGGCTATCACGGCTTTGGCCTTGTCAAATTTCTCGCCAAAAAATTCCCGTGTCGCTTCTGTCATTACGGCTGAAGGCGCCACTGCATTCACCCGGATATGATCGCCCCCCAATTCGCGCGCCATGCCCCGGGTCATGCCGATAACGGCAGATTTCGAGGCCACATAGTCGAGACCATAGGGCAGACCATACACCGCTGCCAAGGATGAAATATTAATAATCGAT
>DFQW01000034.1:5118-6207 GCA_002377985.1 Halieaceae bacterium UBA3479 | reverse complement strand
CGCAACATCAACTACACCAATGTTTGCCAGTACAGCTGCAAGTTTTGTGCGTTTTCCAAAGGCGGCGGCCAGGTTGCCAGTGGCCGCGAGGCCTACGATATTGAGGCGCAAGAGCTTTATCGCCGGGTCAAAGAGGCGGAGCAGCTGGGCGCGACGGAGGTGTGCCTGCAGGGGGGTATCCACCCGGATTACACGGGTCAAACCTATCTAGACATTCTGCAAACGGTTCGCGAGGCGAGTTCCGATATCCATATTCATGCCTTCTCGCCGCTTGAGATTCATCAGGGCGCGAGCACACTCGGTCTGCCCGTTGCCGAATATCTCGCATTGCTGAAAGACGCTGGATTGGGGTCTCTTCCGGGCACAGCGGCGGAAGTGTTGGATGACCGCGTCCGCGCGGTGCTGTGTCCAGATAAAGTCTCCAGCGTGCAGTGGCTGGAGATTATGGAGGCCGCCCATAATTTGGGGTTACGCAGTACCGCGACCATTATGTTTGGTCATGTCGACGACCCCACCTCGTGGGTGGAGCACTGGCAGCGCGTCATTGGTTTGCAGCAGAGAACCGGCGGCTTCACCGAGGTCGTGCCGCTGCCCTTTGTGAGTGCGGGAGCGCCGATCTATCGACGGGGTTTATCTAGACCCGGGCCGACCTGGAGAGAGGCTGTGCTGATGCACGCGGTCTTGCGATTGACCCTCGGATCTATCATTCCCAATGTTCAGGCATCCTGGGTGAAGCTTGGTCGCGAGGGAGCTCTGCAAATGTTGTCCTGTGGCGCCAATGATTTGGGTGGTGCCCTGATCAACGAGAGCATTACGCGGGCAGCGGGCGCCGCGCATGGTCAGGTATGGACCCCGAATGAGATGCGCGGCGCGATTGTGGCTAACGGCAGAGTGGCGCAGCAGCGCTCCACACTCTATCAACCCCTCGAAGCTGCGCTGCAGCGCCCGGTGCTGGAAGATACGCTACGCTGGATTTCCAATGCCCCCGCGGGACGGCGCGCAGCCGCAAAGCGACTGGAATCTCCTGCATAAAGTCAGTGGGGGGCTTGACGGTGTGTGTAGATTCTGGCTTGCTAGCAACAAGCAAGC
>DFQW01000034.1:0-4723 GCA_002377985.1 Halieaceae bacterium UBA3479 | reverse complement strand
GCCAGCCGACTGGACAAGCTGGAGAGCCGCCATGATATCGAGGCGCTCGTGAGCAACTACTGCCACGGCTTTGACAAACGCGACTTCGAGCGCTTCCTTTCCATATGGTCACCGGATTGCGTCTGGAAGATTGGGCCTCCCTTCGGTGATTTTAGCGGGCACGACGGTATTCATACTGCTATCTACGACGTGCTGTGGCCTGCTTGGGCGCAGTCTCAACATGTGACCTCCAATTTAGTCATCGAATTTGCCGGTGCTGACGATGCAACCGGTATCTGTGACGTCGATTGCATGGGGCTACTCACCGACAGTACCGAGGCGACGTTTGTTGGCGCAACATATCGAGACCGTTTTCAACGTCGCGACGGCGCATGGAAGATCGCCGAGCGGGAGGTGACGATTCATTATTTTAATTCTTTTGGCGGCACAACGCTCAGTGCGCCCGAGGGATGATGTATCAACCCAGAGCGACAGTTGCTTTACGTTCAAATTAATAAACGTGTAACCACAGCCACGACTTAGAGGGACCAGCCATGAAATTCAACACGACTCCTCGCTTTATGAGTGTCGCCGTTCTCGCTGCAATGACGGCATTACCGTTGATACCCGCAGCTCAGGCGCAAGAGGGTGTTCTTGAGGAAGTTGTCGTCACTTCCCGCAAGCGAACAGAGAACCTGCAGGATGTAGGGTTCGCGGTGAGTGCATTGACCAAGAGCGAGATCGAAGGGCAGTTTGCGCGCGATATCACCGATCTGGCCAATATCTCACCGAATATCGTGATTGACGATACGGCTCAGGGACCGGGTGGCGTCGCGGCGATCTTTATCCGCGGGATCGGTGTGGCCGATGTAGAAAAGAACTTCGACCCTGCAGTTGCGGTCGTTGTTGACAATATGTTCATTGGCTCTAACGCGGGGAGCCTGCTCCGAAGCATCGATCTCGAGAGTATGGAGGTGTTGCGCGGACCTCAGGGCACCCTGTTCGGCCGAAATACTATTGGCGGCGCGATCAACATCACGCGATCACGTCCGACGGGTGAGCTCGGCGGAAAGATTCGTGTGGGCTATGAAAAGTATGACACCTACTACGTAGACGGCATTGTTAACTTTGGTCTCAGTGAGAACTTCGCGGTCAAGCTCTCAGCCGCAAAGCGCGATCAGCAAGAAGGCTATTACGACAACGATTACGTTGGCCGCGACGTGGGCCGCAATGACTATCAGTCGCTCGGCCTGAACTTCCTGTGGACGCCATCTGATGCCCTTGAGCTCGAGTACACGGGCCAGTTTGAAGACACAGATCAAGATACGCCGCCACTGCTCAACACGGGACAAAACAGACACCTTTTCTGTTCCGCTTACGGCTATTGCTCGCCGAGCCTTGGCTCAAGGATCACGGGAAGTCGTTACAAAACCGCCAACGTGGGTTATATCCCACCCGACCCCGGTGGCGCAGCTTTTGCTGCATCTACGCCCGATCAGGCGCGTGAGGCAGAAATGCTCGCGACGTTCGACGCTGACACGCACATTATCGAGGCGCGTTGGCAAGCTACTGACGCGTTAAAGGTGGATTACATCTTCGGTAGCTATGAATCTGACGAGACTATCATCTCTAATTGGGACGGTACGCCCGAATTCTTATACGGTACCGATCGCCCGGCGACCTACGAACAAACGACCCATGAGATTCGTCTGTCATGGGATAACGGCGGGCCCATCAATGCGGTATTGGGTGGCTATTTGTGGGATTCCGAGTACGAGATACCGCTCCGAAGTTGGGTCGGCTTTGTGGTCCCAGGGCTCGTCCTGGACCTGTTGCAAAAATCGCATCAGGAGAGCGAATCGCAGGCCATTTTTGCCGACGTCGACTGGCGGGTATCGGATTCCCTGACGATAAATTTTGGCGGTCGATATACCAAAGACGACAAGGAAACGTTGCAGACCGGCATGGTTAACGCCAGTAATGACGAATCCTGGAGCGAATTTACACCTCGAGCGGGTATGCGCTATCAGTTCAATGACAATTTGATGGCTTTCGTTACCTATTCATCGGGCTATCGCTCAGGCGGATTTAATGGCCGGGTCAACTCAGTGGAAGAAGCCACACAGCCATACGATCCGGAGACCGTAGATAACATCGAGTTCGGCATCAAGTCGGAGTGGATGGACAATCGGCTTCGCTTCAACGCGTCGTACTTTGTGATGGACTATCAGGACAAGCAGGAGGAGTTGCAGCTGCCGTCGGATACTGGTACCGGTCAAAAGACGGTGGTAACCAACGCGTCGGAGGCAACGATTCAGGGTCTAGAGCTGGAACTTCAGGCGCTAATTGGAGAAGGCCTGTCTTTGCGCGCCAATGTAGGTTGGTTGGATACAGAATACGATAACTTCCAGTACACCGATGCGGTATCGCTGGAGACAGTTGACTTGAGTTATCTGGAATTCCGGCGTGCTCCTGATATGACCGCTACCTTGGATGCAACCTATGAGTGGGATACCGCTATGGGGCGAGCTTGGGTCCGAGGTGCTTACCACTATCTGGGTGAGCACTGGGTGAATGTGACCAATGCTCCTGAGCTAGAAAATGCCGCACAAAACCTGCTGGACGCGTCGATTAACTTTGAAATGAACAACTGGCGCTTCGCGGTATTCGGTCGCAATCTGTCGGATGAAGACGGCTACACCCATGGTTATGACGTTGCGGGGCTTTGGTCGTATGCGGCGGTCAGGGCGCCGCGCACCTTCGGTGTGGAAGCGATTTACGAATTCGGGGACTGATTGCAGATTTCAATTCTGTCGAATTAAAGGTGCGCAGAAAGGCCTGCTGAATAGCGGGCCTTTATTTATAAGGAAAGTACTATGAGCAAGCGTTTATCGGGAAAGGTCGCAGTTATTACGGGCGCCGCCAGCGGTATCGGGGCGGCTACGGCAAAAACCTACGTCGAGCAAGGCGCACGGGTGGTGCTGGGTGATATTCAGGACGAAGCCGGCGCCAGTTTGGCCGAGGCACTCGGCGGGCCCGAGCACGCGATCTTTCGGCACTGCAATGTGACCAGCGAGGCCGAGGTCCAGGCTTTGGTAGACGCCGCGGTCTCCGAGTTCGGTCAGATCGATATCATGTTCAACTGCGCGGGTATCGTTGGTGCGGTGGGCCCCATGTCCACAACGCCTGCCGAAGAATGGAAGCTGACCATCGATATCATGGTCAACGGCGTGTTCTACGGCATGAAGCACGCAAGTCGGCACATGAAAGAGGCGGGTTCCGGCTCTATCATCAGTATGTCGAGTACAGCCGGCATCATGGGCGGGCTGGGGCCGCACGCTTATGCGGCCGCAAAGCATGCGGTCGTCGGTATGACCAAGAATCTGGCGGCCGAGGTGGGCTCGTTTGGTATTCGGGTGAACTGCATTGCGCCCGCGGGCATGGCGACCCCCATGGTGGCCGAGGTCATCACGGGTAATCATCAGAACCTCGAAGACACGATCGCTGCGTTGGCAGAGGGGTCACCGTTAAAAGGGCGCGCGGGGTTAGCGCAAGATGTCGCTAATGCTGCGCTCTGGCTGGCGAGTGATGAGTCCGGCTATACCAGTGGACTTACCTTGACGGTAGACGCCGGGGTTACCACCGGCTCTACAGCCGCGCCTCCGGCCTTTGCCGAGTATCAACCTATGATGCGCGAGGCGGGACGCAAAGGCCTGGATTAACGAGACTCGCTGGGCAGGCTGAATACAAATAAGCCCTGACCGTCCGGGGGCTGATAGATATCCGGGAAGATCATTGCTGTTAGCGCCCGGAACACGCCAATACCCGAGGGCACTGCGACAAACTGCTGTCCTTCAGCCTGATAGGTAATCGGGTAGCCATGGGCTGGAGCGGGTAACCGAGCAGACCACAGCTTGGCCCCGGTATCGGTATCAAAGGCCTGAAAGTTGCGATCCAGGTCGCCAATGAAGAGAAGCCCCCCATCAGTCGATAGCGCACCGCTAAGGAATAAGGCGGGCTGCTCAATGCGCCATTTGACCGCCATCGTCTGCACATCAATTGCCAGCAAAGCCCCCGCTTTGCCTTCTTTGCCGGGCATGGGGTAGGTGGCCACATCCGCACCATAGCCGCCACCGCCCGGGCCCAGATCCACGGCGCGTGGGGTCATGTCCGAGCACAGCTGATGAACCGGCAAGAACAAAAGGTGACGCGCTGCGTCATAGGTTGCAGATTGCCAATTGTGGCCGCCGTATATCCCGGGGCACGCGGTATAGGTGTCACCAATGCCCGCCGCGGCGATATCAGATCGATAGTTCAACACACCCGTCGTCTTATCCACGTTGAAGATGGTTTGATCCATGGTATCCAGCAAGTCAACGTACTCGCCGGTTTCCCGATTGAGTTTCCAGAGAATTCCATCCTTGCCTACGGTGAGTACCAGGGGCGTGCCATCGATATCGGCCAGAATGCGCTCGAAGCCAACCTCCATATCGATGGTCTCGCCCGGGATATGCTGGAAGTACCACTTGAGCTCGCCCGTGGTGGGATTAAGGGCGAGCGTCGAATTGGTATACAGCGCGGCATCCTCGACCGACATGCCCCGACTCGGCGCCGCCCAGGGTTTGGGTTGCGACGTCCCGAAGTAGACCAAGTTACGTGAGGGGTCATAAGACCCCGCAATCCAGATATCACCACCGCCCCGCCGATCGGGGGCAACGTCGCCCCAGGTGGCGTATTCCGGCGT
>DFQW01000154.1:8072-22434 GCA_002377985.1 Halieaceae bacterium UBA3479 | reverse complement strand
AAGCGTAAAGACCTCGCCATAGTGGTGATTGAAGCGCTGCGCGATATCCCGCGCCATTTCGACATGCTGGATCTGGTCTCGACCCACAGGCACTTTGTGCGCATTGAATATAAGAATATCCGCCGCCATGAGTATAGGGTAGGAGAATAAACCCATTGTCACGCCAAAATCCGGGTCCTCCCCGGCCAGCTCGTTGGCTTGCACCGCCGCTTTGTAGGCATGCGCGCGATTCATCAAACCCTTGGCGGCAGAACAGCTCAGTATCCAACTGAGCTCGGCAATCTCGGGAATATCCGATTGGCGGTAAAAAAAGGTGCGCTCTGGGTCAAGCCCGAGTGCCAACCAGGTTGCGGCAATCTCCCGGCTCGACTGCGCCACCTGATCCGGATCCTGATTTTTTATCAACGCATGAAAATCAGCCAAGAACAAATACGCCTCGGTATTCCCATCTCGGGAGGCCTCAATTGCTGGGCGAATCGCGCCCACGTAGTTCCCCAAATGCGGCGTACCGGTCGTGGTGATGCCAGTCAAAACCCGGACCATACTCATAATATTAACCTCTAGTCCTATGCCAACCGACGATAAAACGACTCGAGTAACAAGACGATTTGCGGCACATCCGCAGCGCAGGCGAGCTCCCGCACTGAATGCATGCCCAGCGTAGGTACGCCAATATCCGTAGTCGTGATACCCGTCTCGGTTGCCGTAATTGGGCCAATCGTGCTGCCACAGGCCAAATCCGAGCGCATGACGAAAGACTGCACGTTCACGCCGGCCCGCTCCGCCAACAAGCGGAGTCGCGCTGCTCCTTCACTGTTAGTTGCGTAACGTTGATTACGATTAATCTTAATCACGGGGCCCGCACCTAATCTGGGGCTATGCTGATCATCGTGACGGTCCGCGTAATTGGGATGCACCGCATGGGCGTTATCCACTGACAGCATCCATGATCGTGCACGCAACTGCTGATTAGCCGCGGCATTGGGTGCGATTGCCGTTAACGCATCCATCAACATCGGGCCTTGAGCACCCACGCTCGAGGCGCTGCCAACCTCCTCGTGGTCGGTCGCAACCAGCACAGACCCGTGGCTGTCATCCGCATTGATCAGCGCCGTCAAGCCGGCATAACAACTGAGCAGGTTGTCGAGACGCGCTGACGTGACAAAATCCTCTTCAATACCTACCAGTGCAGGCGGCTGAGTGTCATACAGGGACAGCTCGTAATCCATCACGCGCGCGCCCTGATAGCCTGCGTCTTCCTGGGCGAGGGCTTCCGCCAACCATTGCCTGAAATCAAATTGCTGTGGCTCACCCAGCATCACTAATGGCACCACGTCTTTTTGTGCGTTCACGGTGCGCTGTGTATTCGCTTCTCTATCCAGATGGATGGCAAGGCTGGGCACAACCGCCACGGGCCGTTTGCTATCAAACAAGACAGATTGGAGTTCACCGTCTGCCGCCAGCAACGTCACACGTCCGGCAATCCCCAGGTCCCGGTCGAACCAGGGGTTCAGCAGTGCCCCACCATAAACGTCCACCCCCAACTGTACACAGCCGTCGCGGCCCTTTACTGGATTGGGTTTGATTGACAAATTGGGGCTATCGGTATGGGTGCCCACGAGCCGCAAGCCGGCTTCAGATGCGTCTGAACCTGCTCGCATCGCGATCAGGGAACTACCCTGGCGCACGGTAAAATAGCCCTGCCCGGGGGTCATGTGAGCGCCGTCAAACTGCTCAAGGGCCGTAAACCCCGCCGCCCGCAGACGCCGGATCATGGCCTCGACGGCGTGGAAAGGCGATGTCGCCTCACCAAGAAATGTGAGTAGCTCTGTTGTTTCCGCCATTTGCGGGGTCCTCTCTCCCAATGTCTACTGAAGTACCCAAACCAGTAATACCGAGCCCAAAATCAAGCGGTAGATCACAAAAGGCATCAAGCCAACTCGCTCAACCAAGGTCATAAATAGCGATATCGTGATGTAGGCAAATATCGCCGAGGCAACCAGTGACGGCAATATTTTACCTGCCGTCGATAAAAGATGCGCTTCGGGCGCCGACAGCAGCATCACTAATGACGCACCCAAAATAACCGGGATACTCAATAAAAAAGAGAAGCGCGTTGCCGTTCGGGCCGGATAACCCAAAAAGAGCGCTGCCGTAATCGTCACCCCCGACCGAGAGGTGCCAGGAATCAATGCAAACATTTGGGCCAAACCGATTAACAGGGCATCACGCATTCCAATCTCGGTACGCCTATTGTCGCTGTGCCGCGCCGCGCGGTCGGCCCAGCCCAGCAGCAAACCAAAGAAGATAGTCGCAATCGCAATCACCAGAGCGCTTCGCGCATAGGTGGCGACGAACTCTTTGAGTAAAAATCCGGCAACCACCACTGGCAATGTCGCCACACAGAGCGCCCAGAGTTCGGAGCGATCGGCGCCCTCTCCCGGCATCAAGCTCAGGCAAAAGCGCGTTAGGGTAACGCGAAAGTAGTAGAGGACCGCCAACAGCGTGCCCGCGTGAACACCCACATCGAACATCAATCCCTGATCGGGCCATCCCAGTATCTGCGCGGGCAAGATAAGGTGGGCTGAGGAAGACACGGGTAAAAATTCGGTCACACCCTGCACTATGGCCAACAGCATGGCTTGCCACCAATCAGTCATTACGGCTCTGCTCAGATAATTTTTTCCAGCCAATATCGCGCTGCACATACTGCGGGCAAAGAAGGTGGGCTGGCTGCAAATCGAGCGCTATGGCACCGCTTGCCAATAGCGGAGCCATCACACCCGCGTCGGGAGTGATCTCACCGTGCAATGCTGCGTCTTTCAGGCGCGGGGCCATAAATTGCCGCCGATAAGCGGCACCGGAACCGACTATCACCGCGTTAACCGCTCCATCGGGCACCGGGATCTCTTCCGGAGCGCAGATAAAAGGCGGGCCACCTAAGGTGACTTCCCGTCCGTTCCATACGCCCCACAAACCATAAAGTTTTCCTATTTGGGCATCGATTGTCGACAGAACAGCGTCACCCACGGCGAGTAAACCCTGTTCGCCCGCAACATAGATTTGAGCCGTGAGTGAACAAAATCCGTGCACGGGCAACCTCTGGGACCACGCCAGCCCCTGCGCCACACTCACCGCGACCCTCAGCCCGGTAAATGATCCGGGACCAATACCACAGGCAATCACATCAACCGAATCGGCCAGCGCATCTCCCTGCAATACCTCCGACAGCATATGTAAGATATGCCGGTTATGCGCCCTCGCCAGCATCTCGTGGCGACGCCGCAGCTCACCGCTCGCAAAGAGCGCGAGCGAGCAGGCTTGTGTGGCAGTATCGAGCGCCAGAATGCGCGGCGTGGACGGCATGAGATATAGTCAAACGGGTAAGGTGCCATCATCCCATAGAGGCAGACGACTTTGAATGCGGAGCGAGACTTCAGCTTGGGTATTTTGGCGGGTGGTCATGGCCGGCGATGGGGTGGAAGAGACAAAGGCCTGATTGCATTTCTCGGGCGACCGCTAGTGGCGAATGCGTGTGTTCCGCGCCCACCGCACGCACGGGAGATCCTGATTTGCTGCCGAGAAAATGCCCACTTTTACGGCCATTACGCTGATCGAGTGTTGTGTGAGAGCACCCCGTTCCGGGGGCCCTGCGCGGGAATCAGCGCCCTGCTCTCTGCCACTGAAACCGCCAGCTTAATCATTCTGCCCGCCGACCTGATGAGCAGCAGCGATCGGCTAATTGCCGCACTTGAGGAGGCTTGGAGGGCAGAAGATAGCGCCCTGGTACTCACCGACCCGAGTGGCCGTCATTCACCCTGTATGCGTCTGGCGAGGGAAACGCTGGTTAATTGTTGTGCCTTTATCGACCGCGGCGGAGCCCAGCTCGGCGAACTGCTCAAACTGCTCAACGCTCGCCCGATTCCGGTAGACGCTCTGTGGCTGAAAGACGCAGATTCACCCGCAGACTTGCTGAATCACGATGCAGATTGATAAGACTGCAGCATAAAAAACAGAAGATGCGCCGACACCACCCCCGCGGTGAGACGGTAGCGCATTGTGGTGTACCAGCCTGGCAGCACCTCAGACCCTCGCTCGTACCACAAGAGCGCTAAATAACCCGTCATCAATGCCAGCGCAGCGAGCCAAACCTGCGCCGTGAGCACGGAAAACACGCCAAACAAGACGACGCCGTTACTGACCAGTAGCCGGGTCATATTGGGGTTTTCCACACCCTGAACCCGGCCCCACAGGGTGCCGCCCAGAAAGCTCAGTATCCCGAGGGAGTAAATGATAAAACCTTGACGCGAGAGGGCTGCGGGCCAGTCGGTGAGCCACCATGCGCCCATACAGAAAGCAAAAAACGGCACCAGTCCACCATAGCCCAGCACCAACATAATGGCTTTATTCGACATTTGCGCCCTCAAAAAAAACCCCGGCCAGAGCCGGGGCAATAAATCGCCACCTGGGGGAAGATGGCTCAACCGGGGAGTCGATCACCCGGTTGCAAGAGTTACGCCGGGCTCGATGTGACGGATCACCGCCAAGCGCAAAAAAATAGTAGCCGTGAGTTGGGCCCCAGGGCCCGGAATGACTGGCTTATATCTATCGCGTCTGTGTAGCAGGCGCTTTGAGAAGAATTTGTTTTTCGACAGCACGGGACCGACAGGTTACGGTGGACGCTTGGAGCCATTTCCCGGCCGAGAACAGTCAGGCACGATCAGAGAGAGAACCTCCTGTGCCTGCATTGCACCCGCGCTCCCCCGGCGCGCAAATGTGCTGTTCGGTCCGCTTTCCCGATGCTACCGCCGAGTAGCAAACATGCCATGCCGCCGCGCTCATTTGACGCCCGGCGTCCGCTAACCGCTGAGGTGACAGGGAACCGACAATATGAAGAGACCCAAGCGAAATCGAATTCAACGTGCATTTGAAAAGGGCTATCAACTGGGACTGGCCGGTCGCTCAAAAGAAAATTGCCCCTTTTTAACCGGCATCGCCCGCGCTCGATGGCTGGATGGTTGGCGCGAAGGCAGAAATGACTGGCGAGAGGGCCTCACAGAGGCCCTGACATGCTATAAATTGTCGGGTTTCTGAACCTCAGCCTAAAAACTGACGCCCTAGTGGGGGAATCTGCGAACGATTAGGCCTTGTAATGGTCAGAAATAACGCCATTTCTGAGATAGCTGTATAAAAGGCCTGACCCGTGAACTATCAACTCCTCGCGCAACTAGAAACCTGGCTGGGCCAACAGATCGTTGGCCAGCAAGATCTAATCCATAAACTGATGCTAGCCCTGCTGGCCGATGGCCATCTCCTCGTGGAGGGCGCGCCCGGACTCGCCAAGACCCGTGCAATCAAAGAGATGGCTGAGGGTATTGAAGGCAGCTTTCATCGAATTCAGTTCACCCCCGACCTACTCCCCGGGGACATCACGGGAACGGATATTTTCAGACCCCAGACCGGCG
Organism: Halieaceae bacterium UBA3479; assembly: GCA_002377985.1. Classification (GTDB taxonomy): domain Bacteria; phylum Pseudomonadota; class Gammaproteobacteria; order Pseudomonadales; family Halieaceae; genus Luminiphilus. The sequence continues at coordinate 16,969 of DFQW01000154.1, read as the reverse complement.
CCTTCGAATTCCAGCGGGGACCCATCTTCAACAACCTCGTATTGGCAGACGAAATCAATCGAGCGCCCGCCAAAGTGCAGTCTGCGCTGCTCGAGGCCATGGCCGAGCGACAGGTGAGCATTGGCAGTCAAACCTACGAATTACCTAGATTATTCTTAGTCATGGCGACCCAGAATCCGATCGAGCAAGAGGGAACCTATCCCCTCCCCGAAGCGCAACTGGACCGGTTTCTGATGCATGTGCGCGTGTCTTATCCCGACGCCGCTGCCGAACAACAGATCCTCAAGCTGGCGCGCAACGAGGCCAGTGGGGAGCGGATGCAACCCGCCGCGAGGGTCTCTCAGGCAGATATTTTCGCTGCACGCCACGCAGTCTTGAATATTCATATGGCGCCGGCGGTTGAGGAATACATTGTGCAGTTGATCGTGGGGACCCGCGAGGCCGGACGCTACGATAACGAGCTGGCGGAATGGCTGGAATTTGGTGCAAGTCCCAGAGCCACTATCGCGATAGATCGGTGCGCGCGCGCCAATGCCTGGATTGCCGGCCGTGACTACGTCAGTCCCGATGATGTGCAGGCAGTCGCCCATGATTGCCTGCGTCATCGTTTGATTGTGTCCTTTGAGGCGGAAGCGGCAGGAATTTCGAGCGATCACATTATTGAAAGATTGATCGAGCGTATCCCCGTTGCCTGATTTACATTCCCAGCTCGCGGCGAGCGATCCTCGAGGGGCCGTCGTGCGCGCTGAGGCACTGATTGCCGCCCGGTTCGTTGCCCGCTTTGTTGATGTCACGGGACAAACCCGGGCACTGGCCAATTTGGCCGGCATGAGGCGAGCCCGTCAACGAGGTCGCGGCGTGGAATTTGACGAGGTACGGGCCTATGCAGCCGGTGACGACGTGCGCGCCATCGACTGGCGTGTCACAGCGCGCTCCGGCACACCGCATACCAAGCTCTTCCACGAAGATAGAGAGCAACCCATTCTGGTCGCGTTCGATCAACGCCCAACCATGAAGTTTGGCTCTCGGCGCTGTTTCAAGTCGGTAATGGCGGCCCATATCGGTTGCCTCGCGCTCTGGTCTGGTCTGCAGGCCGGAGAGCGCGTGGGCGGTGCCATACTGGGTGCCACAGGCATATCGGATACCCGTCCGCGGCGAAGTCAGCATGCGGTACTCAATGTCATTCGAGACTTGGTTCGCGAGGGCACGCCGCACCCGGACACTGCCGCTCCGTCCCACTCGATTGCCAACCTGATAGAGCAACTCGAGCGTATCACCCGTCCCGGCACCAGGCTGTTTCTTATCAGTGATTTTCACGACCTGTTGGACGCTGACCATCTGGCCCCGCTCAGACGTCTCGCTCGCAAGACGCAAATTGTCGGCATCTCGGTCGCGGACGCGCTGGAGGCTGAGTTACCTCGGGCAGGCTATTACGCGGTCACGGACGGAAACACTCACTCTCAACTGGATACGGGTATTTCGGGCATCAGGGAGTCCTACGCCGCGGATTATCGGTCCCATCAGACACTGATATCGAGACGACTGAGGGAATTGCGCATTCCTCTCCTGACTCTGCGAACCGACGACGACCCCCTAAAACGCCTCCTCACGGTGTTCCCGGCAAGATGAATCCCGAGATGATGCTGGCACAGCTGGCGCCTCTGAGAGCGCCGCCGGAGATAGGCTGGTGGCCGGTCGCACCCGGTTGGTGGGCCCTACTGGCGATCTTGATCATCGCAATCGCCCTCACCTCGCGATGGTACTGGCGACGGCGGACCGCCCGGCAATATCGACGTCTGGCACTCACCGAGCTGCAGCTATTGCGCGAAAATCAGGGCGGCGTCGATGCGCTCAATCGATTACTCAAGGCTGCTGCATTACGCGCCTATCCCCAGCAACCTGTGGCGGCGTTGCACGGCCCAATGTGGCTGGAATTTCTCTGCCGCACCTGTCCGCAACTCGGCATAGATCAATTACGCGATCTCGAAACACTGTACCAACCCCATCCACCGTCGATCAGTGAAGCCCTATTTGGTGCCGCAGAATGCTGGCTGAAACGCCACGAGGTCACTCATGCTTGAGTGGGTTTGGCCCTGGGTTTTTTTGTGCGCGCCGCTACCGCTGCTGATTCATTTTTTCAGCCGCGGAGAATCACTGCAGTCTTCTGCTGTGCGCGCGCCCTTCGCCGCGAGATGGAGAAACTTGTCAGGCGCCGGACGAGGTGTTCAGTCGAGTCGCGGTTACTGGTGGCTATTGTGGCTAGCCTGGATGATGCTCGTCGCGGCGACCGCGCGTCCGCAGTGGATTGGCGAGCCGATCGAATTACCCAACACCGGCCGAGACCTGATGTTGGGGCTCGATCTCTCGGGCAGTATGCAAATTGAGGATATGCAGGTAGGAAGTCGATTGGTATCCCGAATCACCGCCGTCAAGGCTATCGCTGCAGACTTCACGCAGCGTCGAAAAGGAGATCGCGTCGGTCTGATTCTGTTTGGGACACGCGCCTACCTGCAGGCGCCCCTTACTTTTGATTTGGCGACGGTAACGCAGTTCATAGAAGAGGCCCAGCTGGGCTTTGCCGGCGAAGATACAGCAATTGGCGACGCGCTGGGACTCGCCATCAAGCGTCTTCGGGAGCGACCGGCGGCGTCGAGAATCTTTATATTGCTGACCGATGGTCAGGACACTGCGAGCACGGTGGATCCCATGGAGGCGGCAGCGCTCGCCGCACAGCTGGACGTCAAAATTTACACCATCGGTATCAGCAGGAACCTAGGGCGATCCGGTAACGGGCGTGCAGAAGTCGACGAAGCCATGCTCAATGCGGTAGCGGAATCCACGGGTGGCCGCTATTTCCGCGCAACCTCACCCGCGGAGCTTGAGGCCGTCTATGCACTCCTCGATGAGCTCGAGCCAGTCGAGCAGGAAGCCAGCACATTCCGACCCCGACGTGCGCTGAGCTGGATACCCCTGCTGGCTGCTCTGACGCTGGCGACCCTGCTGGCGGTACTGCGCAGTCATTGGCTCAAGGTGTTCAGAGCGAGGCCGCGCTATGGTTGACGGCTTTCATCTGTTGCGTCCGGAGTTGCTGTGGGTCTTCGCTATTTGCCCTGTGGTTGCGCTTGCCCTGTGGTACCGGCGCGCGAACCAGGGTGATTGGAGTCGTGTCATTGATGCGGATCTGCTGCCCTATCTGCTCCCTGATCAAAGCCGGGGTAAAAGACGCGCTGGCGTATGGGTTCCAATGCTGCTGCTGAGCCTTGCGATTCTGGCGGCGACAGGACCCAGCTTGCAGCGAGTAGAGCTTCCCGTCATCAAGCGGGCGGACGCGCTGGTGATTGTGCTCGACATGAGCGCATCGATGTTGGCGGCCGATGTTCAACCGAGCCGTGCGCAGCGGGCGCGACAGAAAGTGCTGGATCTACTTGCTACACGAAAAGAAGGCGTCACGGGCCTGGTCGTTTTCGCAGGCGACGCTCATGTAGTTACCCCGCTTACGGACGACACACGGACGATCGCAAACCTGATGCCCGCACTATCGCCTACCATGATGCCGCTCCCTGGTGCCAATGCCACCAGCGCGATAGACATGGCCGCGGAGTTACTCATCACCGCAGGCGCTCAGGGCGGCCAGATTTTGCTGATGACCGACGGTCTGCCGGGCTTTGACAGCAACACGGTAAATACCTCACTGGAAAACAGCGGCGCCTCACTCTCTATTTTGGCCATTGGCACCCCCTCCGGCGCGCCGATCCCCCTTCCGAATGGCGGATTCCTGAAGGACGATGCCGGTGAGATTGTGATCCCCACTCTGGATCGCGCGGCAATCAGTGCTATTGCGGCAGACGTGAATGCTGTCTACAAGGACATCACGCTGGACGAATCAGATATCGAAGCACTAACCCGGCGGGATCTTCTGGCCACCGCGGGCGAGCTCGATCTCGATAGGCAAACCGACGCGTGGCAGGATCAAGGACACTGGCTGGCCGCGCTGGTGGCTCTGCTACTGCTGCCCGCCTTTCGCAAAGGCGCGGTGGCGAGTATTGCCTTGCTGCTGGTGTTCCACTCTCCACCTCCACAGGCGGCTGAGTGGCGGGACCTCTGGCTGACCCCGGATCAGCAGGGTGCGCAGCAACTTGCCAATGGGCAGGCAGCAGATGCCGCCGCAACCTTTCGCGATCCGGCGTGGCGCGGCGTCGCCGCCTACGAAGCCGGCACGTATGATCAGGCCGCACGGAGCTTTGCGGGAGAGCAGACCGCCAACAGCTTTTATAATCTGGGCAATGCCTTGGCCTTGCAGGGAGACCTGAGAGGCGCCCTGAACGCCTATGAAAAAAGCCTGGCGGCGCTGCCAGATGCTGAGGACGCGATCGCCAACAGGGACTTTATTCAGTCACTGCTGGACCAGCAGGAGCAAGAGCCACAGGATCAAGAGGGTGAGGAACAGAACCAGGAGGATGATTCGTCACAGCGTGACAGTGAGTCTGAGAATGACAAGCAGGAACAATCCGAGTCATCTGACACGCAGGGATCAGATCAGGAGCCCGGAGAGGATACGGAGAACCAATCCAGTAGCGAGGAGGAACAACCCGCTGACGAGCAGCGTGAGCAGGACTCCACGCTCGCTGACGCGGCAGAACGAGATCAGGAGGCGCTTGATGCAGCCACCGAGGAACAGATGGCCAAGTTTGACGAGGCTCTGGAGGAACAACAGGCGCTGGAACAGTGGCTGCGTCGTGTTCCCGATGACCCCGGTGGACTTTTGCGCCGCAAGTTTCGCTATCAAACCATGCAGCGTCTGAGAGAGGGCGAGGAACCCGATGATTCGATTCGCTGGTAAAAACCGGTCGGTGCTTGGCTCAGTGCGCTACGGGCTACTGCTGCTCTTTTCCCTGTCTCTGCCAGTGATGGCCGAACTCACCGCATCGGTTGATCGGCGAGAAATTGCTCTCGGAGAAACGCTGCGACTGACATTAAGCGGCGATGCAGGCGAGCAGCCAGCGGAAATCGACCTGACGCCACTCAATCGAGATTGGGAGATTCTCTCCCGCTCCAGCGCGACCAATGCGCGCTTTATCAATGGTCAGAATCAGGTCACCCGCACGTTGGAAATGGAACTCGCCCCACTGCGCGAGGGGACACTGGGTATTCCGTCCCTCAGCTCGGGCGGACGACAGACAACGCCTTTATCAATCAGGGTAAACCCGGAACCCGTGATCGCGGCCGGCGACGCATTGGTGCTGTTTGAAGCCAGCGTAGATCAACCCGCCGTTTATGTTCAGGCAGAACTGATGCTGACGGTGACATTGCAACAAGCCATCAACCTCGATGGCGGAGAGATTTCTGCATTTGACATCCCTGATGCTGTAGTCGAACCCTTGGAACGCAGGTCATTTCAAAGACGCCTGGGAAATCGCACATGGCTGGTCACCGAGCTGCGATATGCCGTGTACCCTCAAAAAAGCGGCGCACTCAAAGTACCGGCCATTGGCTTTACCGCGAGGGAGGTGCAGCCCGGCAGATCCCTGTTGGGGGCGCGGCTGGGTCGACGCCTGCGGCTGGCATCAGAACCGATCGACGTCGAAGTCAAGTCGGTACCCGACAGCTTCCCCGGAGAGGTATGGCTACCGGCGAGAAGCCTAAAGCTTGAGGAAAATTGGTCCGTCGAACCCGACGGACTGTCTGTTGGAGATTCCACCACTCGAACCCTAACGGTGGTCGCTGACGGTCTTCAGGGTAGCCAACTACCCCCGCTCAGCAGCTTGCAAGGCGCACCGGAGATCCCGGAGCTCCGGTTTTATCCCGATCAGGAGGCTATCGATCAAACTGAATTACTGCGTGGCCTGCAGGGACGACGTGAACAGAGCGAAGCCCTCGTGGCGAGAGCCGGTGGCAACTGGACGCTCCCTGCAATCCGCGTTCCGTGGTGGAATACCGAGACCGATACGTTGAGTTTTGCGGCTTTACCCGCTCGCAACGTCACCGTGCGCTCCGCCGCCGCAACCCCCAATCTCCCTGACACAGCAATTCTCGCGCCCACCGGCAGCGACGTAGCGGCAACGCCAGCCTGGCTATGGGGTGTGGCGGTTTCGGGTTGGTTGGCTGCCGGACTGCTCTTTTGGCTGTTTCTCCGCGCACGCGCTAAAAACCTACCGGCCGGATTGGGCCCTGCAGCAGGCGCCAGAGAGCCCGGCGTCAGACAAGCCTTGGTGCAAATCCGACGGGCGCTGGAGCAGCAGGATCCGGGGGCGCTAAGACAAGCGGTACTGCAGTGGGGAGCTGGGCATCATGGTAAACGGTTTTCTTCTCTGTCCGCCCTTGCAGCGGCAAGCAGCGAGCACCTGAGAGACATACTCAACGACCTCGATCGGGCCCTCTACAGCGCAGCCGCCGCGAGCACCGCCTCCGACGCGCTGATCTCAGCATTACGAGATGAGCCACCCCCCAGAGACAAATCATCGGTCAAAAGCGCGTCACTGGCGCTTTATCCCACGGGCTGAATTGCGGGCACTCCACCAGATCAGACAAAACGCCTGTCAGTTGGGAGCCGCCAGAGACCGGCTGACCACCTCAAAGACATCCTTGGGAAGCGGGTCTATCGCTGCGATGCGCTCGAGCTCGGCTCGCATGAGCTCCTGACCAACGGCGTAGCGGCGCCAGCGCGTCAGCGGCGCCAGCAGGCGCGCTGCGATCTGCGGGTTAGACCCCTGAATGCGGGTAATCACATCCCCCAGCAGCTGATAACCCGCGCCGTCGGCGCGGTGAAACGCGACCGGGTTGGCGCCAGCAAATGCCCCCACCAGCGCGCGCAGTTTGTTGGGGTTTCGCCAATCAAACGCGCCGTGCTTAAGTAGCTCGCGAACACTCTCCACACAGGAGGTATCAGGCCTCGTCGCCTGCACGGTAAACCACTGATTCACAATCAGTGACTCCCGCTGCCAGCGATCGTAAAAAGCGGCTAGCGCCTGCTCGCGCCGCGCCGCATCCGCGTACTGGACGATCCATCGTAGTGCCGCCAGACGGTCAGTGAGATTGTCGGCACTGTGCAGCAGGTGCTCCGCGGTCTCCAGATCCTCGGCTTGCGCCGCCAGCAGGTAGTCCAGCGCCAAATGCCGCAACGATCGCAGACCTATGTCTGAAGCGCTGGCGCGGTAAGGGCTCGCCGCGATGGCCTCAGACCCCACTTGCCGCCACTGTGCCTCGAGAGAGCGACCCAGCAGGCGCTTCGCCGCTTGCCTGCGCAAATGGATATCTGTCATATCAACCAAACCGCGCTGTGCCGCTCTGTCTGCCAGATATTCCTCCGAAGGCAGGCACAAGGTGAGCGCCTTCATCGCGGCATCCATCGGGCCTGCCAGCACGCGCGTCACCGCTTCCAGTAGCGCGCTGTCGAGATTCGAGGCCGGTTGCGTTAAGTCGAGGGCCTCAATCGCCTGAGCGAGTAAGGTTTGTGCCGCATCCCAGGCAACAAACGCATCGTCATCCGAGCTCATTAAAGTCAGCAAGTCAGATTCCGAGTGATCGATGGTCAACCGAACGGGCGCAGAAAATCCGCGCAACAGCGACGGCACCGGGCGCGCGGTGACGCTGTCAAAGGTGAATGTCTGTTCGGGCTCGGTAAGCTCCAATATGCGCGTCGTGCCGTTGTCCAGCGATGTGGGCTTCCCATCAATAAGCAGTCCCGTGGCCACCGGTATCACCAGCGGCGGCTTTTCAGTCTGCCCTGGCGTGGGTCGGTTCAGTTGCTTCAGGGTCAGATGGTATTGCTTGGCCTCGGCGTCAAACTGACCGCTGGCGATAACCTCTGGCGTACCCGCCTGCTCGTACCAACGGCGAAACTGAGTCAGATCGCGACCCGAGACCTCAGCCATGCAATCGACAAAGTCGTCGCAGGTTACCGCCTGCCCATCAAATCGCTGAAAGTACAAACTAGCCCCTGCAATAAACTGCTCGTGCCCCAACAAGGTGTGCAGCATGCGTACCACTTCGGCACCCTTTTCGTACACCGTCAGGGTGTAAAAGTTGGAGATATCAACAAACGCATCGGGACGAACCGGATGAGCCATCGGTCCCGCATCTTCGGCAAATTGGTGGGTGCGGAGAAATATGACATCTTCAACCCGTTTAACGCCGCGTGAATTAAGATCCGCGGAGAACTCGGAATCCCGAAAAACGGTAAAGCCCTCCTTGAGAGTCAATTGAAACCAGTCACGGCAGGTAACGCGATTGCCCGAGTAGTTGTGAAAATATTCGTGGGCAACCACGCCCTCCACGCGCTGAAAACCCGCATCCGTGGTGATGTCCGGATGAGCCAGCACACACGACGTGTTGAAGACGTTGAGGCTTTTATTTTCCATCGCCCCCATGTTGAAATCGTCAACCGCCACAATATTGTAGAGGTCGAGGTCATACTCGAGACCGTAGACCTCCTCATCCCAACGCATGGCATTCTTCAGAGACTGCATTGCGTAATCGCAGTAACCGACGTCTTTTTCTTCAACCCAAATTCGTAAATCAACCTGCTTCCCGGAACAGGTCGTGAATACATCGGATACCGGTTTGAGATCCCCCGCCACCATAGCGAAGAGATGTGCAGGCTTGGGGAACGGGTCGTGCCAGGTGGCTCGATGTCGCCCACCGGCCACCGCCTCCTCGGAGATCAGGTTGCCGTTGCTCAACAACACCGGGCAGATTTGTTGGTCCGCCTCCAGCGTAACGGTGTAAACGGCAAGCACATCGGGGCGATCCGGATAGAAAGTGATCTTGCGAAAACCCTCGGCCTCACATTGGGTACAGTAGGCACTTTGCGAGCGATAAAAGCCCTCTAGCGACGTGTTTTCTTCAGGGCAAATCTCAACACAGGTCCGCAGAACACATTGGTCAGGCAAGCCGCGTAT
>DFQW01000154.1:0-7707 GCA_002377985.1 Halieaceae bacterium UBA3479 | reverse complement strand
CAAGCTGCTCGCCATCCAACCTGAGTGGCGCATCCTCAGCGGTCTTGCGCTCTACCGTGAGCGCCGCAATAACCTCAGTGCGCCCTTCAAAAATGCTGACTTCGAGCGCAACGCGACTGACACAAAAATTGGGCGGCTGGTAATCTGCCCGCAGAATCGTTGCCGGTGTCCCTTCTCGCAAGCCCATCACGTTGCCACCTTTATTTCCACTTCGTATCCGCCAAATTTTCTAATGTTGAGGACCCCTGTATCCAGCATCAGATATTGGCCCTTGATTCCCATCAGCGTGCCTTCTACTAACGGCGCCTTGTCGAAATTGAGCGCTTTGACTTTTTCCGGCCAACTCAGCACCGGGTAATTTATCGTCGTCTCTGGCGCATCCTCCATCAGCTCGAAGGCGCCCGCACCAAACTGCAACGCAAGATCGGCAATACCGGATTGGCATTGTGAGACAACTCTCTGTCGAATGCTCTCAAGGTCCTGCGGCTCACCGTTGCCCTTCAGCATCGTCTGCCAGGCCGTTCGGTCCCCCACCTCTCGCGCAAAAAGCACCTCAAGCAACCCCGAATAGTAGCGCGTCTGCACCCGCGCAACCGGCTTTGCCTGAGTGGCACCTTGGTCAATCCAGCGCGTAGGAATCTGGGTCGCGCGGGTAATGCCTACCTTGACGCTGGAAGTGTTCGATAAATAAACGATATGCGGCACCTGACAATGGGTCTCAGCCCAATCGGGTTCGCGGCAGGTCCCTTCGGCCAGATGACATTTTTCCGGGCTCATGATGCAGGTATCGCAGGCCGCCAATTTGCGAAAACAAGGATAGCAGTAGCCCTGATTGAAACTTTTGTTGGTGGCTCTCTCACACTCAACGCAGCGAATCACCCCCGTAAAGGACAACGTCAGGCGCTGGCCCAAATAGTCGTTCAGACACAGGGGGGTTTGCTCCGGAAATAGGGTATATCTGACTGTATCTGTCAGCTCCACCCGCATCTTTCGCAAGTCTCCGCGCCAATCACTCATGATCGGATCCTCCCTCTAGCCCTTGCCACTTAAGCGGGGCAGGCAAATCACAGTCCTCACCCGCCTTGGACCCTTTATCAATAAAACCGATCCGCTCTTCGGGTGGCAAGTGCAGTGCTCCCCAGGTAATGACGGCCTGCATGGCATGCTGACGCTGCGACTCTGACACCGGTCGGCCATCTGGCCATCGGCCAGTTGCCAGCGACTCAAGTAACCGGTCGTAGACCGCTCGATCCATTTGCTGAATCGATTGCAGATAGTCGGTTGCCACATCAACGTCCTCTGACCGCAAGAGGCAATACGCTCACAACGATACCCAAAAACAGACCAATGAGCAGACCACCCGCGTGTGCTCCGTTAGCGATCGCGCCGGCGCCAATAAAGTCCATGCTGCCCACCATGCCGACGAGCAGCCAAATCAGCATAAAACCAAAAACCGCCATAGGCGGCGGTGTAATCCAGCCGGGTCGTCTCCAACTCAACATCATGATGAAACCCAGAAACGCGTAGACCACGCCAGACATCCCGCCAAAAATAGAGGGGCCTTCCCATAGATACTGACAGTAGTTACTGACCATCGCCGTTACGCCATAAAGGCCCAAGACATTGATCGCCCCGAGTCGGTGTTCGATGCGCTGCCCAAACTCCCACAGCCATAAACAGTTGAATACAACATGGAGCCAGCCGAAATGGATGAAGGTTGGGGTGACGAGTCGCCACCACTCATCATTCATGTCGCCGAATGCAACATAGCCGCCAGCAGAACGGAAAGGCACAAAATTAAACAGCTCCAGCATGCCAACCCACTGCGCCGGATAGAACAACAGAAAGCACACGCTGGTCACGACGATGAGAAAAAACGTCGCGGGAGCTCTCTTGATGGGTAACGGCAGACTACTTAACGAGGGCATCTGACCAACGAAGCTTGTCCCGACAGCTTGCATAAAAGCTATACCCGGGCGGATGCAGCAAGGTCAGCTCCCGAGACTTCTTGCGAATCTTGACCGAATCTCCGGGCAGCGCTGTGATCGATATCTGACCATCGCAGGTAATTGGCGGATGGATATCGTTGCGTGAAGCGACATCAATGCGTATTTCGCTCGTGCCGCTGACAACAATTGGGCGGCTGGTCAGTGAGTGCGGAAACATGGGCACCAGAACCATTGCATCCAGCCCTGGATACATTATCGGGCCGCCCGCAGACAAACAGTAGGCCGTGGACCCCGTTGGTGTTGCCACCAAGAGCCCATCGGCATTCAAGCGATACACAAATTCGCCGTCGATACTTAATTCAAACTCAAGCATCTGTGCCGGGGCACCCGAGTTCACCACAATATCGTTGAGGGCATCACCGCGTCCGATGACTTGATCACCCCGCCACACCTCAGCGTCGAGTAAAAAACGGCGATCACTGAGATAGTGGCCATCCAGCACGTTGCTGACCTGCTCGAGCAGTTCATCCGGACTGACGTCCGTGAGAAAACCCAGTCGTCCCCGGTTGATACCGATAACGGGCGTGTCGTGCTTGACCAATGTTCTGGCGGCACTCAACAAACTGCCATCGCCGCCAATGACAATAGCCAGATCTACCATGGCGCCAATCTTGTCCCGGGACTCCATCTCGCGCTTTTCAAAATGCGACAGGGTGGCCAACCGATCCTCAATAGTGACCTGTAGCCCTCGGTCATCCAACAAATTGAGCAACCCCGAGACGATCTCCTCGACCCCTGGATGCTCTCTCCGGCCCAGCAGGCCGACATGGTTGAAGCTCGTACTCATGGGTTATGGGCAGCGGTCGTTGTTTTCATCGTCTCACCCCCTCCTCTTTCGCTTTTAGTCATTGCGCGCGCTCACCTTATGCGAGCTCAGAATCTGTCCATCGTCTTGTGGGCAGCATCGCTTAACTTACGATTTTTTGCGTCCATTGGCGCCTGCCAAACATCAGTATATGCAGTTTCAGCAATATTCGTGCGTGCGCATCCGCGCTGGCCAAGTTTACTACCAAGGAGAGTAAAAAGTACTTAGGGAGGCGGCACCATGGTTCCGTTATACGGATCCGAGACCAACGTTATTGTGCTCGAGCACGCGCTCGGCGCGATAGCTGGAGCGGACAAAAACCCCGGAGACCACCTCTAGGAAGCCACGCTCCAGCCCCCACTCCCGATAAAGCGCAAATTCGTCAGGCGTGACGAACCGCTCTACGGGTAGATGGTGCCGCGTGGGCTGCAGATACTGGCCCAATGTCAGCACATCCACGGCGTGGCTTCGAAGGTCGTCCATGCACGCCTTGAGCTCATCCTCTCGCTCACCGAGTCCCAACATCAGTGACGTCTTAGTCACGACATCAGGCCGATAGGCCTTTCCATGCGCCAACACGTCGAGGGTTTGTTGGTATCCAGCCCGCGGATCGCGCACCGGGTGCGTGAGCCGTGCCACTGTCTCGACATTTTGGGCAAACACCTCGATGCCGGAATCCAGTAGCGTTTCGACAGCGCCGGGATCTCCCAAAAAATCAGGCGTGAGCGCTTCTACCGCAGTTTGCGGATTCAGGGCCTTGGTCGCCCTCACCACTTGAGCGTAGTGTCCCGCACCACCATCCGCCAGATCGTCGCGATTCACAGACGTGAGTACCACGTATTTGAGCCCCATCAAACGCACCGCTTCGGCCGTATTCGCGGGCTCTTCCGGGTCCAACCAACCCGCAGGATTGCCGGTATTAACCGAACAGAAGCGACAGGCCCGGGTGCACACATCCCCCATGAGCATTATCGTCGCGGTCCCCGCGCTCCAGCATTCACTGATGTTCGGACACTTAGCCTCCTCACAAACGGTGGCCAGTCGGTGCTCATGAACAATAGATCGCACCGCCTCAAACTTGGGACTATTCTGAACGCGCATTTTAAGCCAGTCCGGTTTGGGCTGACGCGGGCTGTCGATACTCGATGCCTTGATGCCGTCTTTGATGACCCGCATGCCCCGATCATTGGTGAACTTTTCACCACTATCGATGTGGGCGACGGGTATCTGATCATTACTCATGGTTTCAATCCTTCTGGTTTCCCCGCGATCGAGCGGTTACAACCTGACCAATCTGGCCCTAGGCCACAGAGACACTCAGCTGAACCGGCACGCCATTCACCGCGGCGTTCCCAGAAAGTTGATCGACAAACTGCTCATCCGTAATGTCGTTACAGCTCACTCCCGCGTGCGCATTGGCGATATCACCGCGGGTACCATGGCGGCCATGTCCGTACCCGTGGGGCAGACTCACAACGCCGGGCATGACTTCGTCAGACGCGGCAAGCTCTGCTTGAATGTGACCCACGCGGCTTCTCACCGTCACCATCATACCGCTTTGCCACCCCTCGCTCGCCACATCCTCCGGGTGCATTAACAGCTGGCAACGCGGCTTGCCCTTCATCAAGCGATGGTGGTTATGCATCCACGAATTGTTGTCTCGAACATGGCGTCGCCCAATTAAACGATATCCTTCAACGGGCGCGACCTCCTCAACCAATCGATCAATGTCTTGCAACACTTCGGGTATGGCGAGTCGAATGCGTTTATCTGTGGTCTGCAGGCGATCGGGGCACGACGGCTGTAACGGCCCAAAATCCATTCCCGACGGATGCTCCCTGAGCTTGTCGATGCTGACTTCCCACTCGGTGGCTTCGCCGTAGGGGCCGGCACGGAGTGCCCGATCTACCAGCTGATGCGGCGGGTGACGCGGCATGGGCTCAAGATCCAAAAGGCGGCTCAGTCGCTCCCCCAACTCGGCGAATATCTCCCAGTCATGGAGGGTATCCTCAGGTTTGTCAAAGACTGGCGCGTTGTAACGTGCCGTATTTCTGATCGCCAGGTTGTGAAAACCAATATCGTAGTGATCGTGCTCCAGCGGAGAGGTCGGCGGCAGAATGATATCGGCATGACGCGTGGTTTCGTTGAGCGCCGGATCCAACGAAATCATGAATTCCAGTGTTTCCAAGGCCTCATCCAATGCCGCGCCATTGGGCGTCGACAGGACCGGATTTCCCGCGCCCGTAAACATCAGCTTGATCTGGCCCTCTCCCGGCGTGCTGATCTCTTCGACCATTGCCGCTGCTGGCAGCTCGTAATTGAATTCGGGCAAACCCCTGCCTCGGCTGGCAAAACGGGCAAATCCGCCAGGGCTGGTGTTGCTGACCTGATCCATGGCGGGTAGCGTGAACAAGCTTCCGCCGGGCTTGTCCAAGTTCCCCGTGATCACATTGAGAACCTGAATCGCCCACTGGCACAGCGCCCCGTAGGCTTGCGTGCTGACCCCCATCCTGCCATAACAGATGCCTGCCCCGGCGCGCGCAAACTCATGAGCAATGCGCTCGATGTCGGCAGCGCTGATTCCCGTTCGCTGAGCCGCCCATTCGGGCGTCAGATTGCATACCGCCTGACCGATCTCATCAACCCCGTCGGTAAACGCCGCGAGATTTCCGAGCGCTATCAAGTCATCGCGAAACAGCACGTGGATCAATGCGAGCAAAAAAGCCGCGTCCGAACCTGGTCGAATAAACAAGTGCTCCGTCGCGAGTTCAGCTGTCTCGGTCCTTCGCGGATCAATCACAACCAGCTTGCCGCCGCGCGATTTGAGCGCTTTCAGGCGTCGACGCACGTCGGGTACTGTCCACATGCTGCCGTTCGAGGCGAGCGGATTAGCACCCAGCATCAAAAAATAATCGGTGCGATCCACATCGGGAACAGGCTGGAGCAACATGTGTCCATAACACCAGAGCGACACCAGGTGATGTGGCAATTGATCGACCGACGTAGCGGAAAAGCGATTGCGGGTACGAATATGCCGGAACAGATTGCGCTGATGTGTCAGCATCCCGTAGTTGTGCACCGATGGATTGCCAAAATACGCGCCAATGGCATCGACACCGTATTTCTGGATGGTCGACGCCAGCGCCGCTGCAGCAGCCTCTAGGGCCTCATCCCACGTTACTTCAACGTGCTGAAATTCTCCCGGCGCCGAGCGCACGCGCTTCATCGGCTTTCGCAATCGATCCGGATCCTCATGAATGTCCTTTAGGGACACCGCCTTGGGGCACACATGCCCCCGGCTCAGCGGATCATTTTGATCGCCTCTGATGTCGGTTATCTGGTTATCAGCCGTCTGGATCACGACACCACACATGGCCTCGCAAAGATGGCACACCCGATGATGCGTTCTGATAGTGGGTTCGCTCATAGTGACCTCTGGTTTCGGAGGCTCGCGGCAAGGACGCTGTCAGGCAGCGCGCGGCCACGACGCCCAGTGTAGCACTGCGTTATCGGATATCAGGAAAACGAGGGCGCTCGCCCCTCCATCTGGGCCATGACCGCTTCTATCTGATTAGGCCGTCCCATAATCTGCTCCTGTTCGGCAGACTCGGCCAGCAAGATCGCCTCATCACTTGCATAGGTCAGCATATTCGACAGCCGCTTGGCTGCGCGAATGGCTTCAGGATTTTTTTGTACGATGGTCTCCGCAAGTACTATGGCGCGCTCCAGCGGCGCCGCGGATGTCTCCGTAGCAAAGCCCATTGCGAAGGCTTCAGCGCCGGTAAACTCTTCATTGGTAAAGACGAGCCGTCTCAGCACGTCGTCCCGAACATTACCTCGCCACAAGGGGTAGCCCGCCATATCCGGCACCAACCCCCAGCGCATCTCCATTACGGCGCAACGGGTATCGGGGTGAATAACGCGGATGTCTGCGCCCGACATGATATTCAAGCCGCCACCAAAGGCCACGCCGTGAACCGCCGAGATCACGGGCACGGACAAGTGCCGCCAGCCCCACGCGACCTGCTGCACCTTATTGGCAATGCCATGGGTGCGAGGCATCAGTGCCATCGGTTCTGCCGCGGCATTAAAATTGGAGAGATCCAGCCCGGCACAAAAGCCCCGGCCTTCCCCCGAAACCACCACAGCCCGCACATCGGGTTCCGCCGCGACATGATCGATCGCCTCGCAGATCGCGCTGAACATAGCGGTATCAAGCGCGTTCATTTTGTCTGAGCGCGTCAGGGTGACGTGAGCAATATGAGCGGAAATCGAAACAGAAACTCTGTCGGACATAGCAGACACCAAGCGATCAAGCGAAAAGTGAACGGCGATTGTGGCAGTGCAACTGTCAAATGAACAGGGCCGAGAGCGAATAAGCCCCCACGCAATCGCATTAAGCGGCAAAGCAAAGCGCGGGAGTCCCCCTCGCTGGCCTTGATGTTACTGGCCCAACTGCCTGACAATTGAAGCGGCCACCACCCTCATCGAGGATCTCGATATGCGCCGTTATTATCTGCCCAAGGTCACCTTACTTTCACTCACACTGTTGTTCTGGAGCGCTACCAGTTACTCACAAACTGACCACGACGAGATCCTCGCGCTATATCAGGGCTGGATAGCCGCCGTAGAAGGCAGCGACATAGACGCTTATGTAGGTGGCTTGCATCCTGATGTGAGCCTCCGGCCGCCGGGCGTGCCCGGGCTTGATGGGCGCGAAAACTATCGAGAATTTTTGGGTCCGGTCTTTGATACGGCGCGCTATGAAATTACGGTGGATGTGCCACACAGGATTACCATGATGGGTCACGCCGCAGTCGTTGAATATGACTACACCATACGACGCATTGTAGACGCCTCTTCTGACGCCGACCTGCCCGAAGGTGCGCTGGA
>DFQW01000117.1 GCA_002377985.1 Halieaceae bacterium UBA3479 | reverse complement strand
GGCTTGCAGTAGATCGGGGCTGATTGTCAGCCGATCGCATCCAGCGAGCGCCTCAACCTGTCCGGTGTTGCGAAAGCTGGCGCCCATCACCACCGTATTAAACCCATGCGCTTTGAAGTGATTGTAAATCCGCGTGACGGATTGCACGCCCGGATCTTGAGTGGGATCTTCTATCGTCAGCGAGGTGTTGGCGGTGTACCAGTCGGTGATGCGTCCAACAAAGGGTGAGATTAAAAACACGCCGGCGTCGGCACAGGCGCAGGCCTGTTCAAAACTGAAAATGAGTGTGGCATTGCAGTGGATGCCTCGTTGCTCCAGCACCTCAGCGGCGCGGATGCCCTCCCAGGTGGCGGCGACTTTGATCAGCACGCGCTCTGCGCCAATACCGGCATCGGCATAGAGCCCGATCAGTTTTTCGGCTTTGGCGATGGTGGCGGCCGTATCAAAAGACAATCGGGCATCGACTTCTGTACTGATGACGCCGGGAATCACACGACTGATTTCGCTTCCTACCATCACGGCAAAGCGATCAACTTTATCTGCCAGCGCATCTCCCGAGCTCAAGAGCGCGTCAATTTGATCCGAAAATTGGGGTAGCGATGCCGCCTTGAGTAGTAGCGACGGATTGGTGGTGGCATCGGTTGGTTTCAGGCGGGTAATTGCCTCCAAATCACCGGTGTCGGCCACTACGGTGGTCATGGAGCGAAGTTGTTGCAGTTTATTCATGGTGCCTTACCAAAGTCTGTGAAATGAACGCGCCAAGAAGGTTAATTGGCATCCATATCGGTCGAGGGCTGCGGGTACGTTGGGGAGCGTAACAAGGGCTAGCGCGCCGTGATAGTGCTGTTTTCAAAAGTGACCGATTAGGCGGATCTCGCACAGCAGCCATTTTGTTGTAGCTTCCTCAAAGGCATATGATGAGAGAGAGGCGCGAGACAGGTATTAGCGCATGAGTGCAGTTAAGGGTGAGAGTATGAACGAAGCCAATACGGATACCACAACGAATGGTTGCAATGCTGCGGGCCATCCGCTCCGGCGTTTGGGTAATGTGCATCATGCGGCTTATCGGTGCCGCGATGCCGAGCAAACCCGGTGGTTCTACGAGGACGTACTCGGGTTACCGCTCGCCGCTGCAATGGTCTTCGATGCGCTGCCGGGCACCGGTAAGAAAAGCGATTACATGCACCTTTTTTTCGAATTGGGTGACGGGAATTTCATCGCTTTTTTTGATGAGCCCGAGACGGCAACGGCAGAACATTTCGCGCGCAAAGATAGTTTTGACCTGCACATTGCTTTGGAGGCCGAAAGTTTCGAAAGCATGCTGGCTTGGCAGGCGCGCATTGGCGCATCTGGAAAAACCTGCTTGGGGCCGGTAGATCATGGTTTCGTGCACTCGATTTATATGTATGACCCCAACGGGATACAGGTTGAAATTACCTGCAAGGATCAAGATTACGCCAGCATTATGGCCGCGGATGGCGCAGCCGCTCACGAGCAACTGAGAGACTGGACGGATCGCACCCGAGCAGAGAAGGCCAGCCGCTTCGGCGCTGTAGCATTAGATAAACGCGGTAGCTGAGGTCGGTCGCTGAGCATGTCTGGTTACGAGCGCATACCCTATCTGATCCTCTTCGAGGAAGCGGCGCCCTACAAGGACACTTATGCGGGGCCCATCAACCAGGTGGTATTAAAAGCGCACTTACTGAAACCCGAAGGCCTTGCTTCCGATACTGCTCTGATATTTATGCACCCGGTTGGGGGTGGGGAATATTTGCCGATGACCGTTGCACTCGCGAAAGCGGGTTGTCATGTGATCTATTGCCAGAGTCGTTACCCCAATAATGACAGTGCGCTCATCATGGAGAAGGTGGCCCTCGATCTTGGCGCGTGTGTGCGCGATGCGAGGGATCGACTGGGTTACAAACGCGTAGTTTTGGTGGGGTGGAGCGGGGGCGGTGCGTTAACGTTGTTTTATCAATCACAGGCAGAAAAACCGAGCGTCTCCGCAACGCCTGCGGGGGAGCCGCCTGACCTGACCCATGCCCAGCTGATTCCCGCGGATGGCATTATGCTGTTGGCCGCGCATATCGGTCGATCCCATACGTTGACACAGTGGTTGGACCCATCGATTGTGGACGAGACTGATCCTGACCAGCGAGACGGGGCGCTCAATTTATATGGCAAGGACGCGCCGCATAAACCGCCCTACAGTGCGGCGTTTATTGCTACGTATCGCGCAGCCCAGCGTGCACGGAGTGACCGCATTACGCAGTGGGTGCTCAATCGATTGCACACTTTTCGCGAGCAGGGCGAGGCGCATCGCGAGCAGGGTTTTGTTGTGCACGGCACAATGGCTGACCCGAAATGGCTGGATCCTGAGATAGATCCTAACGGCAGACAGCCGGGTTGGTGTTTTCTGGGCGATCCTAAAGTCGTGAATATGAGTCCGATCGGGCTGGCTCGCTTTTGTACGTTGCGCAGCTGGTTGTCTCAGTGGAGCTACGAATACTCCAATGCAGACGGCGTTTATTGCGCTCCGGGGGTCACAGTGCCCGCGCTGATTATTGGGAACGGGGCCGACGACGCCTGTACTCCGGGGGATACCCAGGCGTTATTCGAGGCTTTGGGCACTGCAGATAAAACAAGATTCACCATCAACGAAGCAAATCACTATTACTTCGGTCAGCCGAAACTGTTGCAACAAGCTGTTCAGCATTGCGTT
The DNA here is from genome assembly GCA_002377985.1 of Halieaceae bacterium UBA3479. Classification (GTDB taxonomy): domain Bacteria; phylum Pseudomonadota; class Gammaproteobacteria; order Pseudomonadales; family Halieaceae; genus Luminiphilus. The sequence goes on along the minus strand of DFQW01000117.1, from coordinate 1,523 downwards.
GAATGGCTGGGAGCAAAGGAGTTTTTAGGCTGACTCAATCCAGAACGTGAGCAGTTTACACTGCGGCATCAATGTGCACAGGGACTCAATATGCAGGCTATGAAATTATCCGCCCCCGGCGGAATCGATAAACTCCATCTCGCGGACATTGAACCGCGCGCACCCGGATTCGGCGAGGTTCAGGTGCGTATTCACGCGACCTCCCTGAACTTTCATGATTACGCTGTGGTCACCGGCTTACTCCCTACTGATGATGGGCGCATCCCCATGTCCGACGGTGCCGGCGTGGTTACGGTGGTGGGTGAGGGCGTCACCGAGTTTGTTGAAGGTGATCGCGTGCTGAGCTACTTTTTCCCCAATTGGCCGGGTGGTCGCCCCACCTTGCCCCAGTTAATTGGCGTACCCGGTGACCATATCGACGGCTTTGCTGCGCAAACGGTCACCATGCCGGCAAGTGCTTTTAGCCGTATGCCCGCTAACCTCGATTTTGCTGCTGCTTCGACACTCAGTTGTGCCGGGTTGACCGCGTGGCGTGCACTGGTGGTCGAGACCGATCTCAAGCCCGGTGACTGGGTGCTGGTTCAGGGCAGTGGGGGCGTATCAGTGGTGGCCTTGCAGATGGCCCGCATGATGGGCTGTCGCGTTATCGCGACTTCCTCCTCCGACGCCAAGCTCGAGCGCTTGGGCGCGCTGGGTGCAGAGCATTTGATCAACTATAAAACGCATGCCAATTGGGGCGAGCAGGCGTTTGCATTAACCGGGGGACGCGGCGTTGATTTGGTGGTCGAGGTGGGCGGACCCGGGAACCTGCCCCAGTCTATTAGCGCTCTGGCCGTCGACGGGTGTATCAGTCTTATCGGTGTGTTGACCGGTTGGTCGGGAGAAATGCCCACGGCGGCCCTTATGACGAAAAACGGTCGGCTCAGCGGTATCACGGTGGGCAGTCAGGCCGACCAAGCCCACATGATCGCGGCGGTCGAAGCCCATGACTTGCAGCCGGTGATCGACCAGACGTTCCCGCTGGCGGGGTTGAGTGAGGCATTTCGTTATCAGGAATCGCAGCAACACTTTGGCAAGATCTGTGTCGAGTTCTGATTGAGGCCACATTTGTTGTTGCAGGCCAGTTGCAATAGAGTGGGGTAAGCCCTCGCTACGGTGGGCGCTGAAAAAAAACAATTGAGCGAATACGCAAAGGGGAATTTTATGATCAAGCAGTGTTGTATTGGTGCCGCAGTACTGGCGCTGAGTGCGGTCTCAGTCGCGGGGGAGCCGGAGGGTGCTCATGACGGAGCAGAGTGGCAGATTTGGGCCTACTCGTCGGCGGCACCTGATCCACTGGGCGCCAACGCCACGGTGCTGGGTCTCGACGGATCGGTGCTGCGCGAGGGCAGTAATGGTTGGACGTGTATGGTGGGTAATCCAAGGCCGGCGCCCGAAGGTGGCTGGGAAAGTGCCCACGCAGCGATGCCCGTGTGTACGGATGAGGTGGGTATGCAATGGATGACGCGTTTTATGGCCGGTTA
>DFQW01000013.1:1624-16856 GCA_002377985.1 Halieaceae bacterium UBA3479 | reverse complement strand
GGCAACGCTGGCGTGTCGCGATACGAGGCAGAAATCAAGGTATCACCAACAGGCGCACCCGTGATGTCTTTGATGCCGGCCACCACGAACCCGACCTCTCCGGCCCTGAGAACGCCCGTCTCGGTTCTGCGGGGAGTAAAAACACCCACCATATCTGCCTGATGCTGTTTACCCGTTGAGAACACAATAAATTTATCGCGCTTGCTGAGTTCTCCCTGCATAACGCGAACCAACGACACCACGCCAAGATAATTATCGAACCAGGAATCAATGATCAGGGCCTGCAGGGGAGCAGCCCTATCCCCAGTTGGCGCAGGAATTTTTTTGATCAGCTGCTCTAATAGCGCTTCGATTCCCATGCCTGTTTTGGCGCTGGTTGCAACCGCCTCTGTTGCATCTATGCCGATAATCTCCTCGATTTCCAGCTGAACCCGCTCTGGATCAGCCTGCGGCAGGTCCATCTTGTTAAGAACAGGCAAAACCTCGAGACCCTGCTCGATCGCGGTATAGCAATTGGCCACTGACTGGGCCTCCACGCCCTGCCCAGCGTCAACCACCAGCAACGCCCCCTCGCAAGCGCTCAGCGAACGCGAGACCTCATAGGAGAAATCGACGTGCCCGGGTGTATCAATAAAATTGAGCTGATACATCTCTCCATTCTCAGCCCGATACTGGAGGGTGACGCTCTGGGCCTTGATAGTGATCCCTCGTTCACGCTCAAGATCCATCGAATCGAGCACCTGTGCGGCCATCTCACGCTCAGAGAGGCCGCCACAGTGCTGAATAAAGCGATCGGCAAGCGTCGACTTGCCGTGATCAATATGGGCAATAATCGAAAAGTTTCTTATGTGACTGAGCTCAGCCAACGCGTGGGTACCTCAAAAGAAAGGCGGGTCACCGACAAGCGACCCGCATGAATAGGCGTTATTTTAGCATGTCGCGGGTGTCGCTTCGCGGCAGTATTTCATGCAACCGCTCATGCAGCCCCTCATGCAGCCCCTCATGCGACCCCTCATGCAACCTCGGCCGGGGAAAAAAACCGCCGGGCTGAGCGGTTTGCTCTCACTCTTTGCTTGCGGGAACCCGAATACCGATAAAAAGCGGGCTACCGCCTCGAATCAGACGCGCCGGCACCGAAGCGCCGGGGACGAGCTCGTCGCTAACACCGTCCAGATCGCGTATACGACCGACCGGCCTGCTCCCCAGTCGGGTGAGAATATCCCCTTCCCGAACACCGGCGTCTGCTGCCGGAGAGCCTGAATTAATGGCAACAACCTGGACGCCACCCGCGAGACCGAGCTCGGCCAAAGCTTCGGGCTCTGCTGGCGCTATCCTCATACCCAGTATGTTAACGGTCCCATCAGAGACAACGTTCGGCCCCACTCTGGCAACTTGATCCGCAGCAAGACCACCAACCTCAATTTCGAGCGTCTTCTCCACCCCCTCTCTCACAATCACCACCTCACAGCGGGTCCCGGGAGCGATCAGGCCCACTACATGAGGCAAATCCGCCGAGGTCTCGATCTGCTGACTATCGAACTGGATGATCACATCCCCCGCCAGGAGCCCGCCGCGCTCTGCAGGGGAGTCACTGCCAACCTGTGCAATCAACGCGCCTCGAGGCCTGTCCAAACCGAAAGAATCAGCAAGGTTACGGTCAACATCCTGAATACTGACACCCAACCATCCTCGCTCGACGACACCGTTTTTCTGAATCTGCGCTACCACGTTGCTGACCACTGAAGAAGGTATCGCAAACGATAAGCCGATAGATCCGCCGGACCGCGTGAAAATCTGGGAGTTCACGCCGATCACTTCGCCTTCGAGATTAAATAATGGCCCACCGGAATTACCCGGATTAATGGCGACATCAGTCTGAATGAAGGGGACATAATTATCGCCAGTTTCCGTCGGCAAGCTTCTGCCCAGCGCGCTGACGATCCCCGCGGTAACCGAAAAATCGAGCCCGAAGGGCGAGCCGATGGCCAGCACCCATTGCCCAACTTTCACCTCTGCTTCATCGGCGAGCGCCAGCACCGGCAGGTCTTGCGCGTCAATTTTCAAAACCGCCAAATCTGATCGCGGGTCAGTGCCCACAAGTGTGGCGTCATATTCCTGTCGGTCGGGCAACCGGACCAAGATATTTCTGGCATCTTCCACCACGTGATTGTTGGTGACCACGTAGCCGTCCGCCGAAACAATAAAACCAGAGCCCATGCCCGCCCGGTCTCGGGGAGCCCTCGGTCCCTCCCTGAACTCAAAGAACCGCCGCAGATACTCGGGCAATTCCTCCAACTGCTCCTGATATCGCGGGTTATCGGATTCGTACTCGACAAGGATTTTTACAACTGCGGGGGCGGAAGCCTCCACGATATCGGTGAAGTCGGGCAACGCGGAAGCCGACACCCTCGCCACAAAGACAATGCCGATTAAATACAAAAATGCACGTACCATAATGGCCGAACTCCAAAATAAAAAATTCAATATTGTCAGTGCGTTACAGAAATTATATCGGATCGCACTTGAGAAATGTCCGCCTTGCCGGCCAGCTCAGGCTCTGCAAAGCCCGGAACAATACCCCCTAACAAGACGATGGCACGGTGAAGGATAGCAAAGCCCGCGACAATCCCAAGGCAAAAGCCCCCCGCCGCCCATATATCTCCCTCTGACGACAACAGCAGAGACAACAGCGTGCCCAACACCAAAGGAAACCCGTAAAGAAGCGCAGTGCCACTGAGCAAGGATGCCTCCGGCACCCGAATCCAGACCTGGTCCCCCAAGTCACAGTGCGATGCGCTTAACTGGGCGCCAGACAAAGCCCGAACCCGGCCCTTGCCCTGCTGGAACAATCTGGAAAGAGCGCCCTGACCACAGCCTGCTCGCGCAGCACAGCGGCCGCAAGCCGTGCTGCGGTCCGCCTCTATCCACACCGCATCAGACTCGATCGCGACAACACGGCCGGTTTCCATCAACCAACCCATCAGGGGACCGTACTCGTCGGACGGATTGCGTCCGCCAGCAGCCTCGCTGTCACTAGCGGCACCTCTCCAAGGACGCTGATCAACACTCCATTTTGCCCCGTAGCGGGAACGCCTCTGGTGTAGGTAAGCGTCGCTCCCTTCATCACACCTGCCTCGCCGGGCGCGGTGACACCGAGCAGCGGTTCCAGAAATACCGAAGCCGTAGCCAAGCCGTCACTGACCACAAACGCGGCAGGGGTCGCATGCCCCTCAATCACGTAGTACCCGGGTAGTACATTTTTTCCCCGCGAATCAGCTCTGGCCATCTCCGTGAGAACTGCCATCTGAGGGTCCGCATAAGCAGTATTGATGCCACTGAGGTTAATAGTGGCGAACTCATAGCGTTCAAGCATCTTGCCATCTGGATCTACCGTTACCATAGCTAGCGGCAAACCACTCTCTCTATCGATCTCTGCGACATAGCCAAGACGAAGCGTATCCTTTGGCTGTATCGCAAGCCGGTGCGTTGCTCGCCCGGCAATCACCCTCCCCTGCTCCACGCGGGGAATATAAAACTTGAGCAAATCGCAAAATCGACCGGCGGTAAATGCCGGGGGCGTCCAAGTCTCGGTGGATGGGTCCTCGACGCGATTCAGCCGCCGCAAACGTGCCTCTCCCGAGCCCGCCGACCAGTCTACATCGATGAACTGGCGACTTCCCTCGCGCTCGTAAAGCAACGTGCCGCTAAAGGAGATATGTTGATGCGCCTCGAGCAATCCGATCAGCGCCGCATCTGCCTCGCCGGAGACGGCACAAGCAGCGGGCTCGGATTGTGACCAGCTAATTGGAGAGTAGCAGAGCGCCGCAATCAGCAGCGACAGGAAAGACCGACTTAGCCTCATTCTGACGTAGCGGAATTGCCCAATACGTCTTCTGCCCGAACGCGAGCAATGTACGGCACAGGATGGTTCTGTGTCGCCACTGCGGCATGATGCCCACTGAGCAACTGATAGCGCTCTTGGGCCCAGCGCTCATAAATTGCCGTGGCTTCAGATTTCCTGCCGTCGTCACGAGGAAGTTTGTTTGCGGTGACAGGTATTGCGCTTGTCTCAAGGCTAGCCCGAACCGGCTGAGCGCCGAACACCGGCACCACATTGCCACCCAACTGACTCACCAGCGTTTTCGGCGCAACCTGATCCACCGGTATCAGCGACTGCCCACCCAACACGACCGCGATCGTTACGGAGGCCGCAACTGCCATGCTCCACAGGGGATTGCGGGACAGCTCCGGCTGGCGGCTGATGGCTTGTTGGACGCCCACCGACACGTCGATCTCCGGCCGAACCTGCCGCCTGTCGTGCATCAGGTCTCTCACCAGTTGCTGACGACGCCAGCGGACCCGCAATGCCGGATCCGATTCCACCGAACCCAGGAGCCTCCTCAACTCAAGATCCTGCGCCTCACCATCCATCAAGGCCGAAAGCGCCGCCAAATCCTGTTCACTGGTCGTCATCTGAACCCCAACTCCTCACTCATCTGCTCCCGTACCCGCTCATCGATCGCTTCACGGGCCCGAAAAATTCTGGATCTCACTGTTCCTACCGGGCATTCCAAGACTGCCGCGATATCATCGTAACTAAGTCCCTCAAACTCTCTCAGGCTCAGGGCAGCTCGCAACTCTTCCGGAAGCGCATCCAGAGCTTCCGTCACTACCTGAGCGAGCTCTTCGCTCATAAGCTCTGCCTCCGGGGTGCTTGATTCAGAGATCAACGCCGCCTGCTCAAAACCCTCGGCATCCTCAATCGTCACATCTGCCCCGGGCCTGCGGCCCTTTGCAACCAAATGATTTTTGGCTGCATTGCTGGCGATGCGATACAGCCACGTATAAAACGCGCTGTCGCCCCGAAACTTTTCCAATGCCCGGTAGGCCTTAATGAAGGCCTCCTGAGTAACATCCTCAACCTCGCCGGGATCATTGAGGTAGCGACTCACCAACGCGGCAATCCGTCCCTGATATTTCAGCACCAGCAGGTCAAAGGCGCGCAGATCTCCCCTCTGTGCTCTCTGAACCAGCTGCTGATCTGTGTCAGAGGCTGTCACAACTGCGCCCTATTCCGCTCGCAAATCTCGGGAATTTGCCTCCCCGAACCCGTATTGCCCTGTATGATCCCGATCAAGGCAAAAAGTTCCCGATACAGTAAACTTGATTCCGTCACTATACCCCACACCTGCCCGTCTGATGGCCCAACAAAATGTCTACTATTAACCGATACGATGTGTTGATTGTTGGGAGCGGAGCCGCGGGTCTCAGCTTGGCACTGCAGCTACCGAGATCAATGAAAATAGCGGTCGTGTCCAAGAGTCAGCTAGGAGCAGGCTCTACATTTTGGGCGCAGGGCGGCATGGCAGCGGTGTTACATGACCGCGATTCGGTAGAAGCCCACGTCGCAGACACCCTCAAGGCTGGGGCCGGGCTATGCCACGAGCCTGCCGTCCATTTCACAGTAGGTCGCAGTCGCCAGTGCGTCGAATGGCTCATTGAGCAAGGCATGCATTTTGATTTGCGCGAGGATCAAGCAGACTCCGAATTCCGAGAGTTTCACCTGACTATGGAAGGGGGACACAGCCATCGGCGGGTTATACACGCAGCTGATCAGACTGGCAGGGCCATTTCTGAAGTACTCGCATCACGGGTCGAAGAAGCCCGCAACATCTCGTTGCTCATGGATCGCTGTCTTGTCGACGTCATCAAACTGGGAGATCGCATCTGCGGTGCTTACTTGCTGAATGCAGCGGGCGACAGCGTTGATACCTTTGCCGCCGATGCTGTTGTGCTCGCAACAGGCGGCGCCAGCAAGGCGTATCGGTACACCACCAACCCCGATGGCGCGAGCGGTGATGGCATCGCTGCTGCATGGCGCGCGGGATGCCGCGTCGCCAATCTCGAGTTTAACCAGTTTCATCCCACCTGCCTCTACCATCCAAACAGTCGTTCGTTCTTAATGACCGAGGCGCTGAGGGGCGAAGGCGCGACCCTGCACCTTGAGGACAATACGCGATTCATGCCGGCCTTCGACGAGCGCGCGGAACTGGCTCCCAGAGACATTGTCGCGCGCGCAATCGATCATGAGATGAAACGGTTAGGAGCGGAATGTGTTTACCTCGACATCAGTCATCGCCCAAAAGAGCTGATTATTCGCCACTTCCCACAGGCCTACGAAAAATGTCTCTCGTTGGGTATCGATATTACCGAGGAGCGAATCCCCGTTGTTCCCGCTGCACACTACACCTGTGGCGGCGTGGTGGTGAATCAGTATGGCGCTACCGACGTGCCCGGTTTGTATGTCATCGGAGAATCTGCCTGCACCGGACTCCATGGCGCCAATCGCATGGCCAGTAACTCATTGCTGGAATGTTTCGTATATGCGCAGTCTGCCGCTTCCCACATCGCCGAATCGCTGGTTTCGCAAAACGCCAGTCCAACACCTTGGGACGACAGCCGCGTGCGAGATTCGGATGAAGAAGTCGTCATCCAGCACAATTGGCAGGAGTTGAGGCGCCTCATGTGGGATTACGTGGGCATAGTGAGAACAACGCGCCGCCTTGAGTACGCCGCACAACGTATTGCGCTGCTTGAGCGGGAGGTAGCCGGTTACTACGCACGGTTCCAGATCAGCCGCCCTCTGCTCGAAATGCGCAATCTCGCGAGAGTGGCCGCTTTGATGGTTGAATCTGCCTCGGGACGAAAGGAGAGCCGTGGACTCCATTTCAATTCGGACTACCCCGATAGTTCCGCCTTAAAAAGAGATTCCATATTGATTCCGCCCAATTTCGATCGGCGCACTGCGCTGGATGGCGCCATCGATCTACTCCCCCAATACACTGCCTAGGGGCTCACGCGTCGAGTCGATGGAAGGCTCTGATGGCGTCTATAATGGGGTGAAAGCGGGGCTGGCTAGCCCGAGCGCGACCCATAATCCACTCCAATAGGTCTTGATCGCCTTCAAACAGAAGATCCCGATACAGATCGCGTAAAGATGCGTCCAAATCCATAAATCGGTGTTCAACAAACGGCGCGAGCAGCAGGTCCAACTCGAGAAGCCCCCGCCTACTAGCCCATTGTGCTCTGTTCAATTCCTCTCGCAGATCCATATCGCCAATCTGAACTTTCTAACTAATCTTGTAGTATAGGGCTTCCCCAAACAGGTGCGAAAAACCGTGCAAGCTTCCTCTCCCTCTACCTCTGGCGCACACGACATCTCACTTGAGTCCGTTTTTCAGCTCTCGGGGGCTGATGCCAGACTTTTTCTGCAAGGACAAACCACTGCCGACTTCAAGAAGGCCGCCGTCGGTGCACAGCTTCACGCTGCATTCTGTAATTCGAAAGGTAGAGTACTCGCCGATACCCTTGCAGTCGTGGTCGCCGAAGACATCGTGCTGCTGAGAGGCCGCGAGTCTGTGATGACAGAACTGGCTATCCACCTCAAGCCCTACCTTGCCTTTTCCAAATCCGCACTCACACGACTTGATTTGACGGTGCACTGCCACAGGGTTGAATCCGCGGCGATAATTGATCCGGAACGCGCCGAAATATATGAGAAAAACGGCGCTTTATCTGCTGTTGCCATCGGTCGCGGCAAAGGATTTGTCGAATACTGGCACACGGGTGAAGCACCGATTCGGCATGATTCAGGTGGCGCAATTTCACTCACACACGTCGATTTTGAGATGGCGCGAGCGCGAATAGAGGCAACTACCGTTGGTGCCTATTTGCCGCAAGATCTCGACTACGACCTGAATGGAACCGTGAGTTTCTCCAAGGGTTGTTACACAGGCCAGGAGATAGTGGCGCGGCTCCACTATCGAGGCACACCCAAGCGCAGGCTCTACCGCGCCACCCTGCCTGACACGGCACAGAGCCCTGTACCGGGTGACGGCATCAGCAATGAGGAAGGACAGCGCGTTGGAAGTCTGGTCAATATACTGTCGCTGAATGGGCAACTGGGCGCGCTGCTCGAAGTGGTGCCAGAAGCGACGAGCACCCCCTTGTTTATCAACGAATCACAGCTGCCTCTTTTATCACTCGCGGCGTGTCATCCCGTAGCGGACCAGTCAATCGGTTCATAGCCCCGCTCGATCAAAAATCGATTCGCCTGACTGAAGTGCCTGCAACCGAAAAAACCCCGATGCGCAGACAAGGGTGATGGATGCGGCGCCGAGAGAACACAGTGCTTTTGGCGGTCTATCGCCGCACCTTTTTGCTGCGCATGCTTTCCCCACAGCAGAAAAACGACCGGGCGCTCTCCGCTGTCTATGGCCGCTATCACGGCATCAGTAAAAGTCTCCCACCCCCTGCCCTGATGTGATCCGGGCAAGCCATGCTCAACCGACAACACACTATTGAGTAACAGCACGCCCTGTTCTGCCCAACCAGTGAGACCGCCGTGCGCTGGTGGAACAACGGAGAGATCTGCTTGCAACTCAGCAAAAATGTTGCGCAGCGACGGGGGGATAGGCTGCCCTTTTCGAACAGAGAAACTCAGTCCGTGAGCCTGCCCGGGGCCGTGATAGGGATCCTGCCCGATAACCACAACGCGTACCCTCGAGGGACTCGTCGCATCCAGCGCCGCAAAAAACTCGCGCCCGGGTGGGTAAATCACTTTCCCCGCCGCCTTTTCAGCCTTGAGGAAGGCGCGCAGTTCTGCCATGTAGGGTCTCGAGAACTCGGGCTCCAGTAGCGAGAGCCACTCCGGGGATAATTGAATACCGGCGCCGCGAGCAGCGTCATGGGTCATGCGCCGCGCCCTTTTCTGCGTCGCCGCATTTGTAACAGACCTCGCCCGGAGACCAGCAGTACACCCAGCCACACCAATCCAAAAGACAGAACAGTGACGATATCAATCGATTCTCCCAGCACTGTTTGCGCCACCAGTAGCTGCAATGAAGGCCCCAGATAAGAAGTGTAGCCAACCACACTTAGCGGCAGCAGCCGGGCGGCGGCAATGTAGGTCAGCAACGGCGCGGCGGTATAAAACCCTGATAGAAAGAGGAACATATCGACCTTCCAGCCGTGGATGCCCATGCCCGCTCCGCCCGTTATCAATAACCAGGCCAGAGCAAATGGGAACATGCACAAGGTTTCGATAAAAAGCCCCTGAATAGTGTCCGCCGCGATTTTCTTTCTGATGGCACCGTAAAGTGCAAAGCTGCTGGACACCGCCAGACTGATCCAGGGCAAACTGCCATATGAAAACACCTGCACCAACACGGCAACAATCGCAAGACCGATCGCAACGCGCTGGGTTAGACCTAAGGCTTCATGAAATACCAATCTACCGACGAGGATCGTCAGTAGTGGCAGCATAAAATAGCCCAGACTTGCCTCGGTGGCGCGGCCGACAGCTACTGCATAGACGAAGACGCCCCAGTTCACGCTGAGCAGGCAGGCAGCCAGTAGACTCCACAAAAACGTACTGCCTACACGCACAAGAGACCACGTTGACCGCAGTCGGCGCGCGAAAAGCAAGATCAGTGTGGCGATTGGCAGCGTCCAAATTGCCCGGTGAGCCACTACGTCAACGGCATCAACGGGCCTAGTCTCTATCCAGAACAGGGCCGCAACACCCCATATGATATTGGCCACAATCGCCAGCGACAGGCCCGAGCGGAGTTGCTGTGGCGAATACTCCAATGACACCCCCCCCTCTTCAGCCCTTGCTCTACTTGCTTCTACTCAAGCCCGACGCGGCGGAGCATACACCAGCTACGTTTTTGTAACCCATCCGGCTGACACCTTTTCAAGCATAAAAAACCCACGTAGCCTCGAGGGAGACACCGATTTTCAACGTATCGAAACGCCATGTCTTCTGCCAGAGCGCGCTGCTGCGCCCCCACATCTGCTGCATTACGCGGGTTGCTTGCCGCAGCGGTGCTGTGCCTCACTGAGATTGCTAAAACAGCGCCCCGGGACAACGACGCGTGGATCCAGGCAATCGTCAAAATAGAGGTGCCGATCGTTCGCAGCGTCAAGGGATATCCTCGCCACTTCCTGGAGCGGTGCAGTGCCACCATTGTGTCGCCGGGGCCCTTCCCGCTCGTAATGAGCGCGTGGCACTGCTTTGAGGGCTACGACGCAATGGCTTCGCCCGTGACACTCTGGACCGAGAGCGGCGCTATCTCTCTCAAACTTGAAGCATCAGGGGGATCGATGAGCGAAGACTGGGCTTTGCTTCGCAGCACAACCGAGTGGTGGCCGGACACCTGGATTCCGGCATCACCGGTCCGAGTGCCGCTGGGGTCGCGCATTAGCGCTGCAGGTTTTAGTCGACCACCCGGCTCCAACGCAGATGAATCGGCCGGCGACACAGATCGCATCTTGTTTATCGATTCAGACTGCCACGTCACCGAGCCAAGCTCGCCACCCCTCGCGTCAAGCTGCGTCATTCACAAGGGCGCTTCCGGAGGGGCTATTTTGGGAAGAACTCCAAGCGGCAGCCTGCGGGTCTACGGGATCATTTCTGCAGGAGACAGCGCACATGTGAGTTACTTTTACCCTGCAGATTTACTGTCCTCACTGATAAGGCCCTGACCCTGCAGCGATCGTCTCTGCCTCTCTGGCGGCGGCCCACCAATGTGTCGCTCGCCTCGGCCGGCCGCAAGCTCCACTTGCTTCTGTCGCTCCCTGAAGCGCGTCTCTTTATCGTCGGTTAACTGCTGATAGCAATGGGGACAGGAAACTCCGGCTTCGTAATAGTCCGAGGCTTTCTCTGCCTCAGTGATGGGATGCCTACACGCATAACACTGATCAAAGCTGCCTTTTGCCAAGCGATGATTCACCGCCACCCGGGAGTCAAAAACAAAACACTCGCCCTCCCACCGCGACTCAGACTCAGGGATCTCCTCGAGATATTTAAGGATGCCTCCCTTCAAATGCCACACCTCGGTAAACCCTTCGGAAATCAGAAAAGAGGTAGATTTCTCACAGCGGATGCCGCCGGTGCAGAACATGGCTATTTTTTTGTGCTCAGCCGGCCGTAGGTTGCTACGCACCCACTGGGGAAAATCGCGAAAACTCTTGGTAGATGGATTCACGGCTCCTCTGAAACTGCCAATGGCAACTTCGTAATCATTGCGGGTATCGATGACCAAACATTCCGGATCATCAATGAGCGCATTCCATTGTGCAGGATCGACGTACTGTCCGACGCACACGTTGGGATCAATTTGCTCTACCCCCATCGTGACGATTTCCCTCTTCAGCTTCACTTTCATTCTATGAAAGGGCTCGGCGTCGTGAAACGACTCTTTCCAGTCCAGACCTCTGAACCGAGGGTCTTCGAGCAGCCAGCCAATAACAGATTGAATCCCTGAACGCGTACCCGCAATGGTGCCATTGATGCCCTCGCGGGCAAGCAGCAAGGTGCCTTTCAACCCAGCTTGCCGGCAAATCTCGAGCAACGGTGCCTTCAGTTGCTCGAAATCATCGAGCGTCACAAACCGGTAAAGGGCCACAACGACACGCTCCCCCGGCGCCTCCGCCACGCTCATTTTCCGGTGCCCCCCCTGCAATCCGGCGAGGCTGGAGAGCCATCCACGGCCGCCCACTCCTGAGCGGTATAGGTGTGCAACGCCAGCGCGTGAACCGGACCCGCCAGCCAGCCCGCCAAGGCGCCGTACACGGCTTGATGCCTCTTCACGCTTCTGACCTGCACAAAACTTTCGCTCACCAGCGTCACCTTGAAGTGAGTCTCGGATCCTGGCGGCACATTATGGCGATGACTCTCATTCTCCACACTGAGAAACGAAGGTTCGAACGCCGCCGAAAGCGCTTGTGTCATTTCTTCTTGGATTGTCATGGGTAAAATCTGAAACGTGGACATGATATTTTACGACGAATACGGAAAGACATCTGCCCTAAGTTTTAATGAGTCCGCTTGCAGACAACACAGATACGCTATCGGCCGCCCCATTATGGCGCCACTTACTGGCCATGATTTATGACAGCTTTCTGATCATGCCTCTTTTTATGTCTGCCACCGCCCTGTGGGTTTTCGTTTGGGGCCCTACTGAGAATGCCCTGGTCCAAACCGTACCCCCAGCGCTACAGTGGCTGTCTTGGAGTCTTATTCTCTTGCTGTTTTTCGGATTGTTCTGGCGCAAAAGCGGACAAACCTTAGGGATGCAAGCGTGGAGGATAAGGCTAATTAGCGAACGCGGAGACCAACCGACGTGGCGACAAGTCGCCCTGCGGCTACTCGGCGCGTCGCTGTCTTTGGCCTCTTGCGGGCTTGGCTTTATCTGGAAATTCGTGCCGCCGCGCTACCAGTACTGGCACGATGCACTGTCGGGCACCAGACTGATACTACTATCCAAGCGCGATTAAGTGGGTCCATCAGGCGCGACGCCACAGTAACCACATCCCCCCTAACCAACAGGCGGCTATTGGCGACAGCGCAGCCAACAGCGGGTCGTAGCCAAAAATCAGACTGGCAGGACCAAAAAAATCCTGGCTGATTCTGAACACGACACCCACAATTATCCCGATGAAGACCCGTGCAGCCATTGTCCCTTCGCGTAGCGGGCCGAAGATAAAAGACATTGCCACAAGCACCAGAGCGAGTGTCGCCAAGGGCTGTAGTACCTTCCGCCAAAACGCCAGCTCAATATCGACAAACACCATGCCCTGCCTCTGTAGGTATCGCGCATAGGGCCATAGCTGGACGATAGGGAGCGTCTCGGGCTCGACCACGTCCAGAGTCAATAACTGGGGCGTAATCGCCGTATCCCAACGCCAAAGCGTATCGCGCTGAATGGTGGTGCCACCCTCACCGAGATGAGTCGAGCGCACTTGCTCCAGCATCCAGTGATCTCCAGCGTGAGTCCCTCTCTCGGCCTTCAATGATGTGACTAACCGATATTCCTCGTCAAAAGTCAGCAGCGTTACCCCGTAGGCAATGCCGCCTCGTTGCACGGCATCGACATGGATAAAGGTGTTGCCATCCCGATTCCACGCACCAAACCGACCCGCCACCGCAGACTCCGAGCGCTGCGCCAGTGCGCGATGACTCATTGCCAACTGCTCCGAATGTGGCGCGACGAACTCACCGACGGCAAATCCAAAAATAGCCATCAGCAAGGCGGGCTTCAAAACCATGATCGCGATACCGCCCAGTGATACGCCGGAAGCACGCACGACCACCAACTCACTCGATGCTGCGAGACGACCCAGAGCAATCAAGGCGCCAATTAGTCCTGCAAATGGCACGAACTCATGAATTCTTCTTGGAACGGTATAACCCACATAAATCAGCACATCACTGAACTCGTAGCCATCCCCAATATCGTCGGATTCGTCGATAACAGAAATCAGAGAATCGAGCCCTGTCAGCAGCATGAGGACTGCTAACGTCGCCATCAATACGGAGCGGCCAATGTAATAATCAAACTTGCGCATTTACCGGCTTGCCCACTTTCCTCAAACGCTCTGCATTGAGCAACAGCACCGCCAGCAGGGCCATAGCCCCGTGCACTGCGATCATTAAACCCGGCCCGCTACCCGACTCGATCACGGCACGTCCCTGCGTAAGACCCAAAAAATACATCAACAAAACCACCATCGCCGGCCCGATTTTTGCGTATCTTCCTCTGCGCGCGTCGGTTCTGCTCAACGCGAGGGCAATCAATGCAACCGTGGGCACCATAAGCGGTAACGAGAGACGCCACCACAACGCGCCGCGGAGCTTGGGATCTTCACTCGACATTAACGTGGCAGTCGGCACCGCCTCTACTTTGCCTGATCGCCGCAAGCTATTTTTTGACTCGGGAATAAGCTCGCCGTAGAGATCAAAAGTGACCTCTTCCAGCATCAACTTGCCGGGTGAGCCGCTGTAACGGCTGCCGCCACGCAATTCGAGATAGCGTCGTCCCGACTGCTCATCGAGAATTATCTCCCCTTCCCGCGCGAACGTAGCCACATGGGCGCGGTCAGCTTCCCTCTCGCCCCGTTCGAATACGAAAATATTGTGCATCAAACCGCTATCATCGATGCGCTCCGCATAGGTGACGTAGCTACCGCCGCGTTGCTTTCGAAATCGCCCCTCATTAAGCATATGCAAACCTTCCGCAGAGCGCGGGTTATCCAAAAGCACCTGCGCTCTGGCAGAACCGTCGGGAGCGACGTGCAGTGCCAGCACCGCCACAGCAAGCATCACCAGTAGCGCGGGCACCATGACATAGAGAGCAAGGCGAGCCGGACCCACCCCACAAGCCTTCAGCACAACCATTTCACTCTCTGCATATAACCGACCAAGGCTGAGAAGAATGCCAATGAACAACCCCAACGGAAGAATCATTTCGAGAAAACCGGGTAGCTTAAACAGCATGATGGGCAACAGCACATCCCCCGTTAGAGAACCCACTGCCGCCTCGGCGAGGTAACGAATGAATCGACCTGCGAACACGACGAGAAAGAGCACAAAGCTCACCGCCAGTGTGTGAGTCAAAATATCTCGCGTTAAATAACGAAGAATAAGCATGGAACCAGCCAATTAACCGGGATTAGCGATGGGTTATTTCGTTAACCCGCCGGTCATCATACACTAGCGCCCTCTCTCCGACCCTTGAAGGCTCTAGGAACACTCATGTCAGTTCTAAACATTACGGCTAAAGTAGCGGCACCACTCAATCAACTGAAAACCCAGGCACTGGTTGTTCTGCTGCCGGAGCGTAAGTCGTTAGGCAATCGGCTGAGAGAACTCGATAAAACCCTTGCGGGCGCGGTGTCCAGAACGATCGCCAACGGTGACTTTTCTCCGTCTGTCGGGACCACTGTGTGGCTGACAGGGTCAAACCAACTGGAGCGAGTGCTCTTGGTGGGCTGCGGTGATCTGAGTCAGCGCTCGGTCGCAGCAGACAAAAAAATAGCCGAGGGACTCGCTCGTGCTCTGGTGAACTGCAGCGCCAAAGAGGCGGTTATCTGGACTGACGGACTATCGCAAAAAATGAAGCAACCTGAGCAATTGCTGGAACAGATTGCGCTGCAACTCACCCTCGCTCACTACCAGTACAGCCAGACGTTGAATCACAAAAAAAAGCCACCTCGCTCACTTCGACGCGTTGCAGTCACACCGACGAATCTCTGCACACAGACAATAGCCAAGCGTGCCCTCGACGCCGGCTCAGCCATTGGGCAGGGAACGAACCTCACCAGAGAGCTCGGCAATCTGCCGGGCAACATATGCACCCCTCGATACCTCGCCGGCTAGGCTAGAAAG
>DFQW01000013.1:0-1383 GCA_002377985.1 Halieaceae bacterium UBA3479 | reverse complement strand
GATACCTCGCCGGCGAGGCTAGAAAGCTGGCTAAAAGACATAGTGAAGTCTCCGTCTCAATTTTAGACGAGCGCAAGATGGCTGATCTCGGCATGCATTCACTGTTGTCTGTGGGCAATGGTTCGGAGCAGCCCTCGAGGTTGATTACCCTCAAATACAACGGGGGAACAGCAAAATCTCGTCCCTATTGTCTGGTGGGCAAAGGGATAACTTTTGATACCGGTGGCATCAGTCTGAAACCGGGCCCAAAAATGGATGAGATGAAGTTTGATATGGGCGGAGCGGCATCCGTCTTTGGAGCTATCCACGCTGCGGCGCTGCTGAAGCTACCTATCAATATTGTGGGCGTAATTGCTGCCGCAGAAAATATGCCGAGCGGCAGGGCCACCAAACCCGGAGATGTGGTGAAGAGCCTCTCTGGAAAAACCATTGAAATCCTGAACACCGACGCCGAGGGACGCCTGGTACTTTGCGACGCACTTACCTACGTCTCGCGGTTCTCTCCCGAAGAAGTCATCGATATCGCTACGCTTACCGGAGCAATCATCGTCTCTCTGGGGCACGAAGCCACAGGAATTTTTTCTAATGACGATCGACTTGCTGACAGCCTGTTGGAAGCGGGCAACCGGACCCATGACCGTGGCTGGCGATTTCCTATTTGGGAGGAATATCACAAACAGCTGGAGAGCCCATTTGCGGATATCGCCAACATCGGTACGGGCGGGGCCGGCAGCATCACGGCCGCCTGTTTTCTGGCGCAATTCACCGAAGGGTATAAGTGGGCGCACCTGGACGTTGCAGGGACAGCGTTCAAAGGCTCACCCAAAGGTGCAACGGGTCGTCCCGTGCCCATGCTGGTGGATTACCTTAGAGAGCGCTCGGGCCGGCGATGACCAAAATCGACTTCTATGTGCTCCCCCCGGACGGCAGTTTGCCGATGGCGGTTGCCATCGGGCGACTGGCTGAGAAAGCGTGCGCCCGAGGGCATCATGTATTCATTCAGACCGAAAACGAGCAGGTATCACGCCAACTGGATGAGGCGCTATGGCACTTTCGTCCATCAAGCTTCGTTCCTCACTCGTGCCTGGCCGATGCGAGCTTGGAGCGCGTGATCGTTGGACACGAAGAGCCTCCCCTCGAATACAGTGACGTGCTGATCAACGCAAGCAATGGGATTCCGGGATGCTTTTCCCGATTCGATCGATTAGCAGAGATAGTGACGCACGATGACACGGCAATCACCGCCTCCAGAGACGCGTGGCGATTTTATCGTGACCGGGGCTATCGGCTCGCGAAACACGAACTTCAGGCAACGTAAAACCGGAGCAAGGCTTTTTAAACTGTGAGCATGGACAAAAATTTCTCCCCCGCCGACATCGAAGC
>DFQW01000105.1 GCA_002377985.1 Halieaceae bacterium UBA3479 | reverse complement strand
TCGCACAGCCTCAGCGCGCCGCCGAGATTTATCAAGCCCTGCTAGCCGCCAGACCACAAAACCGGCGTAATCACTATTTTTTGTCCCGCGTGAGGAGGGCCACGGACGATAAGCATTTGCAGCAGATGAATGCGGTCCTGAAGTCTGATCCCGCACCGGATCAGAGGAATATTTTTCTTTTTTTTGCTCAAGGGAAAGAATTAGAGGATCTGGGTCAGTGGGACGACGCCTTTGCTGCTTATCAGAGGGGCTGCGCGGCAGTTAAGAAAATGATTCCTGATGGGTTGCCCATGGAGTTGGATAAGTTACGCCGGATAGCCTCGGCGTCGGCTGGCGGCATGGGGAGCGCTTCCGATTATCCGGTTCGAGGGCGGCCGATTTTTATTGTTGGCCTGCCCAGAACAGGCTCCACTTTAACCGAGAGAATCCTCAGTAGCCATTCGGATGTGGTATCTCTGGGCGAGACCCGATATTTTGAGCAGGCGATTCAGGCCACTTTCGGCTCCATTCATGCGGCGATTGAGCAAATTCCCAGTTGCTCTCGGGATAAGTTAGATTCGGTAGCGAGCTATTTCCGACGGGAGGCTTCCTATCGGCTGGGCGACGGCCGTTTTTTTATCGACAAATTGCCGTTGAATTTCATTTTTGTGCCCCATATTGCTCGAGTTTTCCCAGAGGCGTTGTTTGTGTATACCCGGAGGCAACCGGAAGCCGTTTGTTTTGCGATGTTTAAACAACTGTTTACCGGAGAGTACCTATATAGCTATGACTTGGCCGATCTAGGAACATACTATTGTGAACACGAGCACTTTCGAGCTCAATTTGCTAACGATTTGACCGAAAGATGGATTGAGGTTTCCTACGAAAAAATGGTTTCAATGCCAGAGAGCGAAATTCCGCTTTTGTTGAAAAAGCTGGGTTTGCCCATGGAGGAGGCTTGCCTGACGCCCCAGAAGAATCGGGGGGCGAGTATGACCGCATCATCCATTCAGGTGAGACAGCCTATTCATCAAAGTGCTGTAGCGGGATGGCGTCATTTCGAGGCCCACCTTGGGCCATTGATGTTCGCATTGCATAAGAATGGTTTTTCAGCCAACGATCTCCGGGTCGAAGAAAGCAATGAGTGATCACCCAGAGTCACAGCAATTTGAGGAATGGCGTCGGTTCTGGAAGTCTGAGCAGCCTGAGGCGGCACGAAAGGCCATTAAGTTGCCTTCACTCTTCCAGCTTTGGAAAAGCACCCTCGAACAGTTGTCTTTGCCCTCGAAGGGCTCGGTATTGTTGGAGTTAGGGGCCGCCGCGGGTTCGGTATCGCGCATCGCCTCGCAGATACCCAGCTTGAGCGCAAATAAAATGCTGGCGTTTGACGCATCTATTGAGGCGCTCGCACTGCTGCAAAACGGTGAGTCAGCGGTGGTAGGAGATATTAGGCGACTGCCTTTTGCCACGCATTGCGCCAAATTAGTGACCAGTCAATTTGCCGTAGAATACGTTGATGTAGCCAGCATGTTAGCAGCGCTTGACTGCGTCGCGCCCGGTGGTTATTTCGTTTATGTCCTTCATCTAAAGCAAGGCGCTATTGATATTGAATGTGGAATCAACCGAGATCTTGTGCAGACGTTTATAAATTCAGACTTCCTAAGTGCAGCAAATAGATTGCTATGTTCAGCGCTGGATAACGAGACCGATACCGATCAACGGTTCAAGGCTAATGCCTTCAAGGCGGCGCTTGGCAATACCGAGAGTGCCCTGTTGAAAGCCCCAGAGTGCCAAGGAAGGGACACTTTGCTGCGGGTGTACAATGCGGTGGCTGACATGATCGAAGCACCTGCGGCGTTTTCCCGACCCGAGGTAGTCCGCTGGTTCGATTCAACATCTGCCGAGTTGGCAAGCTATGTGGCCAGGATGAGCCAGATGCAAAATGCGGCGCTATCTGAAGATGAACTGTCAGCCTTTAGCGATGCGGCCATAGCCAGAGGGTTTACAATTCTACGTGAGGGTGCGGTGTTCGATAGAAGCCTTTCAGTACGGTCAGTGCCAATAGCTTTTCATATCGTGGGACGGCGAGATCAGGAAGCGCCCGAATGATCAATTTCCAATTGGATCTTTTTGCGGCGAGGGCGGCTTTTGCCAGCGTGGGTCGTTGTCGCATAGATGATTTTCTGGAGCCCCAATTAGCGGAACGCCTTTACATCGAATTGACCGAGGGTACGCATTTCGACGTTGCTTATGCCTGCAGTCCCAGCCCTAAACTGGTCTCCGCCTCGGCATGGCAGTCAATGACGGCCCCTACCCGCAAAGCCTTAACAGCGCAACTTAACGCCCGAGCCAGTGAAGGTCAGGGCTTTCTGTATTGTACCTACCTCGCGAAAAACCGCGTAAGTGCCTCTAGCCGGGATGACGACCTCATGGACTCAATATTTTCATTCTGGGGTGGTGATGTTATGCAGAAACTGGTAGCGGACATTACCAGCTTGAACGTGAAGGGAGCGGAAAGTCAGTTTACTCGATTCACAGCGGGTCAATATCTGACGCGCCACAGAGATGCCTTGGAGGGAAATAAGCGTCGCTTGGCATTCGTCCTGAGTTTGAGTAGAGGTTGGCACCCTGACTGGGGGGGACTATTGCACTTTTACAAAGAGGATGGGGATATTGAAGAGACATGGACCCCGCGCTTTAACACGTTGCAGATTTTCGACATACGCCAGATACATGGGGTTTCTCTCGTTGCGCCTTGCGCGCCGAGGGCCCGTTATTCTCTGACCGGATGGTTTACCGCCTAACAGCTTGCGGACTTTCGATGACTTCTCAAAAATCCTGGACCGAGACGACACTTGATAAAGCTGTTAACGAAGTAGTCAGTTCGGGCCTGTTTGACCAACCCATCCTCGAGGCGCGTCCTGTATGGCATATTGAGGGGGCTATCTTGATTGCCGAGTGTCGGGCGGGTGCGGCACGTTATTGGTTGGTTGCTGGCGCAGATAGTCCCACCGACATCATTCCTGCCCATGTTGCAAGCACTGCGAGGGAAGTAGCCCGCCATTTCTCTTTAAAATGGCAGCTTGCCGCGGAGCAACTACGCCATGGTACCGTCCCCCGCCCGCCCGACACAGCGCCTGACGACTTGTCAGCCAGAGTGATGCATTTGGTTAAGTGTGCGGAATCGCTCATGGAGTTGGTGGAGCACGAGTCCGTGTGGGTCAGGTGACCTAAAGAGTCCTGTTGCCCAAACGGCGGGCACAGCAATCTCGACGGACGGTTTATTTTTGACCGCCGCGATGAGTCGTCGCGCGCAGATACCACGTTGCATTTGCTCAAGCGCCCGGCTTCGCCGACAATACGCCCGCAACGCGACCCCGGAGCCCTCATGCCCTCTCAAAATGATTTGGCCAACGCCATTCGCGCCCTCGCGATGGATGCGGTTCAAGCGGCCAACAGTGGCCACCCCGGCGCCCCCATGGGGATGGCCGATATTGCGGAAGTC
>DFQW01000023.1:4138-9642 GCA_002377985.1 Halieaceae bacterium UBA3479 | reverse complement strand
CCCTGGCCTGCCTGCTGCAGCGCCTCACTGCTGCGCAGGGGCACCCCCGCCCGTTCCGCCAACTCCGCCATCGCAAGCGCTGACAATGGTGTCTCTGCCGCGGGCTTAATCACGATGGTGCAACCCGCCGCCAACGCAGGAGCAGCTTTTCGGGCAATCATCGCATTAGGAAAATTCCAGGGCGTGATAGCTGCGACAACGCCAACCGGCTGCTTGATGCACACAACCCGCTTATCTCCGGAAGGTGCGGGAATGACATCACCATCGATCCGCTTTGCCTGCTCACCAAACCACTCCATGAACGCGGCGCCATAGGCGACTTCACCCCGACTCTCGGCAAGCGGCTTGCCCTGCTCCAGGGTCATAATGACCGCGAGGTCTTCTTGGTGCGCCATCATTAAGTCAAACCATCGCCGCAACACCTGAGCGCGCGCTTTCGCAGGTAAAGCACGCCATGCCGGCAAAGCCCGATTTGCCGCGGCGATAGCCGCTTCCGCACCAGCACGACCTACTGTATCCACCTTGGCAATGGTCTCACCGGTCGCGGGGTTGGTCACCGCCAGAGCGCCCGTAGCCGCGGCATGCCACTGCCCGTCGATATAGCATGCCGATCTAATTAGATTTGAATCGGAAATTTTAATTCCCATATAGCCCTCTCCAGTTCCACATGCTGACCCGTCGCGACGCCCGTACCAGGTGCGCGGCAATTCAAGGTGCGCGGCGAGCTGACAACCGCGGCTTCGCCGCGCGTCGCCCGAACATCGATCAAGGCGGGCATCGTGCATCAAACCCGCTCATCACGCTACACCCATAGGTGTTAGGCACTAGAGATGAACTTTCGCAGCGAGCGGCAGGCAGCGCGCGCTATAAAACGGGTTGTCTCTATTTCACCCCGCTGACAGAAGCCCCGCCCGAGATCCATGAGGGCGCCGTGAGCCGTCGCTTCCTGTCCGACGCGAGCACCACTCCCGGCTCATCTAGGGCCGTGCGATCCCACAGCTCACAGGTGACTTGCTTGTGCTTTTGGTCCAAGCCCTCGCAATAGTTGCTGTAGCGGCAGAGAACCACCTCATTACCTCGACCCAGCCTCACCTTTTCAAACCAATCAGGATCAGCGAGCGCCTGACGCGCCAGCCCCACCACGTCGGCTTTTCCTTCTAACAGAAGTGACTCGGCCTGATGGAAACCATGAATACCGCCCGTCGAAATAATTGGGATTTCATACCCAGCCTCTCTCACGGCGGCTCTAATTTGCCCTACGGGTTCGCTGTTGCGACCCCAGGGACCCTGCGCGTCAGACAAGTAAGAAGGCATACACTCATAACCACTCCGACCCGTGTACGGGTAGGCGGCCCAACCGACCTTCGGCTGCCTGGCATCGTCAAACTTGCCTCCCCGGGACAAGCTCAGAAAATCCATCCCGGCCCGGGCAAATTCAACCGCAAAAAAGCGGGCGTCTTCTATGCCGCTACCACGATCAACAATCTCGTCCGTCAGGAACCGGCAACCCACGGCGTAACGTGGTCCCACGGCGGCCCGAACTTCGCGATAAACCTCCAGCGGCAAGCGCGCGCGCTGCTCTCTTGCACCGCCGTATCCGTCGGAGCGTGTGTTGGTCGCCGACAGAAACGAAGATAGCGTGTAAGCGTGAGCGTAATGCAATTCAACCCCGTCAAAGCCCGCGCTTTTGGCTCTCACGGCCGCATTCGCAAACAGTCCGGGAAGCATCTCCGGGAGGGCGGCAATGTGCGGCAAATGGGTATCGGTAACGCGCTCACGGTGACCGTAACGCAAGGACTCCAGCTCGCGCGACGTCAACACCGCCTCGAGCGACGCCTCGTCGAGCGAACGCAGGCGCTCCCTGACCGCGAGCTCGTCATCATGCTCCATCTGCAAATGTCGTCGATGATCTGCCGTCACAGCGAGAAATCGCATAAAAAACGCATCGGGGTCTGGCCGGCGCCTTATGGTCAAAAAATCAATCAATTGGATCAGTATGCGCGTCTGGCCCCCGCTTGCTTCACGAACTGCGTCAGTCACGCGCTTTAAACCGTCGATATAACGGTCGTCCGAGATGCGTAGCAGCGGACCGCTGGGAATATCCCTGATACCCGTGGCCTCGACCACAATCGCTCCGGGCTTGCCTTCTGCAAAACGTGCGTACCAATCCACCACATCCTGCGTGACATCGCCTTGCTCGCTCGCCCGCCACGGAACCATAGCTGGCACCCAGGTTCTGTGATTCAGCTCAAGGCTTTGCACCCGGAGTGGTGAGAAAAGTCGACTGCCACGGGCTTCCTCCAATGTCGGCCATTGGTCAACAGCAGTTTGGTATTTGACGCGCTCTGGTGGCTTCCACACGATATCAGCCCGCGATGTGGTCCACGCCCATCTTTATTTGTTTGAGCGTACTCATCAGTTGCTCACAATCTGGCGCACTGACGTGACCTAGCAATTCTGCAACCCATTCTTCGTGCGCTCTTGCCATTTCCGCGAACCGCGCTCTTCCTTCTCTCGTTAGCGTGACGCAAAACGCACGCCGATTGCTGGGCACGGGAGATCTGCTGATCAGCCCTTCTCTCTCTAACTGGGTGGCGATACCCGATATATTGCCCCCAGACACCATCATTCGTTGCGACAAAGCGCCCATAGTCAAACCCTCGGGCTCGCGCTCCAACTGGGCCATAAAATCAAATCGAGGTAGCGTGATATCAAACTGCTTCCGCAAACGTGCGCGCAAATGCTGCTCAACCAAATTGGTGCAGGTCAGCAATCGCAACCATAGCCTGATGGCATGATGATCGTCGTTTTCAATACGCGACTCGTGATCTAGTCGTGGTTGAGCGGCCGTCAGTTTCATGTCGTATAGCTTCCAGAGCGAAGTGCCAAGCCAACATTTTAAACATAAAATGTTTAATCTATACTAGCGCAATGTTTTAGATATAAAGCGTCTGAGGCGTCAAGTCAGAATGGAGAGAATGAGTTGAAAGTCATCTGTCTGGGCGGTGGACCCGCCGGCTTATATCTGGGAATCAGTCTCAAGCTCCGGAACCCTGAGCACGAAGTTGAGGTCTACGAGCGCAACAAACCCGACGACACCTTTGGCTGGGGAATTGTCTTTTCGGACCAAACTGTCGACAACATCACAGCAAACGACCCCGTGAGTGCCCAACGGATCGTCGACGAATTCATTCATTGGGATCTCATTGACTGTCATGTATCGGGAGAGGTAGAGCGCTCGGGCGGCCACGGTTTCATTGGTCTCGGTCGAAAGCGCTTCCTGCAGCTGCTCCACGCGCGGGCAAAGGAGCTGGGTGTAGGGCTGCACTTTGAGCAGGAGGTCGAGCTGGAAGACATCAATACCCGCTTTGCCGATGCCGACCTGATTGTGGCCAGCGACGGACTCAACTCCAAAATCCGTAACACTTATCGGGAAGAGTTTGGTTGCACGATCGAGATGCGACCCAACAAATTCGTGTGGCTGGGAACACATCAAACCTTTCGGGATGCGTTTACCTTCATTTTTGAGCGGACCGAGCATGGCTGGATTTGGGCCCATGCCTATCAGTTTGACGACTGCACCTCGACATTTATTGTCGAGACAACGCCCGAGGTTTATGACGCGCTGGGCTTCGACGCGATGTCACATGAAGAAAATGCCGAGACCTGCCGCAAGATTTTCGAAAAATATCTGGATGGTCACTCGCTGCTGACGAACTCTGCGCACATCAGAGGCTCGGCCTGGATCAACTTCCCCGCCGTCTATTGCGACAACTGGATCAAAGATGATCGTATTGTGCTAATCGGCGACGCCGCTCACACCGCGCATTTCTCCATCGGCTCAGGAACAAAATTGGGATTGGAAGACGCTATCTCACTGGCACACCACCTCGACAGTGGAAAGCCCATTAGCGTTGCGCTAAAAAACTATCAGGAAGAACGTAAAATTGACGTGCTACGACTTCAAAATAGCGCCCGTAACGCAATGATTTGGTTTGAAAATGTTCCCAGATATATCAATGCATTTGACTTAAAGCAGTTCAATTACTCTATGCTGACGCGGAGCCAGCGGGTCAGTCATGAAAATCTCCGTCTGCGGGACAAAAACTGGCTCGATTCGATGGAAACGCACCTGGCGCAGCGACACCTCGGCCCGGCTGCGAACGACCCCCTACCCCCCATGTTTTTGCCTTTCTCTCTGCGAGAAATGACTTTGCAAAATCGCGTTTGCGTGTCGCCGATGTGTATGTACAGCGCCACCGACGGGCTGCCCAATGACTGGCATCTCGTGCACTACGGTAGCCTGGCGAAGGGTGGCGCGGCGCTGGTGTATACGGAGATGACCAACGTCAGTGCTGATGGCCGGATTACTCCCGGGTGCACCGGCATCTGGAGCGACGCACACACTGACGCCTGGCGGCGCATCACCGACTTTGTCCATCAACACACCCAAGCCAAAATGGCGATTCAGATTGGGCACGCGGGCCCCAAGGGAGCAACGCTGGAGCCGTGGAAATGGGATCCGAAAATTCTTGACGAACCCCTCCCCGAAAACGAGCAGTGGCCGCTGCTCTCTGCCAGCGCGGTGCCATTCGACACGTACAGTCCCCTGCCCCGAGCAATGACCCGCGATGATATGGATAGCGTTCTGGCGGAGCACGTGGCTGCCGTGCACCGCGCGCAAGCGGCTGGATTCGACATGATCGAGATGCACGCAGCGCATGGCTATCTGCTCTCGTCCTTCATCACGCCGGTGCTGAATCACCGCGACGATGAATATGGCGGGTCTCTCGAGAATCGGCTGCGTTACCCGCTGGCAGTCTGCCGCGCCATGCGAACTGCCTGGCCCAGCGAAAAACCGATGTCGGTGCGTATCTCCGCTCATGATTGGATGGGCGACGCCGGCATCACTGAGCACGAAGCGCTGCTCATCGCGCAGGCGTTTGTCGAAGCCGGTGCTGACATCATCAACGTGTCAACAGGACAAACCAGCCATGCCGCTCAGCCTCAGCCGGGCCGCATGTTTCAGACGCCGCTATCAGACATTATTCGTAACGACGGCAACATCCCCACCATTGCCGTGGGAAACATCTACGAAACTGATCATGTGAACAGCATTATTGCGGCGGGACGAGCAGATCTGGTTTGTCTGGCGCGCCCGCATCTTGCCGACCCGAATTGGACGCTGCACGCCGCAGCAGAATTGGGTTATCGGGGTCCTGGCGCAGTAGAACAGCACCAGTACTTTTTAGGTCATCGGCAGGCCTACACGCTGGCAGAACGTGAACGCGAGGCAGCCTTATGAATCGGCACGTATTGGTCACGGGCGCCGGTACCGGCATCGGTGAGGCTGTGAGCCGCCAGTTGCACGCCGAGGGGTATCGGGTCACGCTGGTTGGGCGGCGTCCTGAGCCCCTGGCGACACTCTCAGCCTCTCTCGGTAAAAATGCCCACGCAGTCACTGGCGACGTCACAGACAGGAGCAGCATCAGCTCCGCTTTTGC
>DFQW01000023.1:1980-3786 GCA_002377985.1 Halieaceae bacterium UBA3479 | reverse complement strand
ACGGCACCCTTTCATCGCGTAGATTTTGCAGACTGGCAGCGGACGATGGATGTTAACGTCAACGGCGTGTTTCACTGCTCCCAGATCGCGCTACAGGATATGCTGGGCGCCGGCTGGGGCCGCATCATTAATATCGCTAGCGTCGCTTCACTGAGGGGATTTCCTTACGTCAGCGGCTACTGCGCGTCCAAACACGCCGTTTTGGGCATGACGAGGGCGGTGGCGCTGGAGGTTGCGACGCAGGGCGTTACCGTTAACGCAATCTGCCCTGGATATGTCGATACTGATATCGTACGGACAGCGATTTCGGAGATTGTGGCCAAGACAGGTCGGACCGAAGAGGACGCCATGCAGCACTTTACCGAGAGCAACCCTCAAGGGCGTCTTGTCGAGGCGTCGGAGGTCGCCAGCGCAGTCAGCTGGCTGTGCAGTGATGGGGCGGCCAGCGTCACAGGGCAAGCGGTCGCGATTGACGGCGGTGGTACCGCCTGACACAAGGAATAGGAACATGCAGACAACATCCCTCGCAGGCTACCAAGCACAGCACTTCTTGTGGGAGTGCGAAGGCCGCGTTGCGACCATTACGCTCAATCGACCTGAGCGCAAAAACCCGCTGACCTTCGATTCCTATGCAGAACTGAGAGACTTATTCCGTAATCTGGTCTATGCCTCAGACGTCGATGCTGTGGTGATCACCGGAGCGGGCGGCAATTTCTGCTCAGGAGGCGATGTGCATGAAATCATTGGGCCCTTGACCGAAATGAACATGAAGGATCTGCTGGCTTTCACCCGCATGACGGGCGATCTCGTTAAAGCCATGCGAGCCTGTCGGCAACCGGTAATCAGCGCCGTAGAGGGTATTTGTGCCGGAGCAGGCGCCATCATCGCGATGGCCAGTGATTTACGCTACGCGAGCGACACTGCAAAGGTAGCATTTCTTTTTAACCGCGTTGGCCTCGCGGGTTGTGATATGGGCGCCTGCTCCGTACTCCCGCGCATAATCGGCCAAGGGCGCGCGGCCGAACTACTGTACTTTGGCCGCTCAATGAGCGGTGAGGAAGGCGAACGCTGGGGATTCTTTAACGGCTTGAGCGCAACACCGGTTAAAGACGCAATGGCGGCTGCTACGCGCATTGCCAACGGCCCCACCTTTGCCAACGGCATCACCAAGACCCAGCTGCACCAGCAGTGGAACATGTCTGTAGATCAAGCGATTGAGTGCGAAGCCCAGGCGCAGGCAATTTGCATGCAGACTGAAGATTTCCGGCGCGCGTACAACGCGTTTGTAGAAAAACAGCAGCCCGTGTTCGAGGGTGACTGACGCGATGGTAACGCGTCGGGAGAGAGCAGAATGAGCGACAAGAGCTTCCTACAGTGGCCTTTTTTTAACGACGAGCACCAAGCACTAGCCGCGCGCCTTGATGACTGGGCGAGCCGTCACCTACCCGCGCTGACGGCGGACGAGCATCATGACTTAGACGGCACCTGTAAAGCCATCGTCAAAGCACTGGGTGAGGCCGGTTTCACAACCTATGCCGTCCCCGCCAGTGCAGGCGGGCATCATGAAAAGCTTGATGTCAGGAGTCTCTGCCTCATCCGGGAAACGCTGGCACGTCACAATGCGCTCGCTGACTTCGCGTTCGCGATGCAAGGATTGGGCAGTGGACCCATTTCGCTCTTTGGCAACGCAGCACAGCAGTCGGCCTACTTGAATGCCGTAGCGACTGGCGACAAAATAGCCGCCTTCTCACTGTCTGAGCCTGAGGCCGGATCCGATGTCGCGGCGATGACTTGCAACGCGCGACT
>DFQW01000023.1:0-1620 GCA_002377985.1 Halieaceae bacterium UBA3479 | reverse complement strand
TTTGCGCGCACTGATGACACGGGCGGCGCTAAAGGCATCAGCTGCTTTATCGTGGAGGCGGACTCGCCCGGATTCGAGGTAACGGAGCGCATCGACCTGGTCGCCCCGCATCCACTCGGCACGCTGAATTTTCATGAGTGCCGAGTAGCCAAATCACAGCTAGTAGGTCAGGAGGGCAAAGGTTTCGGTATCGCCATGGCGACGCTGGATGTGTTCCGGTCGACCGTGGCTGCGGCGGCTCTCGGTATGGCGCGGCGGGCGCTGGATGAGACGCTCAATTACACCGCGGAGCGCAACATCTTCGGTGGCAAGCTGGGAGATCTGCAGCTCGTTCAGGCCAAAATTGGCGAGATGGCGCTGGGCGTCGACAGTAGCGCGTTGCTGGTTTACCGCGCTGCCTGGACTAAAGATTGTGCCGCAGAACGCGTTACCCGCGAGGCGGCAATGGCCAAATACCACGCCACCGAAACGGCTCAACAGGTCATCGATGCTGCAGTGCAGCTGCATGGCGGCAAAGGTGTCACCAAAGGCTACATTGTCGAAGCCCTGTATCGCGATATCCGCGCGCTGCGAATTTATGAAGGCGCCAGCGAAGTTCAGACCACTATCATTGCAAGGCAGACTGTCGCTAACCACGCCTAACGCACCGACTGGGGCGCAAAGCGGTAAATAACCGGAGGGCAACTTCGGGTTAGAATAGCAACGCCGTAGTATTGCAGAGCATCATTTTGACGACCTCCCCCACTCCCAGCAGCCACTTGAGCAGCGATCTGGTAACGCTGGATAAAAACGCGATCGTGGCCTTCGCGTCGCGCTTTGATCCGCAGCCCTATCATTTGGATGCGGATGCGGCAGCGCAATCGATATTTGGTGGCCTCTGCGCGAGCGGCTGGCACATCGCTGCCCTGGCAACCCGACTGGTAAGCGAGACCTTGCTTCAGAGTGGACACCCGTTCGTGGAAATGATCGCAGTCAGCCAGCTGAATTGGAGTCGGCCCACCTTTGTGAACGAGCAAATCAGCGTTCGCATCGCACTAGGCGCGTCACTCTCAGAGAGCCCCATTCCGGGCACGCGTGCTCAGACCCTTCAGGTCGATATTTGCAACGGTGACGGAGCGGTCGTTGCAAGTATGTCCGCGACCGCCGCGATCTCTGTCGAGCCTACCCCGGGAGCGCCACAGTGAGCACCCTGTACCTCAGAGATCGATGGTTTGAGGATCTGCCGGTTGGCGAATTCCATGTCTTTGGTTCGCACACATTCAGCGAGCTTGAAATCGTGGAGTTCGCGGAGGCCTTCGACCCCAGACCCCAGTCGACCGACCCTATTCAGGCGCGTCTCAACCACCGGCAAGGCCTCGTCGCCAGTCCGTGGTTAATAACGGCAATGTGGATGCGCAAGATGGTCGACTACATGGAGGTATACGCCCAAGGCGTTAACGACGGCCGCCGGAACGGCGCGGGCGTTGCCATTAATGACTTGCAATGGCTGGAACCTGTCCGGCCCGGGCATACGGTGACCTACACTTACGAGATTATTGCCAAACCGGACCGCGTGATCCGGGAAAAATGGGGCCTGATTCGATCACGTAACGAAGCTTTTAATCAGTACAGCAACAAGGT
>DFQW01000100.1:26599-27983 GCA_002377985.1 Halieaceae bacterium UBA3479 | reverse complement strand
GGAGTTTGATAGGAAACAAACTTCTCTGCCGCTGAGGCGGAGACAGCGTAGGCATGCGTGCCCAAGACTTTTCCCATGTGGTACAGATCTTGTGAATAGGGTTCCATGCAGATGTTGTCGATCCAGCTTCGACTGACTTTATGCCAGTTGGCTATCCGTAAATAGTGAAAAGCCAAGTAAAGCCGCTGTTGAAGCCGGAACCGAGGAGTCGGGGGTTTGTGGCCGTAGTAGCCCAGCATTAGCAGCTCCCAATCGTCGGGTAATTGGGAAATCACCGAGTCAAAATGTTGCAGCTGCTCGAGTTCTGGCAGCACATCATCCTCCAGAATCAGAGCCCGTCGATGACCCTCGTCCAGCATATTTTGATAGATGTTTCGATGCGATAAGGCACAGGCGACTTCCCCCAGATTCATGGAGCGCGAGGTCCTCTTGGTGTTTTTGTGTGCCACGTCGTCATAGATTCTTTGTTCTACGACCTGTGTAGAGGAGTAGTCCTTTTTATCTGCCCCCCAGAAGAAAGACCAGTTGAGTCCATCCAATACCTTGGTGACGTTGGCGTGACGCGCGGTAGCGTGTGGCAGGCTCAATACATAGATCTTGTCGAAATAGTGATTGAGCGGTTGGAATAGGTCTGAGGTCATCGCAGTTACTAAATTTGTGGGTTCTCTCCGGTTGACTCATCTTCCGGAGAGGTCTGGCCGAACGACCAAAGGGCTGCGTATTTATGAAACGCGTACTGACTGAGTATGGCAGCCATCAGCAGGCCTCGTTGGCCGTCCAGAAAGCCCCCGCGGATCACGTATTGATGTAGAAAGTCGACGATGCTGCGCAAAAACGCGTAAACGATGGTGCTCTTGCGCCCCGCCTTTTCTTTTTCTCCTGCGCCTAGCACCCCATATTTCAGATGTTTTTCTATGACATGCTGATAGTCGCGCCAGCTATGGTGAATGAGAGGAGACTTGAGCGTCCGAACTCGATATTCAGGGAGCAGGAGCGTCTCATGAACACTGCGGTCCTTGAAGCGCGCGCCTTTTTTTTCAAAAAGTTTCCCTTGAGGCGTTGCGTAGCGGCCGTGCTTCAGTGGCGCTCCAAACAAGTAGGTGTCCCAAGGAAATTTGATGAAGTTAGCGCTTAAATTAGGCTCGCTCAGCACGGCGTCAACTTCGTGCCGCAGCGCCTCAGTGACGACTTCATCAGCGTCCAACGACAACACCCAGTCGTGTTCACACCAGTCCAGCGCCCGATTGCGCTGCGGGCCAAAGCCGGGCCAATCGGTTTCGTAAACCCTATCCGCGTATTTTCGCGCAATTTCCAACGTGCCGTCTGTGCTGCCCGAATCGACAACCAGCAATTCGTCGACCCAGCCAGCGACGGACTGCAGGCA
>DFQW01000100.1:23797-26232 GCA_002377985.1 Halieaceae bacterium UBA3479 | reverse complement strand
CGAGGAGTATAGGGTATTTCCATAATTTCATTCGCGCCAACAACTGACAAATCGGCCGTTCAACTGACTTACTTGAAGCAAAAAAGGCTACTATCCGTGCAACCAAGATGCACCGGTCCAAAGATGTCCGCACCAAAACTAGATGCGATTCTGCCACTCAAGATTGATGGCAGCTACGGAGTAGAAGACCTCCGTCGTACCGACATTCTGATGGCTTCCTTGAGTACGTTTTTTGAACCGAACACGCTCAGTACGTTTTTAGTCGTGACGCCGGGTGATGAAGTCGCCGTAGTGAGAGATTACTTGTCTTGCTGGCCGAACTTACCTATCGAGGTAATGGCTGAAGAAAAGCTATTACCAGAATTGGCTCGCTTTCCTGCCTTGCGTGGATGGCGGAAGCAGCAGCTTGTGAAGCTTGCATCGAGCCGTGTGCTGAGCAGTGAATTCTGTCTGACATTCGATGCGGATGTGTTCAGCACTCGACCCACTTCCCGGAGTGATCTGCTCCCCGGAGGAAGGGCATTGATGCAGTATGAGAGCAGGTCCCAGCATCCTCGGTGGTGGACCTCCTCGGCCCGTTTGCTCTCGCTGAAAAGCAATGTGGGGGATCCAGAGCGAGGCATGTCGATAACCCCCGCGATTCTCTCCAAATCTATACTTGATTCGCTCACCGATACACTTTCCACGAGCCGTTACTCATGGGCAGAAGTTTTGTGCAGGCTGCATCGGCCTGCGCATCCCAGTAACTGGACCCCCGCGCGATTTATGAGATCAAAGTGGACCGAGTATTCCCTCTATTACCTCCATGCAGCCGCAATGGGTGCGCTCGAGGAATACCATGTAGAGGGGGGTACGGAGACTACGCCGCAAGTACTGCTGGGCCATGAGGCGCATCCGTTCGAGTCGTGGCAGCCAGCCTTTACTTTTGGCCCCGATAATCCTGCTTTGTTTTGTCTGGTGGGCAGTAAAAGCGGGCTCACGCCTGTTGAGATATGGGAAGTCATTGATGAATTTATTCCCCAGAGGAGGGCGGAGACTTGACTCCTGGGCAGGTATCCAGGAGAGATATCAATTCATCGACACGCTTGGCCTCTTTTCGGTGGAGGATAGAACCCGATCAAGAA
The DNA here is from genome assembly GCA_002377985.1 of Halieaceae bacterium UBA3479. Lineage (GTDB taxonomy): Bacteria > Pseudomonadota > Gammaproteobacteria > Pseudomonadales > Halieaceae > Luminiphilus. The sequence goes on along the minus strand of DFQW01000100.1, from coordinate 25,108 downwards.
GTGACGTTACGGTCTCAAGCTTAATCTCCCTCATCAATTCTGCACCCTTTAGCCGATAACCCCACTGTTTCATCTGCTTTTGCAGGCCACGCGAAGCCATAATGTCGGCGTAGGAGTTGGCGACATAACTCAGCCCATGGTACGGCCCTGTTCGGAAGGGATTGCTGTGCGCGTAAAGGCCTATTACCGGAGTTTGCTGCGTGGTGGCCATGTGAAGGGTTCCGGAGTCGGGCCCGACCACCACTCTCGCTTGCCTGCAGAGTGCCAACAATTCTTTCAGTGAAGTCTTGCCTGCTACATTGACGATCGCATTGTCGGCAAGTTCGCAGATTTGTCTGGCCAGATCGATGTCACGTTGAGCTGGACTCCCTGTGACCACCACCGTCATGCCTTTCGAGTGAGCATAGTCAGCCAGCGCTGCGTAGTTCTCGGGATTCCAGATGCGTTCGCTGTTACTGGCGCTGGGCGCCAGCAAGAGATAAGTCTGATTGTGGTTTACCAGCTCGCGCGCGCGTCTTTGATCGTTTTCACTGATGGGAATGCTCCACGCGGCATCGAACGGTGGTACGTCAAGAATATGAGCGAAGCCCTTATACACGTCCAGCACATGAAAGGCCTCGGAGCCGGGAACATGTTCGTTTACGACAAGGTTGTGTAGTTCTTTGCCGTACCCGTTTGGCAGGCCTATCTTTCGTTTTGCTCGCAAAATCTTCCCAAGAAGATTCGATCGAAAGGACGTTTGCATTTGCAGTAATACGTCAAAGGGTGCTCTCCCCTTGAGTTGCCTGAGGACATCGCGATAGGCACCAAAGCCCCTGGATTTGTCGAATATGATGAACTCAATACCGGGAAGGTCGCCGAGTAGCGTGTGCTCCAAACGACCGATAATCCAGGTAATCGGTGATTGGGGATGCTGCCGCTGAATGGCTTGTACCACTGCCGTGACATGGCAAACGTCACCGATCGCAGAGAGGCGTACAATACAGATAGAAGACCGAGGCCCGATGGATTGAGGCATACACTATGCGACCGATTAAGTGGGCGTGGATCCGCACGCCGCGCAGGTATCGTGATTAGACTACATGACGCCTGCCAACCAAACAATTTTTGAAGAGTCCGGTCACTTCATTGTTTACGATGAAGCATTGGTCTCAGCTCCAACTGCCCGGTTATTTTGTCCCGAGGAGTGGGGCCATAACGTGACACCCCATAGTGAGGGTCGAGGCACGGTCTGGTTTATAGAGGAGGGTGAAAGCCGTTGGGTCTTAAAAACCTTCCAGCGCGGTGGGCTCGTCGGTCGACTTGTTAAGG
>DFQW01000100.1:11091-23448 GCA_002377985.1 Halieaceae bacterium UBA3479 | reverse complement strand
GCCGACTTCTTCAACTGGGGTTGCCGGTTCCGCGGCCCGTCGCGGCTTGCGCCCGTAGAACGGGTTTGCTCAGTTATTCGGGGAGTCTCATCACTCAGCGGCTGGCCAATGTCAGGTCTTTGGCGTCGTGGGTCTCGAGCGGGGAGCCAGTGGAGGATGATCAATGGCGCGACATAGGGCGTGTTATCAGACAGTTTCACGAGTGCGACGTTTTTCACAGTGATCTCAACGCGGCCAACATTTTGCTTGATGGTAATTCGGTCTACTTAATCGATTTTGATCGTGGCAGCATCAAGCCGGGCCGCTTTGGATGGGATTGGCGACGCGCCAATCTACAACGCCTCAGGCGTTCGTTGAATAAACTTTCTGCCCGGGGGCTGTTTGATCAGGAGCGGACTTGGGGGTTGCTCCTGGTTGGTTACGAGGGGGCAAAAACCCGATAGCAAGCCGGTGTTAGACCCATTGTAGAGCTGTCTTTATGGCGCCTTGCTCAGCGTTAAACACGCGTTCTTACGGCTTGATCCACAAGGTCGACATAGTCTCCGATTCTATCCGGTAGCGCAGCGTGAGCCTCTTGCGTGCAGTGTTCACGTTGCTGTCTAAAGCTATCGTCGTGGGTGTGCGCGCGCCAGCACTCGCGCAACTCCTCGGTTGTTTCGACAATACTGATTGCGTCCTTTGTCGCCAGATATTCGACCTCTGTGGCGAAGTTCTGCGTATGAGGGCCGACAATTATCGGCTTACCCCAGCTGGCGGGCTCAAAGACGTTATGGCCGCCTGTATCTGTCATCGATCCGCCGACAAATACAAACTTAGCGTGGGCGCAGTAGGCATCGACTTCGCCCACAGTATCAACAACGAGTATGTCACTGTCGGCAAATGTATCCGCCGGCAGCGGCGTGCTGGCTACTTTCAGCCCCTGAGCCGACAGTGCTCTGACGATGGCCGGCGTGCGGGAAGGATGTCTTGGAATAAGAACCAGTAGGTCGGCCTTGGAGGTGCCACGCCAGATTTCTGCCAGCATTTCCTCCTCTCCCGGGTGTGTCGAAATCGCTAGCGTATAACTGCGGTTGGGGAGCGGGTTTTTCGGGGTGTCTGTGTGAATGCGGCGTGTCATTTTGATGCTGCCCGTCGTATGGGTTTTGTCTGGCGCGCATCCCATCTCGATAAATCTTTTTGCATCCTCGGGTTCTCGCGCCCACACCGCTGTTACCCGCTCAAGCGCGGGCGGATAAATCCATTGTCTGGCAAGTGTCGAGCGGAAGGTTGTATCGCTAATGCGTCCGTTGACAATGTAGATTGCAATGCCGTGGCGGTGACATTGCTGATAAAGCTCGGGCCAGATCTCCGTTTCCACTACAAAAATAATTGACGGCCGATGTCGACTGATAAAGCGTTTGATGCATAGCCTGTAGTCGAGAGGGCAGTAGCGTACGGTGACCGTATCTCCCCAGATAGATCGGGCCAGCCGATGCGCTTCAGGGGTATTGCAGGTGATCAGAACGCCTTTTTCACGCTGGACGTCAACCAGTGGCGCCAGAAGGCGCATTTCTCCGACCGATGCGGCGTGAAACCAAATGGGAGTGGGGCGGCCCCCGGTCGCCGATGGCAATCCGAATCGCTCGCTCAGATAAGTCAGGCCGCCACGCCGGACTATCATCTGCTGAAGAGACCACAGCAGAACGATGGGTGACGCTAGCAGCCAGATTGTTCGATAGAGGAGTATCGACACCTACTTCAATCTCTTCTCATCAGTCGTGGGCGACCTCTGGGTCTCAGATGCGGCTGAACCTTTAGATAGTAATTTGACAGTTCCGTGAGCCCGCCGCTCAGGGCTTCACAACTTTATCCGTCAATGTCGCGGCATTGGGCGAAAATAGGGGGTGCTTATTGCGGTCTCTCGGAAACTTGGCTTTTAGGATCTGCGTAGCGACTCTTAACCCACTTTTTGTAGGCGGTCGCGCTTTTTACAAACCAAATCAGGCTCGCAATCATAAGCAGGCCAAACAGCGCAAAAAACCATTCATTGGACAAGGTCATTAGTGTAAATCCTCTTCTGCCGTTGTTTATCTAACCACGATGCTCGATATCGTTCAAAGTGAGACCTTTGGACCATGAGTACCACGGTTGGCGCGAATACAAGTTCGCGGGATCCTCGTGGCGGTTCCCCGTGGACCGCTTGAGATGGAATATCTGGCGTTAAGGCTCAAGAGCGGCGTGACTCAAACCATATCGGCGCTGTCCAGGCGCGCTCCTGGATAGTTTTTGGTAGGCGTGGATTTTGACAGGCATCAGGCTGATTTTCGGTTTCAAATCCAAGGCACATTCGGGTCGACCAGCGACAACTCGGGTTCTCGATTGCCCGCGCGTAGTAAACCGCATCCTGATTCATATCGAACTCGCTGTCCTCCCAGACGCCACACAAAGTGCTGAAGCCCTGACCATGGGCGCGACACGAATTCGTGTCGACGTATGCGCCATTATTGGCGTCGCCCGCGACGTCAACGACCAATTGTTGGAACTGTCCCTCAGCGTCAACCCAGCCTTTAATGATTTGCAGTCGTTGTAAAGGGTGCCCGGGCGCATCCGAAGTGCCCATATCGGCGGCGGCGGAGACCACGAATCGGGGCTTTGCGGTTTGCCTCGGCGCCTCTGGTAGTAAGCTTCCCATGGGTACGCCGTTTTCATAGCCTTTGCTGGCGAGGTCGGTCTCGCTGCAGATTGCCTCGGGTAAATCCCATCCGCCAAAAAACCGCGGCGCGATTCTGGGCCCGCTGGTGGCGAAAGTTTCCCGCCTCTTCAGTGCTGCAAAAATTGAGTCTCGGTTGTTGGCCTCAGCCCAGACTCCGGCCAATCCACCGGGGTTCTGAAAGGCGACTGCGCGGGGTTTACCTGCAACCGTGAGGGCCTGACTAGGGGTGGCGCCATACTTGTAGGGGCGTTGATACTCGCTCACCGCGCCGGGGGCAGCGGTATGGGAGTCTGTGCTGCCAATGAAGCCAAATTGGTAAGGGTTTACGCCGAGGCGCTCACGCTCGCGGATGCCGTCGATAAGAGCGTAGCGCACGTAGTCGTTGCGACTGGTACAGCCTCTGCCCGCTTGTGCGCCTTTGCCGGTTGTTTCTCCGCAGTCCGAGAGTTCGGGTTGACCGAAGTCGCGGATTTTTTCAAAACCGCACAGTTCGTCGGCCGTGCCCACCACTTGGAACATGCCCGCTCTGCACTCGCTTTCTCCCTTGATTTGCATCATCTCAACCACGGGTTCGAGTCGCGCTCGAATCGCGGCGTGATGTTGCTGTTCGGCCTCGGGGAGCCCGGCGTACTCGGCTCGGAATAACTGGCCATTGGAGAGGTTAGGGTTATGGGGGATGGCGATGGCGTCACAGCCCGAGCCCGAATCATTGCACTGTTCGAGTAGCTGGCGGCGGAAGTCCATTTCCAGCGGTGTCTCAAGTGAAGAAATGGGCAACTCGGGGACAATTTCATTGCGTAAAATAACGTTGCGGTGAACTTTTGTGGATTGAGGCGAACGACTGTATTCCCAGGCATGAAAGGTGGTGAAGGAGCAATCCGCTGATCGGTCGTACCACGCTTCGGCGGCTGCCTGTATGGATTGCCATGTCGTGTGTAATTGTTGTCGACAGAGGTTGTCCGATTCTCCGCAGACATCACTGCGGCGTCCCCCGAAGGTGATAAAACCGCCCAGTCGAGCCCTGAAGCCTTCCGCACCCAGCAGTTTTGCCAGCAATGAATCGTCTTCCCCGCGATAGATCGCGCATCCGGTACTGTCGTAGGAGGAAGAGCCCGGAGTGGTGCACAGTGCTACTTCGGCCATCCACTCGGCATGGTCTGTGACGGCTGCAAAGTCAAGGGGACGATCGATGCTGATGGTGACGGGTTCGGCGTCGGGAGTGCCACCATAGAGCGTGATGGGGTCTCCTTTGGCAAAGGCATAGGCGTCGTTGGGTAGGGTCTTTGTCCCGAGCGCGTTCGCATCCATGGAATACGCGGTATGAAGATGCAGATCCCCAAATAGCGGCTGCCGGTCATCGACATAGTGGCTGCAGGCTTCCCGGGGGGCAGGAGCACGCTTTGCTGCGGCTGCTGGGGGCGGTTGCCACGGCTCCGCGGTGAGAAAAAGCTTGCTGATGTCGCACCCGCCAAGCGAGAGCCCCGCAGTGGTCAGCGCAAACGCCAGTAATCGATGTGTCACGGTAGATCTCTCAAAAATGTGAAACGCCGAGGCCAATGCCACCGTCAACCTCGAGGGCAACGCCAGTTACCCACTCGGCCCTAATCAGATACTCCACCCCTTCGGCAACTTCAGTACCGGTGCCGATTCTGCCCAATGCGTGGAGGCCAGCCACCGCGTCATAGCGCGCATTTGCCTCTTCTGCCGAAAACAATCCGGCGCGCAGGTTCAGCTCGGTCGACACTGCGCCGGGTAGAATGCAACCCACGCGGATTTGCCGCAGACCCAACTCCGCTGCCATTACTTTAGTCAGCCCCTCCAGCGCGGCCTTGGTAGTTGCGTAAGGTGATGCCCCCGGAAAAGCGCGCTTGGTATGCGTTGAGCCGATAAACACGATCGCACCGGCGGACTCTTCAAGATAGGGGATCGCGGCGCTGGAGAGCATCATTGCAGAGATCACGTTAGTGTCAAAAGCGTCTCTCAGAAACTCTTCGCGGTATTGATCTACAGGCTGGCGGTACATATTCGCCGCATTGTTGATCAGCGCATCAAGCCTGCTGTCGCCATGTTCGAGAGCTGCTTGTAGCATGCGCTTGCGGTCATCGTCACAGGTAACGTCACCCTGCACTATGTGGCAGCGCTCGCCGATTTCCGCTTGCACCTGCTCTAGTTTTTCCAGTCGGCGACCGCTAATGGTCACTTTGGCGCCTTGCTCGCAAAAGCGTTTGGCACAGTCAGCACCGATGCCTGATCCCCCACCGGTTACCAATATCGACATGCCTTCGATGGGCCTCACTGGCGAAGCCCCGCCTGTTTCATCAGGGGGAGTAGGGTGTCCTGGAATTGAAGAAGCCCCTCTTCATAATTCACCCAGCTCAGTGTGATCCCGTCGAGGCCTGCATCAGCGAAAGCCAGCATGCCGTCGATAATCTGTTCGGGCGTGCCCACCAGCGGAATTGCGCCATAGCCCGCAATGAGGTTTGCGGCCATGGCCTCCCAGCCGTCTCCCAGCGCGCTCTGGGAGTTAGGGACTAACACATCCAGCAAGTTGCGCACGCCAACCCAATCGCCTCGCTCGTACACATACTCCCGCACAAAGTCCTGCGCTTCTTTTTCTGTGTCTCTGCAAACAATGTAGGCTTGGCCAAATATTTGCATTTCCCGGCCGAGGTCTCTCGCCAGTTTTCTGCCGCTGGCCGCGACCTCGCCAGCTGCCGTGACATCTTTAGCCACCACAAAATTAAAGTCGGCATGCGCTGCGGCGAACGCTTGCCCTCGTGCGCTGTTGCCGGCACTCATCAGTGCTGGCCAGGGACGCTGCAGTGGTTTGGGTTCCGAGTAACAGCCGGGTGACTGAAAATGAGGGCCGCTGTAGTCAAACTCGCCCTCAACCGTCCAGAGCTCTTTGCATAGGCTGATCCAGTCGTCAGCCACGTCATAACGAATATCGTGCTCTTTTTGCGGCACGCCAAACATCGCTATTTCCCGCTCATTCCAGCCAGCCACAATGTTAAGGCCAAACCGGCCACCGGAAATGTGATCGATAGTGGCCACTTCCTTGGCGGCTCTGACGGGATGAACGGTAGGCACATGAAAGGTGGCAAATACGCCGATCTCCTCCGTTTTTGCGGCCAGACCGGCGGCCCATGTGAATGTTTCGAAATTGCGGTGATTAAAGTTGACGTTGCCGCCCATGCCTTTCCAGCGAGCAACAGGAATGACAGCTTCGATGCCAGCCTGCTCCGCGAGCTGGGTTATGCGGACAGATTCGTCCCATTCCACCTTAAGGGTGTCGGGACGATCCGTCATCGCGCACCCGTTACTCACATTGAGGCCGAAAACACCGAGTTTTAGCCGGTGCGGGCTACGTTTTAGGGGGTGGATTCTCTCTGTTGGCGCCATATCCGGAGACTGATCGTTCTTGTCACAGGCAGTGTCGCAGACTGTTGGGGGTTTTAATAGCGCGGGCGTAATAATTTAAAAATATATTTAAAACATGTATTTAAAGCACAAAAAACACTTTGATTATGAGGTTTACAGCTAGCGGCGCCCCGAAACAGATCGGGAGACACTTTTATTGAAACCATTCTGAGCGTTGCGTCGTACACGGTATAGGGTTGAGTTGGAGTAGCCGATGTCTGATTTGAGATACCTTGAGAATGTTATTCCGGCGGATCTGTGTAGTCGCGGTCAGTTCAGGGAGCAGTGCGAGAAGTTGGAGATGATGCTGCGAGCGGCGAGTCAGAGTACAGGTAACGTGGCCGAGTCGACGACAGCCGGGCGTCAAATAGAACCCCAAATTGCACAAATCCTGGAGCGCGTCATCTTGCGAGCGAAGGGAATGGTGTCGGAGGAGATGCTGGTGCGACATCAGCGCGAAATCTCTGTGGATGAGATTCCCGACTACGCCGTAACGCATTTGTTGGCGGCGTTGGGGGAGCAGGAGCTTCAGGGGTTAAGGCGTTAGCGGGCGCTTTGCCGCGCCAGGGTCCCTTCTTCATTGTCTTTTGCCGGAGTGGTCTGTACCCCTAACCCGTTGTGTGCAAATCGCAGGCTGGTGCTTCCGGTAGGCTTTTGGCCCAAGAAAAAGGTGCAAGCAGCTCGCTTTTGACGTTGCTCGAGTTATCGGGAGTGATCCAGTCAGCCCTCATTCGTTGGTATGATGTGGGTTCTACGTCACCTACTCGATCAGGTGCGTCACGTGACCGGAGGCCACTTGCAGCAACACATAGCGGATTACATTAGCAGGCATCAATCGACCGTCGCGAAGCTTGCGTCTTGTAGTGCTGATATCGAGGATCTCGCGCAACGCTGTATTGGGGCGCTGCAACGGGGCAACAAACTGTTGATCTGCGGCAACGGCGGTTCAGCAGCTGACGCCCAGCATATGGCTGCGGAGCTGGTAGGTCGTTTCATTTCAGATCGTGCGGCGATTCCGGCGGTGGCGCTGACTACCGATACCTCAGCATTAACGGCTATCGCCAATGATTATGGCTACGATGCGGTATTCGCTCGGCAGGTCGCGGCGCTGGCCAACGCGGGCGATGTGCTGCTGGCTATCTCAACGTCGGGTAATAGCCCGAGTATTATCGCCGCCTGTCGCGAAGCACAGACACTGGACTGCGAAGTACTTGGCTTGAGCGGTCGCGACGGCGGCGCGCTCAGAGGTCACTGTGATGCGCTGGTAATCGCGCCGTCTGACGAAACGGCCCACATACAGGAGTGTCATATCGTGGTGATTCATTTGCTCTGCGGCCTGATCGAGTCGGGTCTGGGGCTGGTCTGAATTAGCGAGTTGGACCGTTAGATGGACTCGCCTCGCAAGGCGGCTTTTCTTGATCGTGATGGCGTGATTAATGTCGATCACGGGTACGTGAGCACGTGGGAAGCGTTTGAATTTCTGCCAGGTGCCGAGAGGGCAATGCAGTCGCTACATCGCGCTGGGTATCAGCTGGTCATTATTTCTAATCAATCGGGGATCGGTCGCGGGTTCTATACCGAGGACGATCTGTTGGCCCTTAATGGTTGCCTTGCGACGCATATGCAGAGCGAGTTCGATACCCCCGTCACCGGGTTCTACCACTGTCCCCATCATCCAACCGAGGCGATAGGGCCGTTAAGGACGGCATGTGACTGTCGTAAGCCGGCGCCGGGGATGATCCTGCAAGCAGCGCAGGAGCTTGACTTGCTCTTGACCGAGTCTCTTTTGGTGGGCGACAAGACGTCGGATATTCTGGCGGGTGAGGCCGCGGGGGTGGGCAGGTTGTTCAAAGTGGGTGAGCTGTCGAGTGAGCTTGAGGGCATAGAGAATGCCGAGTGGGTGCCGGCATTGAGCGAGGTGCCGGCGAGACTGATGAGTCGAACCGACTAATGCCGAGGGCTCAACAGGAGGCGTCGTCTGGAGATCGGCAGCGCGAATCAATACACTGTTGGTTGGGTAGTAGCGAGGCGCCGATGAGAGGTCATTCGGGGCGGATGCCATAATGCAGAAATTCTCTGATATCTCTCCTGCAATTATTTGGGTTTTCCTATTTTTTACCCTGTCGCTGTCTTCCGCTACTCGACAGTTCATCTGGTTGATGTCTCTGGTTGGCATAGCGATGTGTGCCCGTGACCCGAAAGCGTTCTTCGGTACCGATGGCATACGGCGTTTCTGGGTTGTACTGAGCTGCTTTCTTATTCCAGCAATTCTCTCTTTATTCGACGCCATTAATCTGGAGCGAGCTGCCTCAGGCGTGGTGCGCTTCGTCGCCTACGGTTTTGCCGTTTGGGTGATGCTTCAGATAAAGCTCGATCGCAAGGAGAGTCAGCGCATGATGTCGCTGTTGGGTGCTGTTTTGATGATCTGGGTGGTCGATGGGTTGGCTCAGCTTCTGACCGGTTTGAGTGTGTTTGGGAATCCCCTTATCGAGCTGGATTCCGGCCACACGCTTGTCACGGGCAGCTTCAGAACGGGTTACGGATCCACCCTTGCCATTTTGTCGCCATTTTTTCTCGAGGCGTTGAGAAGAGGCAGGGGCGGCATCTCCACCAGCGTGCTGTCGTTGCCGCTGTTTGCGACCATCGTGATGAGTGGCAATGAGGCATCGATACTGCATGCATTATGCGCCCTTTGTGGTTATGGGCTCGTGCTTTATCGTGTGGAACGGGGAGCCGATATCGGCGCGTGGTTGATATCTCTTGCGGTGTGTTTCTGTGTGGCGATAGTTGCCGGGTCCGTGCTTACTGAAACCTTCATAGCCTCAGCTTCCGGTCAGGCCGCGACCGATACATACAGAGCGCTTGAGTACCTGCCCGATTTTTGGATGTCCGCCTGGTCCGGTTTCCTGGATCACTGGGTCAATGGAGTGGGGATTCGTGGCTGGGGCTCTTTGGCGGTAGCGCTGGACAATGTGAGTAATTTGGCTGTCACGGATCGCTGGCACCCGCATTTGTTTTTGCTGGAAGTGGCGGTCGATACGGGCGTACCTGGCCTGATTGGTTATCTACTCTTTTTTGTCTTCCTGGGCCGTCGCTTGTTTGATAAAAGAATAGAGATCGCACTCTGCTCGCTGGTGGTTATGCTGGCCTTGTTCCCGCTGAACAGCGCAGTCTCATTTTATTCTTACTTCAGCGGCAATTTTCTGTTCCTTACTCTGGCGCTACTTATTACTTTGGATCGCGATATTCGACTGCCTGCTGAGGTGGAGGCGGTGCCCGCAACGGTGGCCTCCCCGACACAAGGCGATCGTTCTTAGCACCTTTGTGGTGTTCTATCGGGTAAAAGACGGGCCCATCGCACTGCGATTTGTTCACAATTGTAGCGTCAAGGCGCGTGATAGCATTTCTGTCTGGCTAAAAGAGGTATAAGCAATGGCATCGTTGCCGGACATGAGCAGTGGCAATGTCACCGTGATTGGTGACGTCATGCTGGATCGTTTCTGGACTGGTGGCAGTCGACGGATCAGTCCTGAAGCACCTGTTCCTGTGGTCAATATAACGACGCAAGAGGATCGCGCTGGGGGTGCGGGCAATGTGGCGGTTAACCTTGCCCACTTGGGACTCGACGTTTCACTCGTTGGGCTATGTGGTGAAGACGATCACGGGCGCGCCCTGAGGGCCTGTGTAGAGGCGGCCGGCGTCCGCTGGAATGTCATGCCATGTGGCGGTGAGACGATTGTTAAGCTCAGGGTGCTCAGTCGTAATCAGCAGCTGTTGCGCATGGACTTTGAGAGTCCGCTGACGAGTTATGGAAATGACCTGTTCGTCGGCTATGCCAAGCAGCACCTGACCGACGCGGACCTTGTGGTGTTTAGCGACTATGCCAAAGGTTCTCTTGCCATGGTGGACCGTCTGCTTGAATTGTGCAGAGAGATGGGCAAGCCGACACTGGTGGATCCGAAAGGACTCGATTTTGAACGCTACCGTGGGGCTACTATCCTCACGCCGAACCTGTCAGAGCTGGAAGCCATTGTCGGGCCCTGTGATAGCGAAGCTGCGTTGGTAGAAAAGGCCGAGGCGTTGCGGGTCTCGCTTGACCTGCAGGCGATCCTGGTGACGCGAAGTGAGGCGGGTATGACGTTAATTCAGGCCGGATCTGCACCGCAGCATCTGGCTGCCAGCGCGCGTGAGGTTTACGACGTGACGGGCGCGGGCGATACGGTCATTGCGGTTATGGCCGGATGTTTGAGTGCGGGTTTGTCTCTTTCTGATTCGGCGCGTTTCGCCAATCAGGCGGCCGGTATTGTGGTTGCCAAGCTCGGTACAGCAAGCGTAACGCCTCGTGAGTTGGGTGCGGCCGTGGCGTCGGCGGCCAAAACTTCGGGTAATAGAGGGGTAATGACCGAGCCTGAGCTCCTGATCGAAGTCGAACGTCGAAAGTCAATGGGGCAAAGAGTTGTGATGACCAACGGCTGTTTCGATATCCTGCATGCCGGACACGTGGCGTATTTGCAGCAAGCGGCTGCCGAGGCCGATGTATTGGTGGTTGCCGTGAACGATGATAATTCCGTGCGTAGGCTAAAAGGCCCCTCGAGACCCATTAATGCTACAGAGGACCGAATGTCTATTCTGGCGGCGCTTGGCTGCGTCGATTTGGTCGTGCCATTTTCGGAGGATACGCCCGCACGTCTCATTGAGGCGGTGGGCCCCCACGTTTTGGTAAAGGGGGGAGATTATCGGGTGGAGGAAATTGCCGGACACGAGTCTGTGCTCGCCAGCGGCGGCCAGGTTATCACGCTCGATTTTCTTGCCGGGCACTCCACCTCGGAACTGTTGGCGCGTGCGGGAAAGTCAGGAGAGGACGTCGCCTGACACCACTTCCGCAGCCCCAGTGCGCCGTTTATTTTGGGGTGATGTAGGCTCTTGCTTTGTCTGGCGCTTCTGGCAGGTAGCGCTGCATCAAATAGGTTTGCCGACTCTGCATATTATCTATTTGACCCCCGATAATAACGGCGTCGGCCGCCGAACTGACATCCAGAGGGTCGCCTGACCAGATAACGAGGTCAGCTCTGGAGCCGCTTTCTAGCGTCCTGTCGTCCCCGCCAAACAGGCGCGCAGGCAGCGTGGTCATGGCCGCAATCGCGGTGTCGTAAGGTAGGCCATACGCCACTGAGTTTCCGGCGACCTGCCGGACTTTTCTGGCATTGTGGGTTTCTCCACTGGTGAACAACACGGTCACGCCAGCCTCGTGCAGGAGAGCGGCGTTATCAAGGCGCGCGCCCAGCGCGTCAAAGCTCTCCGGTAGGTTATCCAAAGCGTTGATGATCACAGGAACGCCCGCGGTTGCGAGCGCCTGACGGACAATCCAGGCCTCTTGCCCGCCGGCGATGACCGCTTGCAGGTCGTGTTCAGCGGCAAATGCCAGGGCGCGAGTAATATCGCTCGCGCGATGGGCCCGAAAAACGAATATCCCGCGCTTTTTGGTATCTGATAGCGCCGCTTTGCCTTGTGGCGTCATGAGTTTAAGGTCTTTGTTTGGCAGCATTAGCTCGTCAAAAATGGCGGTCAGTAACATCCAGCTGGCGGCTCGGCTTCCGCCCAACTTATTACCGGACGCGCCATCGACGTCGACAAACATGACGGGTTTTCCCTCGAAACTGTCGAAGCCTCCGTCGAGCCGAACAAGCGAGCCATGACCAGATAGGGGTCTGTCACCCGGCGAGGCGGCGAGCAAGGTGTATCCAAACCCCTCGATTCGCGTTACGGGTATCGCGCTGGAGTAGGGATTAAATGCGTCCCGTACATCGAACTCCGGATGGACCAGGCCGGTGTAGAGGTCCTGGAGGCGGGAGTCGACGCTGTCGTACACCATGCCGATCTCGTTAAGACCCAAGGCGGTGACGCCGGCAAAAAAAGCGCCTGTGACCGGGCGGCCTGCCGCATCGATAACGGCATCTGCGCTCGCGTCTTTAAGATCTTGGGCCACCCGTTCGATAACGCCGTTAGCGATGAGAATGTCATAGGTGGTACCGGAAGATACGCCTCGCTCCAATAGGCGCGCGTCTGTAATCAGGAGTGATTCAGCACCGGTAGTTGCGCTACCCAGAAGCAGAATGGCTAGTAATAAAAGCCGTCTCATTGCGCTACTCCCATGAGTTGGCCCAGCTCAAAATCGGATTGCGGATTGAGGTCGGGATTGCCCTGTTCATAAGTGAGGTGGCCGTCGATGTAGACCTGCATCGCTC
>DFQW01000100.1:10329-10724 GCA_002377985.1 Halieaceae bacterium UBA3479 | reverse complement strand
TTTGCTGCGTTCGACGTAATCCAGCGAATCGCCCGCTCCGGGGGGATATTGAGCCCGGCGCGATTACCGCGAAGCATGGCTTTTGTCGCCTCCTGATTTAAACGCTGAATCCCTTCGCTGGAGTCGGAGTGCACGATCGCGCAGCCGCCCTCGGGCCGGTCCACCAGAGCGATGTTTTCCTGAATGCCGTCATAGGCTTCAATTTTAAAGCCCCACCAATCCGCCCAGAGCGCACCACAGACACCAGCTTCTGCCAGTTCCTCGGCAATTTTGTACGCTTCCACACCGTGGTGAAAGGTGCCCACCCGGTAACCAAACTCTTTGGCCATATCAAGTATGGTGAGCATTTCGTCGGCGCGATAACAATGCATGTGCACCAGAATATCGCCGCGTAG
>DFQW01000100.1:0-9937 GCA_002377985.1 Halieaceae bacterium UBA3479 | reverse complement strand
TCGTATCGGTCCCAATCGTCAACGTAGCGTTGTGCTTTTATCCAGGCGCTCCGGTAGGCGGCAACGTTTCCCATTCGGGTAGAAGGCGCTTGATTGCGGTTGCCATAGACCCGCTTGGGATTTTCGCCACAGGCCATTTTGAGGCCGTGCGGTGCGCCGGGAAACTTCATGCCCTGATAGCTCACTGACGGTACGTTCTTCAGGGTTACACCTCGGCCGCCAAACAAGTTAGCGGACCCGGGCAAAATCTGCATGGCCGTGATGCCCCCTGCCAGCGCTCGGGTAAACCCTGGATCTTGCGGCCATATGCTGTGCTCAGCCCAGACCTCTGCGGTTACGGGGGCTGTTGCCTCGTTACCGTCGCTGTGAGCCGCGACGCCGGGGGAGGGGTAGACGCCCAAATGGGAATGGACGTCGATGAGCCCAGGGGTAATCCATTTGCCTTCTGCATCGACAATCGTTGCGTCTGGAGACGCCGTTCCCTCGCCGATCCACTCGATACGGCCGTCACTGACATACAGGCTGGCATTATCCATCCTGCTGCCGTCTCCGGTAAGGATCGTGGCGTTCTTAAACAAGACGGGAGGCGCGGTTTTCGGTGCATAGGTGGACGCGAACGCGTCTGCAAATGCGGCTGGTGTAACAAAGAAGGCGAGTGTTGCCAGTAGTCGAAAGGCGCTACACATAGACCGTTTTTCCTTTTTGGTTGAGCGTAGCGGTACGCCATCATTTTGCCAATCGTTTTTATTCATGCGCTACTCTTTAGCGCTCTCGGAAAACAAATTAAGGAGTGAGTGGTGCGACGATTTGTGGATTTGTCGATTTTTTTAGAGAACGAGGTGGTCAGTGATCCACCGGCAATGCAGCCCCACATCGATTACATAAAGCACGATACCGGTGCTCAGCAAATGGCGACTTTTTTCGAGGGTCTGACCGCCGACCAGTTACCAGATGGCGAAGGCTGGGCGATCGAGTTTGTGCAGTTGTGTACTCACAACGGCACGCATTTGGATGCGCCGTATCATTTTCATCCGACAATGAATGAACACACTGGCACCAAGGAGCGGGCGATTACCATCGATGAAGTGCCACTTGAGTGGTGCTTTCAGCCCGGAGTCAAGCTCGATTTCCGGCATCTGGATGATGGTTATGTGGTGACGGCTGCAGATGTAAAAGCGGAGCTTGAGCGGATCGATCACAGGCTCTCGCCACTGGAGATTGTGGTGGTGAATACCGCGGCGGGATCTGCTTACGGGCAAGCCAATTTCGTTAGTAAAGGCTGCGGTATGGGTTATGAGGCGACAATGTTTTTGTTGGAGCAAGGGATTCGCGTGACCGGGACAGACGCTTGGAGCTGGGATGCGCCTTTTGACAAGACGGCAGAGCGTTACGCTGAGACCGGCGATGCAAGCCTGATCTGGGAAGGCCATAAGGCCGGTCGCCACATTGGCTACTGCCATCTGGAAAAGTTACACAACCTCGAGAGCTTGCCGCCCACCGGTTTCACAGTGAGTTGTTTCCCTCACAAGATTCGGGGTGCCTCCGCTGGATGGACCCGCGCCGTAGCGATTATTGACGAATAGGATCACTAGATATCTTTAAGTGTTGCGTAGGCGCTCAATGCCGCCTCCCGGGCGGCCTTGTGGTCCACGATCGGGTGCGGATAATTTTGACCCAGCGTGATATTCGCCTCCGCGAGGGTAGCCTCGGGTGCCTCCCACGGTTTGTGCAGATACTTGTCGGGTAGGCCCGCTAGCTCTGGCACCCAGTGCCGGGTGTAAAGTCCTGCTTTATCGAATTTTTCGCCCTGAGCGACCGGGTTAAATATGCGAAAGTAGGGGGCCGCATCGGCACCAGACCCGCCGACCCATTGCCAGCTACAGGCATTGGAAGCCAGGTCGGCGTCAAGTAAGCAGTCCCAAAACCATGCCTCCCCCGCTCGCCAGTGGAGTAGCAGGTGTTTGGTTAAAAAGGAGGCGACCACCATTCTCACGCGATTGTGCATGAAGCCGGTTTGCCAAAGCTCTCTCATTCCCGCGTCCACAATGGGGTAACCTGTCTGTCCTGTTTGCCATGCTTTGAGTCGTTGTAAATCCTCTCCCCATGGGAAAAAAGTGAACTTGGGATTGAAGGCTTCATCGGGCATGGTCGGAAAGTGAAATAACAGGTGGTAACAGAACTCCCGCCAGCCGATCTCGCTCAGAAATTTGTCGATAGATGGGCTCACGCCTGGATCATCAAGTTTTGCAGCGTGCGCGGCATGCCAAACCTGTCGTGGAGAAATGTTGCCAAATCGGAGGTAGGGCGACAGGCGAGAGGTATTCGGTTCTGACGGAACATCTCGACCGTGATCATAGTGCTGCACGTGGTTTTGCAAAAATTGCGTCAGCGCAATACTGGCGGCGGCCTCTCCTGGTTGCCACATCGTCTCCCAGCCATCAGCCCAGTTTGGTTTTTGGGGTAGCAGTCCCCAGTCGGTCAATGACTCCGAGGCAACGGCGCCGGCGGGCGCCGATATAGACGGCACCGGGATTGGCGGTTGTGGAGTAGGCGCTTTGCCGCACGCACGCCAAAATGGCGTAAAGACTTTAAACGGGGTCCCGGAGCCGGTCGAAATGTGTTCGGGTTCATGGAGTAGCGTCCCGGGATAACGTTTTAGCGCGATGCCGCGCGCCTCCAGAGCGTCGTGTATCGCGCGTTCGAGCTCGCCAGCCCAAGGCTGATATTGCCGGCTGCAGTAAACCTGTGATGCTCCTGCCTCCTCAGCGAGCTGAAGCAGGATAGTCTGTGTGTCGCCCGATCGTAGGATCAGAGGCACACCCAGCGTGTTCAGATCCCGCGTCAGCTGATCCAGACTATGATGCAGCCACCACTGGCTCGCGCCGCCAATCTTCCATTCGCCACCGAGTCGGGTATCGCGAATATAGACGGGTACCACAGGACCACGGGATGCCGCTGCTGATAGTCCTGGAAGATCGACAAGCCGCAGATCGTCTCTGAACCAGTACAGTGAAACATCAGGCATAGGTCTGCTCCGCTGATTTGTCGGTTAATTCGCTGGCGCATCTTGCGAGTACCGCGAAGGCATCGCCGGAATATTTTATGTGACAGAGGTCATCGGCCCGGGTTGGTCCCTGATTGAGAATGATCAGCCGCTTCTGCTGCGCGGCGGCGTAGCGACAGAACCGCAAGCCGGAGAACACCGACAGGGATGTGCCAATAACCAGTAAGCCGCGCGATGAATTGATCATATCGAAGCTCGCCTGGGTGATCTCAGGCGGGACGGTGCCGCCGAAAAAAACAACATCAGGCATTAATACCCCGTCGCATGCATCGCAATTGGGCATGACAAAGCCATCAATAAAAGACGCGGGTAGATCGGCGTCACCGTCAGGTCTGACGGTCACAGTGGGCATGTCGGGCAGGGCATTGTGCTGTTCCAACCAAAGTTGGACTGCAGAGCGCGAAACGAGAGAGTGGCAATCGAGACAGCGGACTTGGTCCAGACGGCCGTGCAGGTCAATGACATTTTCAGTGCCCGCCTGTTGGTGTAGCCGGTCCACATTCTGCGTAATCACGCCGGTCAGAAAGCCTGCCTGCTGTAACTGGCTAAGGGCCCGGTGAGTCTCATTACAAGTCGCTTTTGCCACTCGAGGCCATCCCAGTAAAGATCGGCTCCAGTAGCGGCGGCGCTTGTTTGCATCTCGGATAAACTCCTGATGCTGAATCGGTTGACTCCCTAGCCAGCGCCCATCGTGGTCGCGGTAGGTGGGAATGCCCGAGGCGGCGCTGACGCCGGCGCCGGTCAATGCTGTCCAGGGCTGGTGCTCCAGCAATTCCCGACGCAATGACTCAACCGATACATCCATATTGCGTATACGTAAGCAAGTGGAAGCGGATTCTTATTCGAGGCAGCCCGGATGCATATTCTGATTACCGGCGGCACGGGCCTGATTGGGTCGGCGCTGTGCACGCACCTGATACAGCACCACCACCATGTCACCGTGCTGACCCGGCGCCCCCGCGATGTTACCGGGGGGGTGGTGTACGTCTGCTCCTTGGAAGATTGCAGTAAACCTGTCGACATGGTGGTGAATCTGGCCGGGGCAAATTTAGCGGATCGGCGCTGGAGCCGGGCTTACAAGGCCGAAATACGTCGCAGTCGCGTTGATTTAACCCAGCGTCTGGTCGCGTGGATGCGATGCAGTAAGCAGCCTCCGCGTCGATTGATTAGCGCCAGTGCGATCGGATACTACGGTACGTCGGAGCAGGCGTGCTTCGACGAGTCCTCCCCGGTGGGCGAGGGGTTTGCCGCTACACTCTGTAGCGATTGGGAGCTAGCGGCGGCAGCGGCCGGCGATGCGGGGATCGAAGTAGTGGCGTTGCGACTGGGCGTGGTGATGGCGGCGCAGGGGAGTGCGCTGCAAAAAATGACTCAGTCCTTCAGATTCGGTGTGGCGTCTTGGTTGGGCAGCGGTGAGCAATGGTTGAGCTGGATTCATCTGGTCGACGCAGTGCGGGTGATTGAATTTGTCATGACCCAAGAGGCACCCCTTGCGGTATATAACGCGGTAGCGCCTGACCCCGTTTGCCACCGGGAATTTGCGCGGCAAGTAGGAAAGTTGAGAAGACCGCTCTTGAACCTACCGGTGCCCGGCGTGATAGCCAGTGCGCTCGCCGGTGAAATGGCAGAGGAACTGCTGCTCAGGGGGCAGCGGGTTCTGCCGGTGAACCTCGAGCGACAGGGGTTTCAGTTCCGCTATCCGACCTTGGATACGGCGTTGACTAACCTGTTAGTCGAGGGAGCTGATCACGCAGGTGCGGCTAGCTAGGCCGACGTGCCGACCGTCGTATAATCGACAAAGGCTTGTTGAATACCGTCCTGGTTCTTCAGTTTTTTAAGGGCTGACCTTTCCAGCTGCCGCACCCACTCTCTGCTGACTCCCAGTCGATCGGCGATTTCGGAGCGCGACAAAGGCGGGCCCTGATGTAAGCCCCAGCGTGCAACCACCACGGCTTGTTCATTGGCTTCGAGCTGTTCGACGGCCTCATTTAAAAACCGGTGCAGGGAATCAAGGTCGGCGTCGCTAGAAGTGTCGCCGAATTGGTCTGTTGTGAGGGTGTCGACCAGCGCGCCTTCGTCGTCGTCAAAGCGGGGAGCGTCCAAGGAAATGGCGAGGTTGCGCACCTCCAGTATTTCTTTGGTGCGTTGCTTATCCATGCCCAGTTTTTTTGCAAGCTGCTCTGCGTCGGGCTCTATCCCTGTTTTGGCTTGCTCAATGGCGCGTTCGCGATAGACCTTGTTGACCTGATCTTGCACATGGGTAGGAAGCCGGATCAGACTGCCTGTGTCTCCCACGTAGCGCCGGACAGCCTGTGTGATCCAGTTAAAGCAATAAGTACTAAAGCGATAACCCTTCTCGAACTCAAATTTCTCTGCTGCCCGAATCAGACCCAGGGTCCCCTCCTGTACCAGATCAAGATAGCTAACGCCGCGACCTCGGTTCCGCCCGGCAATGGAGTGCACAAGACGAAGATTGTGCATAACCAGTGCATCGCGCGCCTCGGTGTACTCTCGCAAGGCTTTGCGGATTTTAGAGAGCACATCGCGTTCCAAGGCCAGTCCAGGAGCAGGCTGAGTCCAGTGTCTGGACCAATGTCCTATTGCGTCTGCCACTGCATCCGGAAACTGTGCTCCTGCTCTTCTCAGCATAAAAACAGCGATACCCACGGTAAGACTGGCAGGAATACTGAGCGCCTTCACCATCTCGCGGTAACGTTTGCTGCTGGCGCGCTTTGTCAGAGAGGCCGCCGACTGTTTGGTCATGGCAGCAAGCGCCCCATCGGCAAAGTAGGGTGCCAGTTCGCGTCGTAATGTGAAGTGCTGCTCTCGACTGGGAAATCTTTTTACTTCTGGCGGGCAGTCTAGAGCGCTGTTGAGAATCTCGGCCAGGGTTGCGCGGAGGTCGGGCGTGTCTGCAATGGTTTCGGACAGGCAGTGCACCGCGGTCCACTTGCGACTATCAATTTCTTGCTCCTGCTCGGCGGTGAGCAGGGGGTAGCGCCGAATCTCGGCAAACATCAGTTCGAGATCGGCTTCTTCACTGCTGTCCATTGTGTGCACGCTGTCTCCCCCAAAAGACTTTGCTGTGTCGTATACGGTTGGTCTCTAGGTAGAGGATTGCTGATTTATTGATTTTGTTCAGGTTTGACATGAACAAAACCTAGACGGAGTAAAAAAACATGAACCGAAGCGCACAGCACGGCGTAAACCTAGACAAATCCCGAACAGGAACATGCCAATGAATGCGCCCGCGACCCGACCCTGCTTACTGGAACCGAGGCCTCTCTATGGGATTGGCACCGTGGCGCGGCTGACGGGCCTGAAATCCGACACCTTGAGAGTCTGGGAGCGCCGGTATGGCCTGGGTGCCAGCTACAAATCCGCCACGGGTCGACGCCAGTACACCCAGTCCGACCTGGATCATCTCCAGCTGGTAGCGGCCCTCGTGCAGGAAGGCGTTCGGATTGGAGAGATTGCCGCCTCCGACCGCAAGACTCTGGAAGTTATGCTCGAGCGTCAAACAGACGGTCATGGCCCGCGACCCCTACCTCCAAAAAAGCCGAGGGTGGTGTTTGTGGGGCCTGAGCTGTGTGAGTGGCTAGACCAACATCAGGGCTGCATTTCAGGTGTATCGGCCTTGTTGGCAAGGAGCCCCATTGAGCTAGCGCTCAAGGAACTCAATTTAGATGAAGAGGCTGACCTGCTGGTAGTGCATTGCCCGTCGCTTACCCTGCAGCAGATACGCGGGGTCGAGGCGCTGGTGGAGCGGTTGAAGGTGGCGCGCGCAATTGTTCTTTATCAGTTTGCGAATGAACAATGGTTGGCCGAGCTCGAGCGCTCAGGGCATTCAGCGCTGTCTTATCCGGTTGAACCTTCGCGATTGGCTTTTGAGATCGGGCGCACAAAGATAGAGCGGGAAACCGCAGCAGGGGTGGCCAATATGTCAGAGCTCATCCCCGCACGGCCGCGAATGTTTTCCGATGAGGCACTGCGCGTCGCTGCACAAGAAAAGATCGTGATTGATTGCGAGTGCCCGAGGCACCTCTCGGAGCTTATTCGTTCCCTAAACGAATTTGAAAGCTATTCCAGTGCCTGTTCCGTGGATAATTGGAAAGATGCTGCCGTGCACGCCAGTATTTATGCCTATACCTGTCAGGCGCGACACCTGATGGAAAAGGCCTTGCAGTCAGCTCTGGAGGGAGGAGCGCTGAAGACGGCTACTTTGCCCGACCGGATGCGCGGCTGATATCGGCAGCGAGTTGCTCCCAGAGAGGGGAACCCTGCAACTGCCAGCACCACAAAAAGACTGGAGCTAGCGTTGGCATCAGGAGCACGTTGAATTGATAGATCAGTGCGATTGCGTCAGCAGGCGGCACGAGGGCGGTGCTCAGAAAGGGGCCCCCGGCCAAGAGCAAAAGCTCCTTACCCGCGATCGATGCCAGCCCTACGGCCATAATGAGCCATAACCAGAATAGACCGATTGAAAACTTGTACAGACTGTCCTGCACGTTGGATGCCATCAGAAGCGCGCCATAAAATGCTATCGAGTAGGAAACCAGCCGGGTATTAATTTCGAGGGCAATTTGATTTCCCGCCTCGTTGGCCGGCAGTATTTTCCCCCCTGCTTCTCCAAACTGAGTGGTCAACTGTAGATCTACCCCGTTCAGACCAGCGGTATCGACAATGCTCGGATATAAATAAGCCAAAACAAAATCACAGAGCCATACTGCTGGTCCGGCAAACAGTGACCCCGCCGCGTACCAAACCCCAAAAGTAATAGGCATCAGTGCCACTGTGAGCACAATTTGCCGCCGCATCAACATTTAGAGGGCCTCGGCGGCAGGAGCGCTCTTGCCAAGCCAATTCAGGTAAATGGCAAATACCACCAGTACATCGAGCATAATGAGCACAGGCCACAGATAGAGGTGGAACCACTCGAACACGGAGTAGTTCCACTGGCCAAGGTAAAAGAGAGAAATGATGCGGACTATATTCAGGGCCTGAACGAATAAGAATCCCGCCACGATAGCCATGCCTTTTTGCTTGAGTGTTGCAGGGAATGCCGCTACTCCCGCAATCAGGACGATGGCAGCTTCAACGCCATTGCACCCCGATTCGATCGATACTGCGAAACCGGAGGCTGCATCTCTCAGGACGCGTCCCTGAGCGATTACATTGTCGTCGAAGGGCAAGATCAATGCCGTGCTGATGGACGCAAGCACCCCGGTGAAGGGTTGAATGATGGCCTGCTGCACGGGATTCAGCATTTCTATCGAAAATAGGCCAACCAGTGTGCCAATAAAAATAAGAAGAAATCGGGACATAATTTGCTAGAGAAAAGATTGGGTGAGAATGACGCCGATGATAAGGGGGCAGAGCCACTTTACATAGAGCGGCCACACGCGCCAGAAGAGGCGATGTTCTGCCAAGGCGTCCGTTTTTTTAAGCTCCGCCAGCAGCGCGTTTCTCTGCCAGAGCCAGCCGGCGTAGATGCATAGCAGCACGCCCAGTAAGGGCTGGCTGTACCGGGTCGATATTGTAATGACCGTGCCAAACAGTGTCTCAAAATTAAGTACGATCAAGCTGCTAAACGTTGCGATGGCGCCCCCGGCGAGGAAGGTGGCAGCAACGCGCGTGAGCCGGTGCCGCTCGATGAGATAAGCCACCGGCACTTCTAGCATGGAGATTGACGAAGTTAGCGCGGCGATGCTCATGAGCAAAAAGAAAGCGGTGGCGAGCAGCGCTCCGGCCGAGTCCATTGTTTCGAAAAGCGCTGGTAGCACACTGAAAATTAGCGTGTCTTCTGAGAGCAAGCCACCCGCCTCGTTAAAAATTGTGACCCCCCGCGCTTCGGCAACATACATCGCGGGCAGTATGAGAAATCCGGCAAGCACGGCGATGCCTACGTCCAGGAGCGCTACTTGCGCTCCAATTGTGGGTACGTGCTCCTCATCGCTCAGATAAGACCCGTATATCAACATTGTGCCTACACCGAGTGATAAGGAAAAAAACGCGCTGCCCAGAGCGTCGAGCAATAGTTCTCCTGACAAAATTTTATTGAAGTCAGGCAGTAGATAGATCTTGAGACCGGTAAGCGCGCCGTCGAGGGTCAACACATAAAGTGCCAGCCCGATCAGCGTGACAATGAGTAACGGCATGAGTCGTCGCGACCAGCGCTCTATGCCGTCTTCTACGCCGCCCAGAACAACACCCATAGTCATCGCCATAAAAAGCAGCATGAGGAGTAGGTTTCGGGAATTGCCAAATCCAATGAGCCAGTCGCTCTGCGACGAAAGCCCTATGGCATCGAGTGGATAAGAAGCGGCAAATCCTAGCATCCACCCCGATACGATGCCGTAAAAGCTGAGTATGAGGCTGGCTGTAATCAGGCCGCCTATGCCGGTCAGGGCGCCAAGGCGCTGCCAAAAGCGGTGTTTGGGCAGGGAGGACAACGCCGTGACCATATTTTGATGCGTATGACGTCCGATAAGGAGTTCTGCCATCAGCGCGGGGTAGGCAAGTACAAAGGCCAGTGCAAGGTAGGTAATGAGAAACGCTGCGCCACCGTTGCTGGCAGCCTGAGTCGGAAATCCCCAAATATTGCCTAGGCCAACGGCAGACCCCGCTGCCGCGAAAAGAAACCCGAGCCGAGACCTGAATTCGCCGCGCGCGGTTGCCAAAGTTCACCTGCTTATGATTTGAATGTTTGAAAATTGATGTTACCCAAAACTGCCGGTAGCGTGTGGATAATTACGTCATTGTGGGCGTCACAGGGTTGGGCACCCCGCGTAGCGTGTTATGCTTCGCGCCCGCTCGATCCCCACCTTGCCCGGGTGGTGAAATTGGTAGACACAGGGGACTTAAAATCCCCCG
>DFQW01000194.1 GCA_002377985.1 Halieaceae bacterium UBA3479 | reverse complement strand
TGGCTATGTGGCGCCGTGATGGCGTCGGTCGGCGGCTACACCTGCGATAGACTCTGCGCGCGTCTCGGACCTCGGATGGGTTGCCGAATTCCAGCCATCACGGGTCTCGTTGGCGCCGGTATTTTTCTCTACCTCGGACTCTACGCAAGCTCACCCTATGTCGCGGTGGCGCTACTGTCGCTCTGCTTTGCCAGCACGCAATTGACAGAGGGTGCCTACTGGTCGGCACAGACCTATATCGCCGGTCCTTACACTGCGCCGGCCTGCGGCGTGATGAATACCGGCGGCAATCTAGCCGGCATCGTAGTTGCGCCGCTGATGCCCTTTTTGGCTGGTCACCTTGGCTGGGTCGCGGCGTTATCAACGGGCACGATCATGGCATTCATCGGCGCCACGTTGTGGCTCTTTATTCGTCCCGACGAGCCCTTTCAACCCCGTTCTCAATGAGAGGCCGCTCCGCCCCATAACCCACTCGCGCGACGCCGTTACGCAGCACCACATCTGGATTGATTGGGAAGGGGATTCAGTCTGGCCGCTGCCGCGCTTTTAAAGCGACCGAGAGCCAACTGATAATGAGCAGTAAACCGCCGACCGGGGTAACTGCGGCAAAAGTCGTTATGCCCGTTAACACCAGCGCATAAAGCGAAAAGGAGAAGAGGCCTATGCCCAAGGCAAAACCGACAATAGGCAAGCGCCACAGGGCCGGGTGGGACTGTAGCGCAAGCACCATAACCGCCACGGCGTGAATGAGGTGGTAGTAAGCCGCGGTCTCCCACACCGCGAGTCGCTCGGCTGTCACCATACCTTCTAGCGCATGAGCACCAAAGGCTCCCGCCGCCACACCGCTGGCCCCCAATACCCCCGCTATCAGCAGTCCGATATTCATCGATCGCATTCACTCCTGTTCATCTACACCACCCGCATTGAGAAAGGTCCACCGAGATCCTTCTCCCAGCGGCGGCCAATTCAGCCTACACTGGTATCACGCGCAACGGTATTGGGAAAGCGTAGTGGAATCAGTTTCATTCACCGCCATGAAAGACGGCACACAAGCCGACTATATGCTGCTGGATCGTTACGAGCGTGAGCATGTCGCGAGTTTACCGGATCGTATTCTGGCCGCGCTGAGGCGACTGAGCGAAGGTCTAGCGGGCTATCAAATAGACCGGCTACAACATTCGCTGCAATCGGCAACCCGGGCAGAGAACGACGGCGCTGACGAGGAATGGATTGTGGCGGCGCTGATTCACGATATCGGCGATGATCTGGCGCCCATGAACCACTCCGACTTCGCAGCGGCTCTCGTCAAACCCTATGTGAGAGAGGAAGTGCACTGGGTGGTGGCTCACCACGGACTGTTTCAAATGGCCTATTACGCGCACCACGTAGGGCAAGACCCCAACGCCAGAGAGCGTTATAGGGATCACCCCTTCTTTGAAAGTTGCCTGCGGTTCTGCGAACTCTGGGATCAGCCATCCTTTGACCCAGCCTACCCAACGCGATCACTGGAACACTTTGCACCTATGGTGCGGCGTATTTTTTCGCGACAAGCCTTTACCGAGCCCGAGTAAAGAGTGCGTTAAATCTACATGCCTGCAGCGGCTATCTTGTCTTCGCCGGTTTGCTCCCGCGGGATCCGCCAAGGACGACCTTCGCAGCGCTTCCTGTCCGGGCAATCCACCCTACACCCTCTGCAAGGCAGTGATACCGCCCCGTCTTGTTCAATTGACTCCGACATATCCGGCTCCTCATTGTCGTTGGCAGCATAATAGTCAGGCTTTGCCCCCGGTTTGCCACCACAATAGCACTGGTCTGCCAGCGCTGGCACTTGCATCCGAGAACGATAAAGTGACGTAGAATGCAGGTGCAGCGAGACAACCTCCGGCTGGACAATTTCCACAGATTGTCCGCCACCAGCTAACCGGATTTCGGCTCATGGAGAAAGCCTCATATGACTCTTCGGCTTTTACATGGCAAACCTTCGCGCTTCTATGCGCTGGCCCTTGTGAGCGTCCTCCTCAGTTGCTCTGAGCCATCCCGCGACAACCGATTCAACTTTGCACAGGGTACCGCTGTTCCTGTCGTCACTCAGCCCGCAATGATGATGGACTTGACGGAGACTCTGACCTCTGTAGGCACCGCGCGCGCGTTGCAGAGCGTTAACGTGTTCTCCGACACGTCAGGTCGCGTTACTGCCGTAAAGATCAACGCCGATCAATTTGTGGTTGCCGGCGAACTGCTTCTACAACTGGACGACCGCGACGAACGTCTTGCGGTGGAGCTAGCAAGCGTGCGACTGGCCGACGCCGAGCGCCTGGTAAAGCGCTACACCACCGTCAATGCGCGCGACGCCAATATCCCCGAAAGCCAATTGGACGACGCGCGCGCCGCGGTCGATAGTGCGCGCATCGCTTTGGAACAAGCCCGGGTAGACCTCGATCGCAGACAGATCACTGCGCCATTTGCCGGCCGAGTGGGACTCACCGAAATTGACGTGGGGGACCGCATCGATACCAACACGCTGATCACGACGCTGGATGACAGAGCGGTTCTGCTCGTCAACTTCTCGGTTCCCGAGGTATATGTTGAGCGTATAACACAAGGCACACCCGTTAATGTGCGCCTGTGGGACGCCGCAGACAAAGCCGTATCGGGAGAAATCGTTGCGGTTGACTCGCGCATCGATGTGAACTCCCGCGCTTTTATCGCCCGGGCAGCCATCGACAATACGGACGACCGGTTTCGACCCGGTATGGCATTTGAAATCAGTGTTGACGCCTCGCGAGGGCAATTTTTGTCCGTGCCGGATGTGTCGGTGCAATGGGGGGCCGACGGGTCCTATGTCTGGGTGGCCGATGAGGGCATTGCCGTGCGTCGCGACGTCTCACTAGTCAAGCGGATGGCGGGCACTATTTTGGTGGACGGCGATTTGCTCGAAAACGAGCAGGTCGTGATGGAGGGTATCCAGTCAGTGCGTGCCGGGGCAACGCTGAAAGAGCTGACTCCTACCGAGCTGGACGCTGGCCTCAAAGCCGCAGTGCCCGCCTACGCAGATGAGCATGGTAATGGCTGAACCGAAAAGCTTGCTGGGGGGGCTCCCTGAACTGGGCGTCAGGCGGCCCTGGCTGGTGCTCGTCATAAATCTACTGGTGGCGATTGGCGGCTTGGCAGCCTTGATGGCGATTGAGGTGCGAGAGTTGCCCGACGTCGATCGCCCCGTGGTCTCTGTCAGAGCCGTCCTCCCCGGCGCTTCACCCGAAACTATGGATGCCGAGGTTACCCGGTTGCTGGAGGGGGCAGCAGCCCGCGTATCAGGGGTAATCGAGATCAACTCCTCCAGCGAGGAGAACAGCTCGCGCATTTATATCGAATTTCGCTCTGATATCGACGTGGATCAGGCCGCATCGGATGTGCGGGAGGCAGTGAGTCGTATCGAGCGAGAATTACCTGATGCCGTTGAGCAGCTCTCCGTATTCAAGGCAGATGAGCGCGCTGAAGAAATCATTCGCATCGCG
The DNA here is from genome assembly GCA_002377985.1 of Halieaceae bacterium UBA3479. Classification (GTDB taxonomy): domain Bacteria; phylum Pseudomonadota; class Gammaproteobacteria; order Pseudomonadales; family Halieaceae; genus Luminiphilus. The sequence continues at coordinate 3,143 of DFQW01000194.1, read as the reverse complement.
GTGAGGTCAGCCCAGCACTCGGAGGAGGAGCTGAGCCGGATTATCGAGCAGGACATCGTGCCGCGATTTATCTCGCTCCCGGGCGTGGCTGACGTGCCGTTATTTGGTTCCCGGCAACGGGTGCTGAGGATTATTCTCGATCCGCTGCGTCTAACCAGCTATGGACTAACCGTCGCCGACGTAGCAACAGTGCTGCGAGCCGCACCCCTAGACGTCCCGGCCGGCAGTTTCCGTACCGGTGACCAGCAATTGCTCGTTCGAGCGGATGCCGCGGTGACTAAAGAGGAGGATATTGCGGCACTCATTATCAGAGACGAAATTCGGATCCGGAATGTCGCCAAAGTGGCCTTCTCCCCCGCGGACTCATCAGGCTTTGTCAGACTTAACGGCGAACGGGTCGTCGGCATTGGCATCATTCGTCAAGCGGGATCTAACACCATCAAAATTGCCGCGGGTGTTCGTGAGGCGATAGCCGACATCAATAACCGCTCCCAGGATCTCCAGCTGGAAATTATCTCGGATGAGTCGGTGTTCATCAGAGGTTCAGTAAGGGAAGTCATCACCACCCTATTGTTCTCTATTCTGATTGTGATCAGCACCATCCGGCTCTTCACCGGTTCAATGCGTTTGACCCTGATACCCGCTATCGCCATCCCGATCTCGCTGCTCGGCACCCTTGCCGCGAGCTGGGTATTGGGTTTCTCGATCAATATTTTGACGCTGCTGGCGCTGGTGCTGGCGGCAGGCCTGATCGTTGATGATGCGATCGTTGTACTGGAGAGTGTCCAGCGTCGCCGCTCCGAAGGGGCGGGCCCGGGTATCGCGGCCGTTACCGGCACGCGGCAAGTCTTTTTCGCGGTGATCGCCACCACCGCTGTACTGATTGCTGTTTTTGTGCCCATCGCCTTTTTGCCGGGCACCGCCGGTCGCCTGTTTCAGGAATTTGGTTTGGTGCTTGCGGTGGCGGTGGCCATTTCTTCCTTCGTAGCACTCAGTTTGGTGCCCGCTGCCATGGCGCGGCTCGCGTCGTCCCAGCCCAGAGAACGACGCGTCGAATCCTGGGGCATTCGACTGGCTCAGGCTTACCACCGGTCGCTTGCGGTGACGCTCAATGCACCCCGCCGCGCCTTCGCGCTCTGTGTGGTCGTGGCCGGGCTTGCCTCAGGACTCTACGCATCGCTCGATCAGGAGCTATTACCTCAGGAAGACCGGGGTTCTGTGCTGCTATTCGCGCAAGGACCAGACGGTGTTGGGCTCGATTATGCCGAGCGCCAGGCCGACCGCATGGAAAACATCCTGGTGCCGATTCTGGATCGCGGCGAGATCACCTCGCTGTATTCCAATATTGGCCGGTGGGATCCCAATATCGTCTTTATGGTTGCCCGACTCGCCGACTGGGGAGAGCGATCACGCAGCCAGCAGGAGATTGCCGCCGAGCTCAAACCCCTCTTTTCCGATCTCCCGGGCATGACCACGCGCATCTTCAGCGCCAATTCCCTCAATCTCCGCGGCGCTTCGAGCGGCGGGCTATCGCTGGCTTTACTGGGCACCGACTACGACGAGATATACGCGGCGGCACGCGAGTACACTGATGCCATCCGCGAGCGGTTGAGTTCGGTGAGTCGGCCCCGCATCAGTTACGACCCTTCTCAACCACAACTTGCCGTGCAAATCGATCGTGAGCGCGCCTCCGATCTGGATATTCCTCTGGAAGATGTCGCCCAAACCTTACGGGTCATGGTGGACGGCTGGCGCATTGTTGACCTCAACGCAGATGACCAGTCCGTGCCCATCATTCTGGAGGCGGGCTCGGACAAAATCCGTGACCCGGATGACCTGATCAACCTCTACGTGCGCACCCGCGCAGGTGCGCTCGTGCCATTATCCAGCATAGTCCAACTGAACGAGAAAGGCGTCGCGGGCCAGCTCGATCGTCGCAAGCAACGCCGGGCAATTGAGCTGGACGTCGAGATCAATCCTGGCATTGCAATGCAGGAAGCTGTCGATGACCTGTTTGCGCTGGCGGAGGAGACGCTGCCAGATAGCGTTACCCTAATCACCCGCGGTGAGGCGGCGGCGTTGGCTGAAACCAATCGGGAGACCATGATCACCTACGGTTTCGCACTGCTGATTGTATTTCTGGTGCTGGTCGCGCAATTCGAGGGCATCACCTCAGCGCTGGTGATTATGGCGATCGTACCCTTTGGCCTTGCCGCCGCCGTTTGCGCGCTCTACCTCACAGGCACCTCTTTAAATATTTATTCTCAGGTGGGTCTGGTGATGCTGATCGGACTCATCGCAAAAAACGGTATTTTGCTCGTGGAGTTCGCCGACCAGCTTCGCGATCGCGGTTACGCGGTGCGTGAAGCAATAGAGGAAGCCGCGCGCATCCGCCTGCGGCCCATTGTGATGACGCTGGTATCTACCATATTTGGTGCATTGCCACTGATACTTTCATCGGGACCGGGCTCAGAGGCCCGCGCTGCAGTGGGCTGGGTAGTCTTCGGCGGTATGGGATTAGCCACCGCCTTTACGTTGTATTTAACGCCCGTGGTTTATCTTGCATTGGCGCGATTTACCAAGGCACGGGCCGCCTCCGGAGATCAGTTGGATCGGGAGCGTATCGCAGAGACCGCGCAGGAACTATCTCCCTGAGCGCAGCCCTAGAGCAAATCGAAGTCGTAGTTCACGATAATGCGAAAATCAAATAGGTCATCTGATCCGGGGAAATCATCGTCTTGATTGACCCACGCAGCACGCAGCCTCACCCAAACCTTCTCTGACCAACCGCGATTGAGGCGCCAGTCCACCGTCAGATCCAGTTCACTGGCATCGGGGCTGGCGATAGGCCCTGTATCGGGCGTATCTCCCCATACCACGTTGGTAAACAGGCTGAGCTTCCCTGCCCCGACCTGGCCAAAATCATAGGAATAACCCACCGAGAACGCATCCTCACCGGCACGATCAAAATCATTGATGATGATCGACAGATAATTGGCGGGGTTGCCATAGGGTTTTTGAATATTGCCGCCCTCGTCAGTGGTACTGGCCGCAAGTCGAATTTTTTGCCTGCCCGACACCCACTCGAGCCGCCCCGAAATCAGATGCGTGGAGAAATCTCCAATGAGCGCTTGTCCGAGGCT
>DFQW01000155.1:2797-4206 GCA_002377985.1 Halieaceae bacterium UBA3479 | reverse complement strand
GCGTGCTCGCTCACAGCCCCTAGTTCATGACGGTACTATTTTTGTGGGATCGCAATCGGGGGATATATATGCCCTCGATCTGGAGTCGGGTTGTGCACACTGGACTTACTCCGCAGGCGCCGAAGTCCGCAGCAGTCTCTCTCTGGGTTACATAGCCGGACGAACTGGCGCGGTGCTCTACATGGGTGACTTCAATGCCACGGTTCACGCCATCGATGCTTCCGATGGGTCTCTGGTATGGCGCACGTCAGTGGGTGATCATGCAGATGCCACCATCACTGGATCCCCCAAGTTGTATGAAGGGGTATTGTACGTACCGCTATCCTCGTCAGAGTGGGCAACCGCTGCCGACCCTGGCTATGCCTGTTGCACCTTTCAGGGCGGCGTAGTGGCATTGGATGCCGCTTCAGGAGAGCTTGACTGGCGAACACACGTGATCGATGCGCCAGCGGTAGAAACGGGTAAAACGAATCCCTTCGGCGCGCCTCGAAAAGGGCCAGCCGGTGCGCCGGTGTGGAATAGTCCCTCTATCGATGCCAAGCGAGGCGTGCTGTATGTGGGGACGGGAGAGGCCTACACATCGCCCGCGGCCGATACCAGTGATGCGGTGTTGGCATTTTCTTTAAAAACAGGAAAACGAATGTGGGCCAAGCAATTGCTGGCGGGTGACGCCTGGAATATGGCTTGTTTTATAGGCGAGGCAGCCAATTGCCCCGAGGAAGATGGCCCGGATCTGGATATTGGTGCGGCGACCATTCTGTGGTCAGGCGCAGATCGCGATTACCTGCTGGTGGGTCAAAAAAGTGGCGACGTTTACGCCCTCGATCCCGACAACGATGGCGCAGTGTTGTGGCACAACAAAGTGGGTCGCGGTGGCTTCACGGGGGGTGTGCACTGGGGTATGACGGCGAATGGCGAGTCGCTGTTTGTGCCCATTGCGGATACCACAGTTATTGGCAAATTCAAGGGCGAGCAGTTTCCGGGCGTACATGCTTTGAATCCCGAGTCGGGAGAGCGCATCTGGTACACGCCCAGTAAGGACGACTGCGAGGGCAAACCCAAGCCGGAGTGTGATCGCGGCATGTCTGCAGCGGCCACCAGCACCGACGGGCTGGTCTTCGCGGGCAGCTTTGATGGCAATCTGAACGTGTATGACAGCGCTACCGGAGCAGTCCTGTGGAACTTTGATACCTTTGGCGAGTTTGAGTCGGTATCGGGTGATATCGCTCGAGGGGGATCTATTGAGTCTGATGGCCCCGTGCTCTATCGGGGGCACGTGCTGGTTAACTCCGGATACCAGTTCGGCGGCCGGATACCGGGTAACGCGTTGCTGGTGTTCTCAGTCCCGCCTGCAAGTGACTTGGCGCAGAGTGTTGCCGATGATTGAAGGTCTGACAGCGGAGAAGTGG
>DFQW01000155.1:0-2488 GCA_002377985.1 Halieaceae bacterium UBA3479 | reverse complement strand
TGGTAGCTACGGGTGGACTTGAACCACCGACCCCAGCATTATGAATGCTGTGCTCTAACCAGCTGAGCTACGTAGCCACGTAAAGGAAAGCTTTGAGGCGCGCGATTCTGCAAAACTCCGGGATTGAAGTCAACCGGCAGGGATAGGGCGCCCGTGGCGACTCTGCCCGGTCTTTCAGGAACCTACATAGCAATGAGTGACCACCCCAAGGACCCCTACCAGAGTCTTCAAGAGAGGCTGGCTGATACGATGGACGCCGCTCGAACCGAGGCGGTGGCCAAGCGGCGCGAGCGAGGCGGGCGCACCGCCAGAGAAAATCTCGTTGACTTGACTGATGGCAGCTCTGTGCGCGAATACGGGCAACTGGCGGTCGCAGCGCAACGGCGTCGGCGCGAAGGCGCAGCCCTCTATGCGGATACTGCAACTGATGCTGTGATTACCGCCGTAGGCGCTGTAAATGGACAGTTGTTTCCGGGTGCCGAGAGCCAAACCGCCTTGATTATTAATGACTATACGGTGCTGGCAGGAACGCAGGGCTACTTCCATCATCGCAAAATTGATCGAATGCTGGGTCTTGCCAAAGAGGACAAGCTGCCCATTGTGATGTTCACCGAGGGCGGCGGTGGTCGACCCGGGGACACCGATGTCTTGGTGTCGATGGCGGGGTTGAATGTTCCCACCTTCCACCGCTGGGCCGCCTTGGCTGGCGTGGTGCCACGCATTGCGGTGAATCATGGTTACTGTTTTGCGGGCAATGCGGCCCTGTTTGGTGCCGCTGATCTGCGCATCGCGACGGCGTCGAGTTGTATCGGCATGGCCGGGCCCGCGATGATCGAGGGCGGTGGTTTGGGGCGCTGGAAACCTCAAGACATCGGGCCAGTCTCGGTACACAGGAAAAACGGCGTGGTGGACATTGTCGTTGCCGATGAGGCCGAGGCGGTCTCTGTTGCTAAAAGGATATTAGCTTGCGTACAAGGCCCCCTGACGCAGTGGCAGGCTCCTGAGCCCGACGGATTGCAAGCGCTGATGCCAACGAATCGGCGCTATGCCTTCGACGTTCGCAAAATACTGAATCTGATTTTCGATCAAGGGTCGTTTATTGAAATGCGACCCGACATGGGACGGGCTATCGTATCCGGATTGGCCAGAGTGGAGGGGAGAGCCGTAGCTGTCTTGGCGAGCGATTGTCGGCATCTGGGAGGCGCAATCGACGGCGAGTCTGCCCTGAAAGCGACAGCGCTCTACCAATTGGCCCAGCGCTGGCAGCTCCCCGTTGTGTCCTTTATCGATACCCCGGGCTTCATGGTGGGACCCGACAGTGAAGCAGCGGGAGCGCCGCGATTGATGTCGGACCTCTTTATTGCAGGGGCTACTCTCACGCAACCCATCGTCGCCGTTTTTCTCCGCCGGGCTTACGGACTGGGTGCCATGGCAATGACCGGCGGCTCCTTTGAGGTGCCACGTTATGCGGTGAGTTGGCCGCAGGGTGAGTTTGGCGCGATGGGCTTAGAGGGCGCCGTGCAACTTGGCTTCAAACAGGAGCTGGCCGAAGCGCCCGACGACGCCGCGCGGCAGGCCCTCTTTGATACCTTACTGGCAGAGATGTACGCCAAGGGGCGTGCGACGGAGGCGGCCAGTTACCTGGAGATCGATGCAGTCATTGAGCCGCAGGATACCCGGCGGGTGATCGCAGAGGCGCTGAACCAGCGCTAACGATGCCTTCCTAGACGTTGAAGCGGAAGTGGATTACGTCACCATCTGCCACAACGTATTCCTTTCCTTCCAGCCGCCATCGACCCGCGTCTTTTGCGCCTTGCTCGCCGCGGTGGGCGACATAGTCATCAAACCCGATCACTTCCGCGCGAATAAAGCCCTTTTGGAAATCCGTATGAATAACTGCCGCGGCTTCTGGCGCGGTGGCTCCCACCCGGATTGTCCATGCGCGGACCTCTTTGGGGCCAGCCGTGAAGTAGGTTTGTAAGTTCAACAGCTCGTACCCGGCGCGAATGACGCGATTGAGTCCAGGTTCTTCCATCCCCATTTCAGCGAGAAAATCGACTTTCTCTTCGTCATCCAGCTCGATGATCTCGGATTCCAGCTTGTTGCAAATGACGACAACGCCTGCGTTTTCTGTCAGGGCATGAGCGTGGACCGCGTCGAGGTGCGGGTTGTTTTCGAATCCGTCCTCGGCGACGTTGGCGATGTACATCGTCGGTTTGCTGGTGAGCAAATGAAGACCTTTGACGACCTTTTGTTCATTATCCGTGAAATCCAGTGCACGCACTGGTAGCGCCTGATTGAGATGTGGCAAGAGCTTGTCTTCCAGCAGGACTTTTAACGCGATCGCCTCCTTGTCTCCACTCTTGGCGGTGCGGATGACCTTGGCGAGCTGTTTTTCACAAGATTCAAGATCCGCCAAGGCGAGCTCGGTGTTGATGGTTTCTATATCGGCCAAGGGGTTTATTTGATTGGCGACATGAATCACATT
>DFQW01000160.1:20501-28720 GCA_002377985.1 Halieaceae bacterium UBA3479 | reverse complement strand
GAAAGGATCAGGATGTCGATATCTGATTGCGGAAAGAGTTCCCCCCTGCCGTAGCCCCCGACGGCAATTAGGGCTATGTCGGGTAACTCACCCAGGTGTTCAGTCCATAAGTGCATCAAAACGGTGTCTACGACGCGGCTGGCCTCTCTGAGCAGGTGAGTTACTGGCTGTTCTGGCTGGAATGCTGTTGCCAGAGCTTTCTTGGCAGTCCTGAGAAAGGCACGAGTGGCTTGCGCGCTAGACCCTGAGTCGTTGACAAAGTTTTGCAGTGGAGGAATGTCGATAGCGGGGGTGTGACTAGAAGGGGAGGCTTTCATCTCGCCTCCGAGTGAAAACTTCGCAACCCGATTCCGTCACGCCAATGGTGTGTTCCCACTGTGCAGACAGTCGGCCATCTCGGGTTGTCACGGTCCAACCATCTCTCGCGTTTAGCTTGGTATAGCGTTTGCCCGCATTGATCATCGGTTCCACGGTAAAGGTCATGCCCGGCTCCAAACGCAACCCGGTGCCCGCCGCGCCGTAGTGCAATACCTGCGGCTCCTCATGAAAAACCTGACCGATACCGTGCCCGCAGTATTCTCTGACTACCGAGTAGTAGTTGGCCTCGGCGTGTTGCTGAATTACCGCGCCCAAATCACCCAGTGTCGCGCCGGGCTTTACCAGTGCCAGAGCCTGATAGAGGCATTCCTGGGTCACCCGCACCAACCGCTCGGCGTGGGGCGCGACGTCTCCCACCCCCACCATGATGCTGGTATCGCCATGCCAGCCATCCTTAATGACCGTGACGTCGATGTTAATAATGTCGCCACTGCGAAGCTTTTTACTGTCCGACGGAATGCCATGACAGATCACCTCGTTAACCGAGGTGCAGATAGATTTGGGAAAGCCTTTGTAGTTTAGGGGTGCAGGAATGGCCTTCTGCACCGTGACGATATAGTCATGGCAAATACGGTCTATCTCCCCGGTGGTCATGCCAACGGCCACTTGCGGCGCAATCATCTCCAGCACTTCGGCCGCAAGCCGGCCCGCTAGCCGCATGCCTTCGAGTTCAGATTCGGTTTTTGGCTTTACGGGGTTCATCGGGGCGCTTTTCGGTTTGGACGTCTGCTTTGTCGGGCGCAGTGTAACCGACTCTGCCGTGTATTTGTGGGGTGCTTTCCCCGCGAAGGCCGCTGTGGTATAAAGCGCGCCGCTGGATCAAGGTATCAGCACAGAGCCCTTTGCGGGGCAAATAGCACGTCCCTTTGTTTTCGCGAACCCGGGTGCCGGTTTCCGGTTGGAGTCGCGGTAAGGGACGGAAGGTTAACCCAAACAGAGAGTTTGACTATGACGCAAGTAAGCATGCGTGACTTGCTGCAGGCAGGTGCGCACTTTGGACACCAGACCCGTTTCTGGAACCCCAAGATGGATCAGTACATTTTTGGGGCACGTAACAAAATCCATATTATTAACCTCGAGCATACCGTGCCCGCATTCAACGATGCCCTCAACACGGTCAAGCGCCTGGCTGAAAAGAAGAATCAGGTCATGTTCGTGGGAACCAAGCGCGCCGCTGGCAAGATTATCGAAGAGCACGCTCGCCGCTGCGGCATGCCTTTTGTCAGCCACCGCTGGCTTGGCGGCATGCTGACCAACTACAAGACCATTCGGTCGTCAATCAAGAGACTGCGTGAGCTCGAAGAGCAGGAGCGTGATGGCACCTTTGCCAAGCTCACCAAGAAAGAAGCGCTTATGCGTTCGCGCATGAAAGAAAAGCTTGAGCGCTCAATTGGCGGTATCAAGGAAATGTCAGGTTTGCCTGATGTCTTGTTCGTAATCGACGTGGACCACGAGCGCATTGCCGTGACTGAGGCCAACAAATTGGGCATTCCAGTGATCGGCATCGTCGACACCAACAGTAATCCAGATGGTGTGGATTACGTCATTCCGGGGAACGATGACGCGATTCGCGCCATCAAACTCTACGTGGCTGCGGTAGCCGATGCTGTTATTGCCGGGAAAACCCAGGCGGGAGAGATGGTTGCCGCCAGCGAGTTTGTCGAAGTGTCGGAACCCGAGCCGGCAGCCGCAGCTGAGGATGCCGCAGAAGCGGTCAGTGCCCCTGCGCAAGAAGCGGCTCCGGAGCACGGTGCGGAGGCAGCCGCTGATGAGGCTGCCCCGGCATCCTGATCCGTTAGGCCGCACGGAGAGAAAGCATCTCGAGGGTCGCTTGACCCTCGATTCAACCCATTATCTGTCCCTGCGGGGAGATTAAAGAGGTGAAATCATGTCTGCTGCATTGGTAAAGGAACTGCGCGAACGGACGGGGCTAGGCCTTTTGGAGTGCAAAAAGGCCTTGGCAGAGGCAAATGGTGACGTCGAGGCAGCGATCGAAGCGCTTCGCAAGTCAAGCGGAATGAAGGCGGCCAAGAAGGCGGGCAGGACTGCAGCTGATGGCGTTGTGGCGATCAAGACGGCCGAGGACGGCGCGTTTGCGACCATGATCGAGGTAAACAGTGAAACCGACTTTGTGGCCCGGGACGAGAATTTCCTTGGCTTTGTTGGCGCTGTCATAGACAAAGCGTTTTCACAACGGATTACCGAGATCGAGGCGCTTGCTGCTGACGACATCGAGGAAGCGCGGCAGGCCCTGGTGCAGAAAATCGGTGAAAATATCAGTGTCAGACGGGTCGTCGCGCACTCGGTCGAGGGTGGCGTGATTGGCGGCTATGTGCACGGCAATAACCGTATTGCCGTTTTGGTGTCACTCAAGGGGGGGTCCGAGGAGCTGGCCCGCGACGTGGCCATGCATGTGGCGGCAGTTAACCCGCAGGTGGTCTCACCTGCTGACATGCCTGAGGAAGTAGTTGCCAAAGAACGCGAGATTTATGTTGCTCAGGCGGCTGATTCGGGCAAGCCCGCCGAGATCGTGGACAAGATGGTTGATGGGCGGGTGCGCAAATTTCTCGCGGAGAACAGTCTGACTGAGCAGGCTTTTGTCAAAGATCCAGACCAGACCGTTGGCAAGCTGGTCTCTACTGCCGGTGCAGAAGTCCTGAGCTTTACCCGTTTTGAGGTCGGTGAAGGCATCGAGGTGGAGAAAGTCGATTTCGCAGCAGAGGTTGCGGCGCAGCTAGGTAACGGATGATAAACGTGTAGTTGAAATCGCCACGATGTTAAGTATCACCAAGGTTTCTCTGTGATAAGACGTTGGTGGATGAGTAGCATATCGAAGTGACGGGATTCCGAGAGGACGCACACAATGGCCGCAGATAAGGTATATAAACGGATTCTGCTGAAATTGAGCGGAGAGGCGTTGACCGGCCAAGAGGCCTTTGGTATCGATCCTCGTGTCCTTGACCACTTAGCCCTCGAAATTGGCCAGCTAGTGGGAATCGGTGTTCAGGTTGGGCTGGTTGTCGGCGGTGGAAACCTGTTCCGGGGTGCAGCACTTAACGCAGCGGGTCTTGACCGGGTCACGGGCGATCATATGGGCATGCTCGCGACAGTCATGAACGCGCTGGCTCTGCGTGACGCCCTGGAGCGATCCAATATTGCGACCCAGGCGATGTCTTCCATTCCGATGAGCGGCGTCGTTGAACATTATGACCGACGAAAGGCCATCCGTGCGCTTTCCAATGGTGACGTCGTTATTTTTGCGGCGGGCACAGGTAACCCATTTTTCACGACCGATTCCTCTGCCTGCCTCCGGGGTATAGAAGTCAAAGCAGATATTGTGCTGAAGGCGACGAAGGTGGATGGTGTATACAGTGCCGATCCGGTAAAAAATCCTGATGCCGTAAAGTACGACGTGCTGACCTACGACGACGTGCTGAACAAGAAGTTGGGGGTGATGGACCTGACGGCAATCTGTCTGGTGCGAGATCACGATATGCCCGTCAGAGTTTTCAATATGGCACAGCGTGGGGCACTGCTCAGTATCGTACGCGGTGGAGACGAAGGCACCCTGATTCAGGCGTGACCCCTTCGAAGGGGACTCTAACAAGAGACAAACACGATGATTGAAGACATCAAACAGGAAACACAAGAGCGCATGGACAAGTCGCTTGAGGCCCTCGCGCACAATTTCAACAAGATTCGCACCGGACGCGCTCATCCGAGCTTGCTCGACAGTATCCGGTTGGAATATTACGGCACCGAGACGCCTCTCAAGCAACTGGCCAATGTAAACATCGAGGATGCTCGCACGCTGAGCGTTGTTGCATTTGACAAGTCCATTACCCCGGCTATTGAACGTGCCATTATGAAATCTGATTTGGGGCTAAACCCCGCGACCGCCGGGGAGGTTATTCGGATCCCTATGCCGGTGCTTACCGAAGAGACCCGCAAGGGTTACATCAAGCAGGCTCGTGCCGAGGCCGAGTCTGCCCGGGTATCCGTTCGCAACGCGCGGCGGGATGCGCTGGGGATGCTCAAGGATTTACTTAAAGAAAAAGAAATTTCCGAGGATGAGGAGCGACGCGCTCAGGAAGCCGTACAAAAACTGACGGACAGCTATGTGGCAAAGGTCGAGTCGGCATTGGCGGATAAAGAAACCGACCTTATGGCGATCTAAGATATAAGTTGCCGCAGGAACTCCAGTGAAAGCTTCAGATATCCAGCTCCGAACGGTCCCCCGGCACCTTGCCATCATTATGGATGGCAACAACCGCTGGGCGCGCCGAGAGGGATTTCCGGGCATTGCCGGGCATCGTGCTGGCGCTGAGGTTGTCCGGGATATTGTTGAGGCCTGTGAGGCGCGGGGCATTCGTTATCTGACATTGTTCGCCTTCTCCAGTGAAAATTGGGGAAGACCCAGAGCTGAGGTGCGCGCACTGCTGGCGCTCTTGTCGCGTTATCTTCGCAATGAGGTTGCCAAGCTGCAGTCTGACGGTGTGCAACTGCGGGTCATCGGGCGCCGCGACCGTTTCAGTCCGCGACTGCAACGCCTTATTGCGGATGCTGAGGCCGCCACCGCGTCGGGAGATCGGGCAACCCTGACCTTGGCGCTCGATTATGGAGGTCGCTGGGATATGACCCAGGTGGTCAGGTCGATTGCCCGCGACGTCAAAACAGGAAAGCTGGTCGATGAGGAGATTGATGAAGCATTGATTTCCTCGCTCTTATCCACTGCAGCGCTGCCCGATCCCGATTTGTGTATTCGGACGGCGGGCGAGACACGGGTCTCAAATTTTCTTCTTTGGCAATTTGCCTATGCCGAGTTCTGGTTTACCGAGGTGCTGTGGCCCGACTTTGATGCATCGGTACTGGATTTGGCACTCGCAGATTATGCGGTGCGAGAGCGTCGTTTTGGTGTGCGACCGCTGGTCACCGGTTACTGATTGATGCCTCAGGTGTCCTCGATGCTCCGGCAGCGTGTGATGACGGCTCTCGTTTTGGCAGCGGCCTTTCTGGCTACCTTGCTGCTGGCGCCTTTCCCTGTTCAGGCAATCATTTTTGCTGCAGTCGCCTCGGCTGGCGCCTGGGAATGGGGGAATCTGGTCGTGATTCGTTCCTCCATGGGTCGACTGGCTTTTGCCGCGTCGGTATCCCTGACCTGCGCGTTTCTCTGGACCAAGCTCGACCTCGCTGCTAGCGGTCCCCTGAGCGCCGGTCAACCCTTGCTCGCGGGCAGTGCATTTCTCTGGTCCACCATGTTAGTGGGTTTAAAATACTACCCCGGGGGCGGCTGGCTCTGGGGGCGACCCTGGATCAGGGGTCTGATGGGGTGGTTGATATTGAGCGCAACCTGGCTCGCAGTTGTGTTTTGTTTGCGCTTGGATTTTGGGCCGCTGGTCCTGTTTGTGATGATCCTGACTATCGCCGCGGCAGACATTGGCGCTTACTTTGTAGGGCGCCGATATGGTCAACATCTGCTGGCGCAAGCTATCAGCCCCGGCAAAACCTGGGAGGGATTTTGGGGAGGCTTGGTTTGTGTCGCGCTGTTGACAGCGCTGGTTTGGTGGAACCTGCCTATCTCCCACATGCACTTGAGTTTGGTCTCGTTGCTGGCATTGGGTCTCGCCACGGCGGGCGCGTCGGTGGTGGGGGATCTCACGGTGAGCCTGTTAAAACGGCAGGTTGGCCTAAAGGATTCCGGCTCTTTGCTCCCGGGTCACGGGGGCCTCCTTGATCGACTGGACAGCATCTGCGGTGCCGCACCTGTTTTCGCGCTGGGTCTGTTGTTAGTGGGGTACTGAGCGATGAGGCAGGTTGCGGTATTGGGCGCCACCGGCTCCATCGGGCGCTCCACGCTCGATGTTATTGCAAGACACCCTGATCGGTATCAGGCCACGGTGCTCGCCGCCCATCGCTCGGTGGATGATATGGAGGCCCTGTGCCGTCAGCACGCCCCCCGATATGCGGTCATGACTCACCCCGATGCGGCAGCGGCTCTCGATGAAAGATTGCACGATATCCCTACGAGTGTGTTGTCGGGATCTGATTCGCTCGATGAGTTAGTGGCGGAACCGGCCATTCATAGCGTGGTCGCAGGCATCGTCGGTTTTGCCGGTTTACGCTCGGCCCTGAGTGCCGCAAGAGCGGGTAAACACATATTGCTCGCCAACAAGGAGGCATTGGTTAGTGCAGGTGGCTTGTTTATGGAGACGGTGCGCTCGGGGGGCGCCACGTTACTGCCGGTAGACAGCGAGCACAATGCGATGCACCAATGCTTACCCATTATGAGCGATGGTCGGCCGGATATGACTAATGTCGAGAGAATCGTTCTGACCGCATCCGGAGGCCCTTTTCGGGGACGATCTCGGGCCGCGCTGGATCAAGTAACGCCTGCAGAAGCTTGCGCCCATCCCAACTGGTCTATGGGACAGAAGATCTCAGTAGATTCCGCAACGCTGGCAAATAAAGGCTTGGAATTGGCCGAGGCTTGCTGGTTGTTCGACCGGCATCCGGATCAGATTGAGATAGTGATTCACCCCCAGAGCATCGTCCACTCGATGATCCGCTATCGCGACGGCTCTGTTCTCGCTCAAATGGGTCAGCCCGATATGCGAACGCCCATCGCGTATTGTTTGGCTTGGCCTGATCGCATCGACGCTGGCGTAGCAGCCTTGGATATTGTTGCCACGGGAAAACTGGAATTTGAAGCGCCCGACCTCGAGGCGTTTCCCTGTCTCGCTCTGGCTCAGTGGGCGATTACCCAGCCCGGCGGTATGTGTGTCTTCAGTGGCGCCAATGAGGTTGCAGTTGCCGCGTTTCTGGCGGGAGATATTCGTTTTACCGATATCGACCGGGTGATCGAGTCTGTGTTGCAGACGGTCAGTTTGGTGGAACCCGATACGTTGGACGCGGTCCAACGATTGGATGCAGATGCCCGGGAGGCGGCAAACAAGTGCGTTACCCTAATGGCCTCTCCCCAGACATTTTCGTGAGCGGAACTTTATGCTGGAAACCCTCCAAACTCTCTTGATTGCGTTGGCGACCTTCGGGATCGTCGTGACGGTTCACGAATATGGCCATTTTGTTGTTGCCCGACGCTGTGGCGTCAAAGTGCTGCGTTTCTCTGTTGGTTTCGGTAGGCCCCTGCTGAGCTGGCGTGGGCGGGATGGCACAGAGTACGTTGTTGCGGTGCTTCCCTTGGGGGGCTACGTGCGGATGGCTGATGAGCGCGAGGGCGACCTGGATGAGGCTGATCTGCCTCGAGCTTTTAATCGACAGCCGGTGCGGAGCCGGATGGCGATCGCCGCAGCGGGCCCGCTGGCAAATTTTTTGCTGGCGGTGCTGGTATTGTGGGGACTGTTTTTCAGGGGCGAGGCCGGTCTGGTGCCGCTGGTTGATGTTGTTGAACCGGACAGCCTTGCAGACACTGCCGGACTCGAGTCAGGCTACGAAATTGTGGCGATAGATGGTCGCGCGACGCCGACGGTCTCGGCAGTGAACTTTGCACTCCTGGAACGATTGGGTGATTCGGGCGAACTTAGCGTATCGGTGAAGTGGCCTGAATCGGACGCTGTTCGGGAGTCGTCGGTAGAAATCGTGCAATGGCTCAAGGGTCAGGAACAGCCCAACCTGCTCGAAGCTTTTGGGGTGTCGATCAAAATGCCACCGGTTATTCCCAGGGTAGGTGCCCTTAGCGAGGGGGGTGCGGCCATCGATGCGGGCTTTAAAGTGGACGATGTCATTGTCGAGGCCGATGGCCAGCCAATGATCCTGTGGATGGATTGGGTGCAACACGTACGCGCCCGGCCAGACATACCCACGCGTGTTACCGTTGAACGAGA
>DFQW01000160.1:5006-20120 GCA_002377985.1 Halieaceae bacterium UBA3479 | reverse complement strand
TTGCCAGAGATTCCCGAGTCGCAGCAACGTCGGTTTGAGCGCGGCCCGCTGGAAGCGATGTGGGCCGCGGTTGAACGTACCGGAGACCTTCTCGGATTTACCTTCACTTCTGTCTCTCGAATGCTGCAGGGCCTGATTTCGCCGGCCAACCTCTCGGGCCCCCTGACGATTGCACAGGTCGCTGCATCCACAGCAGAGGCCGGCTGGGTTGCGTGGTTAGGTTTTGTGGCCTTGCTCAGCGTCTCGCTGGGCGCGCTCAACTTGTTGCCGATACCAGTGCTCGATGGCGGGCATTTGGTGTTCTATTTTTTCGAGGCATTGATCGGAAAACCCTTGCCTGAGCGCGTGCAGCTGGTGGGGTATCAAATGGGGTTGGTACTGGTCCTCAGCATCATGGTTTTCGCACTGTATAATGATGTCTCTAAGTTCTGATTGCCTGTGATGACCGGTCATTCGACAAAGACACTGGGTATAGCCATGCTGTATCCTTCCGCGGCGCCATGGCAATTGCAGACCTTCGGCGCGGAATTGCCGTTGGCCCTCACCACCCAAATTTGTTGAGATACGCTTTGATCACGCTTCGCCGTTTGCTTTGGTCCTTGACGACCGTCCTGACCCTCACGGGGTTATGGCAGACGGCTTGGGCGCAATCCGAGCCGTTTGTTATTCAGGACATTCGGGTCGAAGGTCTGCAGCGTATCTCTCCGGGGAGCGTATTTGCCGCGCTGCCCGTGGGTGTTGGAGATGCTATCGATACCTATGGCATCAGGGCCGCTGCCAAGAGTCTTTTTGCTACCGGCAACTTTGACGACATTTCGATCGCGCGGGATGGCGGCGTTTTGGTGGTGGTGGTGGCCGAGCGGCCCAGCATCAGCGAAATCACCATAGACGGTAACAAAGCCATTGAAACCGAGGCTCTGCTGGATGGGTTGAAGGGCGCCGGGCTGGCGGTGGGGCAGGTGTTTCAGCGCTCCACCCTCGAAGGTATGAAGCTTGAGTTGCAGCGGCAATACGTGCTGCAGGGTCGATACGACGCGAGTATCGATTCAGAAGTCATCGCTGAGCCCCGTAATCGTGTCTCCATTGCGATCGAAGTCAACGAGGGCACCGTTGCCACGATCAAACACATCAACGTCGTGGGGAACACGATTTTCTCCGATGAAGATCTGATCGATTTGTTCGAGTTAAAAACGGGTGGGTGGTTTTCGTTTTTTACCAGTGACAATAAGTACTCCAAGGAAAAATTGACCTCTGATTTGGAGACGCTTTCGTCTTATTACCTCGATCGGGGCTACCTGCAATTCAATATCGATTCGACCCAAGTGGCGGTCTCCCCCAATAAGGAAGAGGTCTACATCACCGCCAACGTGACCGAGGGCAATAAATTCACCGTCAGCGAAGTAGGCCTGAGCGGAGATCTGGTATTGCCCGAGGATGACCTGAACCGCTTTCTGATCGTGCAACCCGAGCAGGTTTACTCCCAGCAACTGGTAACAGCGACAGAGGACTATTTGACTCGACGGTTGGGTAACGAGGGATACAACTTTGCCAAAGTGACGGGCATGCCGGAGATCGACGAGGACAACAACACAGTCGCAATGAAGTTTTTCATCGACCCGGGCAAGCGCACCTACGTAAGACGTATTAACTTTGCCGGCAATATGACCACCATGGATGAAGTCTTGCGGCGGGAGATGCGCCAGATGGAATCAGCGCCGGCGTCCTCCGCGGCGATTGAACAATCGCGGATCCGTCTGGAGCGTCTGGGCTTTTTCAAAACCGCCAAAGTCGAAACAACGGAAGTTCCGGGGTCCGATGACTTGATAGATGTGGATTTTAGCGTGGAGGAGCAGTCCTTTGGGTCCATCGGGGGGAGCCTGGGTTATGCACAGGATGCCGGATTGATTCTCGGGCTGAACCTGCAGCAGAACAATTTTCTGGGGACGGGGCGTCGGGTCGGCGTATCGCTCAACTCGTCACGCTATCAGGACGTGATCAGCCTGAACTACACCAACCCCTATTTTACCGAGGACGGAGTGAGTCGCGGGTTTAGCACGTTTTACCGAAAGACAGATCTGTCCAAGATTAACGTTGCCAGCTACACCACGGATACGGTGGGTGCCAGCGTCAACTTCGGGTACCCCATTAGCGAAACACAGCGTCTGGGTTTTTCGGTCGGGGTCACCGATACCAAGATTACCTCCGGCTCCTACGCGGTGCAGGAGATTGCTGCCAGCCCGGTGTTGGCACCCGAGATTGAATACTGGTTTTACACCACGCTTCAACCCAATGGCAGCTACGCTGCGGCCGAGGTATTGCAACCGATCGACACCATTCCCGCTTCAGCGCTCTCACCCCCGGATGGAGAGGGCTTTCTTGATCTCAACGGGGATAAATACCTGAACTACACGCTGACCGGTAGCTGGCTGCAATCGACCCTGAACCGGGGCCAGTTGGCAACCCGAGGCGCATCTCAGTCGCTCTCGCTGGAGGTGGCTGTGCCGCTGTCGGATCTGGAGTTTTATAAACTGAACTATCGAGGAGAGATCTACTTTCCTCTGTTTGGCGAGTTTACGCTCCATCTGCGCGGTGAGCTGGGCTACGGTGACGGCTACGGAGCGACCAGTGAGTTGCCGTTTTACGAGCACTTTTTCGCGGGAGGATTCGGCTCTGTACGCGGCTATGAAACCAATACGCTGGGGCCGCGCAGCACGCCCCCCGCGGTTTATCAGGCCAATACGGCGGTGACGGCGATAGACGAAAACGGACGACCCACTGAGATAGGTGGACCGGACGGACGCGGCTATGGCTACGTGGTTGACCCAGAGACTGGAAAGATTCCGGTGCAACAGTTTTACAACGAACCTGACCCTTTTGGGGGTAATGTGCTCATTGAGGGTAGCGCCGAGGTGTTGTTCCCGATGCCCTTTATCAAGGATCGCAGTTCCTTGCGCACGGCGTTTTTCTTCGATGTGGGTAACGTTTTCAACACAAAATGTCGTGAAAATCAGGTGAATTGTTTTGGTATCGACGCGGGCGAATTGCGTTACTCTGTCGGTCTCGGTGTGACATGGTTGTCGGGTTTTGGTCCACTCACATTCAGTTTGGCGAAGCCGCTGAATGCCAGTCCGATTGATGAGAGAGAGGTCTTTCAATTCACCATGGGCCGGGGCTTCTGATGGCAAGAAAATATGGAGATAGTTGGATGAACGTAAGAGTTTGGTTGGCAGGCCTGTTGTTGGTGCTGCCGACAGTGGTGCTGGCTCAGGGACGAATCGCTGTTGTTAATCTAGAGCAGGCCATACTGCAGACTGATGTGGCACAGCAGCGCTTGGAGGAGTTCGAGAGCAACGAAGACTTTGCCTCAGATAAAGCTCAGTTTGACGCCTTACGGGCAGAGCTTGATAAATTGGTCAAAGATTTCCAGCGCGACCAGGCGGCCATGAGCGAGGAAGGTCAGGTGGCGGCGCGCCAGAAAATGGCGAGCAAACAGTCCGATCTTGAGTATGTCGCCAAGAAATTGCAGGCGCTGCAAACGCAGAACGCGCAGCGCGTAATGCAGGAGCTGGCGCCGCAGGCTCAGGAAGTCCTGCGTCAGATTATTGAGACAGAACAAATCGGCCTGCTGCTGCAGCAACAGGCGGTTATCCACGCTGATCTGGGTTACAACATCACGGCTAAAGTGTCAGACAAAATGAATCAAATGGGCGCGGAGTAATCGCCTCATGCCGGCGCTGGGGACGCTTGCCGCGGCTCTGGAGCTGGAGCTGAAGGGGGATCCGGATTACGAGATCCGGTCCCTCGCCACGCTTGAATCAGCCACCGCTCACGATCTCAGTTTTGTTTCGGAGAAAAAGCATCTGACCAAGCTGAACAAGACCTTGGCGGGCGCTGTCATACTTCATCCAGATTGGTCGGACCGGTGGCCCGGCAATGCACTGCTAAGTGAGGCGCCCTATATCACCTACGCCAAAGCCTCAGTGCTTTTTGACAATCACCCGCTTGCCAGTGGCTGTGTCGACAGCCGCGCTTTTGTCGCCGATGGCGTCGTGCTGGGTACCGGCGTCACCATCGATGCGGGCGCCTGCGTCGAGCCCGGTGTGTCATTGGGTGACCGCGTCTGGATTGGCGCCGGGGCTTACATCGGGCATGACACCGTCATTGGCAATGATACGGTGGTCAAGCCGGGCGCAGTGATTTGTCATGCCGTGACCATTGGTGAGCGGTGCATGATTCATCCCAACGCGACGATAGGTGCTGATGGCTTTGGCTTTGCACCGGGGCCCGACGGATGGGTCAAGATAGAGCAGCTGGCCAGTGTGGTGCTCGGCAATGACGTGCAGATCGGTGCAAATTCGACAATAGACCGCGGTGCACTGGAAGATACCGTAGTCGAAGATGGTGCAATTATCGACAATCTGGTTCAAATCGGACATGGCGCCCGCGTAGGCAGTCGCACTGCCATTGCCGCGCAGGCCGGTATTTCGGGCAGCACCCACATTGGTGCCAGATGCATCATCGCCGGTCAGGTCGGTATGGCGGGGCACCTCACGATTGCGGATGACGTGCATATAGGCGGCCAGGGGCGTGTAGCCAGCTCGGTGACCGAGGCAGGGCACTATTCCTCGGGGACTCCGATCCAGCCACTGCGCGCTTGGTTGCGCAGCGCCTCGCGCTTCACCCAGTTGGACCATATGGCCAGACGGATTGCAGAGCTGGAAAAATTAGCAGGATTGGACAAGAAAGGGGGAGACAGCGCGTGACACTCGACATTGAGGAGATAAGACGCCGCCTGCCGCACCGCTATCCCTTTTTGCTGGTGGATCGGGTCGTATCGGTGACCCCGGGGGAGCGTATCGAAGCGTACAAAAACCTCACGATTAACGAGCCCTTTTTTGATGGTCACTTTCCCGGTATGCCGGTCTTTCCCGGGGTCTTGTTGCTCGAGGCCATGGCGCAAGCAGCGGGTATTCTCGGATTTGTCACCATGGATAAAACCCCCGCCGACGGTTCGATCTATTACTTTGTGGGCGCCGATGACCTTCGCTTCAAGCGACCGTGTGTGCCGGGAGATCAGGTCATGCTCTACGCAAAGATACTGAGTGAGCGACGCGGTATCTGGAAGTTCGAAGTGGAGGCGCGGGTTGGGGACGAGCTGGCGGCTGCCGGCACAATTTTGTGCGCGAACCGGTGAATTGTGATTCACGACACTGCCATTATCCACCCCAGCGCCCGTCTTCACGATTCTGTGCGGGTTGGCCCCTGGACGCTGATCGGACCTGACGTAGAAATAGGTGAGGGCTCGGTGATTGAGTCCCACGTTGTCATCAAGGGCCCCACCCGGATTGGTTTGCGCAATCACATCTATCAGTTTTCGACAGTTGGTGAGGCCACGCCCGATCTCAAATATCGGGATGAGCCGACCGAGTTGCATATCGGCGATGACAATATTATTCGCGAAAATGTGACGATACATCGTGGCACGATTCAGGATCGGTCGCTGACCCAAATCGGTGATCGCAATCTCATCATGGCCTACGTTCATATTGGGCACGACAGTATTGTGGGTAACAACACGATTCTTGTGAACAACACGGCGCTTGCCGGGCACGTCGAAGTGGGGGATTGGGCGATTCTGTCTGGTTACACCCTGGTACACCAGTTTTGCAAAATCGGTGCTCACAGCTTCAGCGGTATGGGCACCTCCATCGGCAAAGATGTTCCCGCTTTTGTTACCGTTGCCGGCAGTCCCGCCGTGGCCAAAACCATTAATACCGAGGGTCTGCGGAGACGCGGTTTTAATGCCGACGAGATCGCCGCACTCCGTCGCGCATTCAAAATCGTATACCGTCAGGGATTGACGCTGGAAGTCGCCCTCGAGCGACTTCAGACGATGGTGGAAGACACCCCCAGCATCCAGATGCTCATGGATTCCCTGAGGCAGTCACAGCGGGGAATTGTCCGGTAGTGACCGATTCGGCACTGCGTCTGGGTATGTGCGCGGGAGAAGCCTCCGGTGACATTCTGGCGGGTGCGGTGCTCAGCGCATGGCGGGAGGCCTGCCCCGGTATCGATGCCCGAGGGATCGGTGGCAGCGAGATGCAGGCTGCCGGCTTTGCCTCCAGCCACCCCATAGACCGGTTGTCAGTGATGGGTTTGGTGGAACCGCTAAAGCGGTTGCCGGAGCTACTTAAAATTCGACGCGACCTCATTGCCCAGCAGCTGGATTGGGCACCCGGGTTGTTTGTGGGCATCGATAGCCCCGACTTTAACCTGCCCGTCGAGCGGCGACTGCGCGAGGGCGGGATCACCACAGCCCATCTGGTAAGCCCCTCAGTGTGGGCCTGGCGCCGGGGCCGCATCAAAGGTATCCGCGAATCAGTCGACAAGATGCTCTGCCTGCTGCCCTTCGAGGTCGCTGTTTATGAACAAGCGGGCATTGATGCTGTCTGTGTGGGACATCCGCTGATCGATGACCTGAAGCACCTCGCCTCCCCAGAGCAACTCCGCGTCGAGTTGGGGCTGCCGGTTAACAAAACGCTGGTGGCGGTGCTTCCCGGTAGCCGGGAGGCCGAGGTGCGCCACCTGATGCCGGTGTTCGCCCAGACCATGCATCAGTTGCAGCAGCGCGATGCCAGTCTGTCTTTTGTCATCCCCGCCGCCAATAGCCATCGAGAAGCGCAGATTCGTCAGATGCTCAGTACGTACTCACTCAATGTGACCGTGATCAGCGGCAGCGGCAGAGGGGTGATGGCTGCCAGTGATGCTGTGTTATTGGCTTCGGGGACAGCCACGCTGGAGGCCATGCTGATGCGCAAACCGATGGTCATCGCCTATCGCATGGCACCCGTTTCCTGGTCCATCCTCTCCCGCATGGTCAAAACGCCTCATGTGGGGCTCCCCAATATTTTGGCGGGGCGCGCAGTAGTACCCGAGTATCTGCAAGGCGAGGCGACTGCGGACAAGCTTGCCGGCGCGATGATGCGTATTCTGGGCGCCGAGGCAGACCAGCAGATAGAGACCTTTGCAGCCCTTGCAGATCAGATCGGCGGTCAATTTGCCGAGCGTACCATCGCGGCGTTGCAGCCCATGATAGCGGCGTGATGCAGACGGCGGATTTGTTTGGGCACACGGCGGGACATGTGATCGCGGGCGTAGATGAGGTGGGGCGTGGCCCGCTGGCGGGGGATGTGATCGCCGCGGCAGTAATCCTGCCTGATTACCCACTGCCCGGCCTGACAGATTCCAAGGCGTTATCTGAAGCAAAACGGCGCGCGCTGTCTGAGACTATTCGCGAGGAAGCGAGATCCTGGGCGCTGGGACGAAGTACGGTCGCAGAGATAGATGAGCTTAATATCCTGCAGGCGTCGCTATTGGCAATGCGGCGTGCGGTGGAGGCATTGTCGATCCAACCCTCTCTGGTATTGGTGGATGGAAATCGGTTACCGCAATGGCCTTACGAGGCGCGGGCAATCGTCAAAGGAGATTTGACAGAACCTGCTATCAGCGCCGCGTCGATTCTCGCCAAAGTCGCCCGTGACCAAGAGATGGTTGCACTGGACAGCCGTTATCCGGGCTATGGTCTGGCGGCTCACAAGGGATATCCCACCAAGGCGCATCTGACCGCGCTCAACGCACTGGGGGTGTCACCTATTCATCGTCGCAGCTTTGGCCCGGTGAAGCGCTTGCTGGTAGACCCCGAGGTGGGATAGCGTGAGCTCATGAGCACTTTCGTTCACCTCCGACTACATACCGAATATTCACTCATCGACGGGCTGTTGCGAATAAAGCCCATGATGGCGCGGGTGGCCGAGCTGGGTATGCCTGCCGTTGCAATCACGGATCATCACAATTTTTTCGGTTTGGTAAAGGCCTACAAAGCGGCTTCGGAACTCGGCATCAAGTTAATTATTGGCGCCGATTTGCACGTCGTTGACCCTATTGACGAGGATCGGCACCACGAGCTGTGTTTGCTCGCGCAGAACGACACCGGCTATCGCAACCTGATGCTGTTGCTGTCGCGCGCTTATCAGCAGGGCCAATATCTGGGGCGGCCCAGAGTGCGGCTGGACTGGTTGCGCGACCACGCCACCGGTCTCATTGCCTTGTCCGGGGGGCGTCAAGGTGACATTGGTCAGGCCTTGTTACACGGGCGAGAGGGTGATGCTCGCGCCGCACTCGCACGCTGGTGCGAGTGGTTTCCAACGCGGTTTTACCTCGAGATCCAGCGCACGGGGCGCGCAGACGAGGAGGATTACCTGCACGCCGTAGTAGCACTGGCGGGAGAATATGACTGTCCCGTGGTGGCCACCAATGACGTGCGCTTCATGCAGGCTGAGGAGTTCGAGGCCCACGAGGCCCGGGTTTGTATCGGTGATGGACGCACACTGGATGATCCCCGGCGGCTCCGCGCCTACTCGGATCAGCAATATTTGCGCTCCGCCGAGGAAATGATGTCGCTGTTCGAAGATATTCCCGAGGCGATTGAAAACACCATTGAAATAGCGCGGCGTTGTTCTGTCTCGATGACGCTGGGGCAGCCTTTTTTACCGAATTTTCCCGTCCCTGAAGGGGAAACGATTGAACAGTTCCTCAGTCGAGTCTCTCACGAAGGTTTGATCCGCCGATTCCCCCAGCGGACGCCGGCGGAACTGGATCCCTACCGGGAAAGGCTCGATTTTGAACTGGCGACCATCAACCAAATGGGATTTCCGGGCTATTTCCTGGTGGTGATGGATTTCATCCGATGGGCCAAGGAGCATGAAATCCCGGTCGGTCCGGGTCGCGGCTCAGGCGCGGGATCACTGGTGGCTTATGCTCTGGGCATCACCGATCTCGACCCTATCGCTTACGATCTTCTTTTCGAGCGGTTTCTGAATCCCGATCGGGTGTCGATGCCGGACTTTGACGTGGATTTCTGTATGGAGCGTCGCGACGAGGTTATCGATTACGTGGCACAGACCTATGGTCGTCAGTCGGTGTCGCAAATTATTACTTTCGGCACCATGGCGGCCAAAGCGGTCGTGCGTGACGTGGCGAGAGTGCAGGGTAAGCCCTACGGTCTGGCAGACCGCATGTCCAAGCTAATCCCCTTCGAAGTCGGTATGACGTTGGCCAAGGCGCTGGAACAGGAAGAGCAACTGGTGCAGTTGCTTGAAGAGGACAGCTCGGCGCAGGAGATTTGGGATATGGCCGTGCAGCTTGAAGGGCTGACGCGGAACGCGGGTAAACATGCCGGCGGCGTCGTGATTGCGCCCTCTGAACTGACCGATTTCTCCCCGGTGTATTGCGACGAGGAAGGTGGCGGTCTGGTCACCCAGTACGACAAGAACGACGTGGAGGAGGCAGGTCTCGTCAAGTTCGATTTTCTGGGCTTGAGAACCCTTACCATCATTCAGTGGGCAATCGAGATGGTGGACTCCCGCGGCGCAGGTTCCCTCGATATAGACCGCATTCCCCTCGACGATCCCGAGGTTTTCCGCTTGCTACAGGCAGGAGATACCACCGCGGTGTTTCAGCTCGAGAGTCGCGGCATGAAGGAGCTAATCAAGAATCTGCGGCCGGATTGTTTTGAAGACATCATTGCACTGGTTGCGCTTTTCAGACCGGGCCCACTGCAATCGGGGATGGTCGAAAACTTCATTAACCGCAAGCACGGTCGGGAACCCATCGCCTTCCCCGATGCGGTGTATCAGCACGAATGGCTGAAGCCCATTCTCGAACCCACCTACGGCATCATTTTGTACCAGGAACAGGTCATGCAGATTGCCCAGGTGTTGGCAGGATATACCCTGGGGGGTGCCGATCTTCTGCGCCGCGCCATGGGCAAGAAGAAGCCAGAGGAGATGGCCCAACAGCGCAGCGTTTTTGAGGAGGGCGCAGCCAAAAAGGGCATTGACCCCACACTGGCTATGAAAATCTTCGACCTGGTGGAAAAGTTCGCCGGTTACGGATTTAACAAATCACACTCTGCGGCTTATGCGCTGGTCTCCTACCAGACTGCCTGGCTGAAGACACACCACCCAGCGGAGTTTATGGCGGCGGTGATGAGCTCGGATATCGATAACACCGACAAACTGCTTACTTTCCGTGACGAAGCCCGCCGCATGGGCCTGCAAGTTTTGCCTCCCTCAATACAGGAAGGGTTGTATGCGTTTTCCGTGACCCCCGAGGGGAAAATTCGCTACGGTCTAGGTGCCATCAAAGGGCTGGGTGCGGGCCCAATCAGCAACATTATCGCTGCTCGAGAGAACGGGTCATTTACCAGCTTGTTTGACCTGTGTGCCCGCACTGACCCGCGGAAAGTAAATCGGCGAGCCCTTGAGGCGCTGGTTAAAAGTGGCGCGCTGGATGAGCTGGGGGTCGAACGCTGGATTCTCCTCGCGTCCCTCGACGACGCCATTCGCGCTGCTGAGCAGGTGGCGAATAACACCGCGGCCGGTATGCAGGATCTTTTTGGCGAAGTGATTGCAGCGGGTGATTCTGCAGATGATCCGTACCGAGAATACCGACACTCGCGGCCATGGACGCTCACCGAGCTCCTCAACGCAGAAAAAGAGAGTCTGGGTAGCTTCCTGAGTGGGCACCCGATGGAGGCATACGAGGCCGAGGTGCGTAAATTTGCCCCACGGCGTATTCGTGAGCTTCAGGCCAATAATCAGGCGGTGGTGGCTGGCCTGATACTCGACATGAGAACGATCAAAACCCAACGTGGTCCCATGGCGGTACTGACGCTGGATGATGGCTCGGGACAGATCGAGGCCACGGTGTACAACGATGTGTTCACCGAGCACCGTGATCTCCTGCAAAAAGATCGAATTGTGCTGTTGGAGGGCCGCCTGCAGGTCGATGACTTCAATGGAGGCTTGGCTATGCGGACCAAAACCGCGCGCTCTCTGGAGGAGGCCAGAAAGGCCAGAGTTTCACAGCTGCGCCTTAGGGTGCCGAGCCATATGGTCGATGAGGCATTTAGCAAGCTGTTGGCCAATACCCTGCGTCCGGCAGTGGGAGGTCAATGCCCCGTGGTGATGGAATACATGCAACCCAAAGGCTCGGTTGCAATCCGTCTTGGCGGCGCGTGGCAGGTGCACCCCAGCGATGCCCTGCTGGATGAGCTTCGAGTGGCGGTGGGTAATGAGGCCGCTGAGTGGGTCTATGAATCGTAGTGTGGCCGCCGGCCTTTTAGCGGGCCTTGTAGGATGTGGGGAGGGCTCCCCCCCCTGCTCTGATCAGGCCCGGTTTATTGCCGCTGTCAGTGCCGGCTGTCTGATACAGGGTGATGCCGGGACATTATTGGTTCGGGACTGGCGCGGCCAGCTTGCCTTACCCGGTGGCAGCGTAGCGAAGGATGAAAGCGCACATTGTGGGGCCGAACGAGAGGTATTCGAGGAGACCGGGATGACAGTGGTGGCGGCGCAGTTGGCCACCGTATTCGATAATGGATTCCATTTATTCCAATGCCACGCCGATCCCGGGGCAAAGCCGCACATACTGCGGCCTCTCGAAATAAAAGAAGTCGGGTGGTGGCGGCCGGAGCACGTTCCCGAGGGTGAGTGGCGGTACCCGGGTCAGGGGGCGGTCATCACTGAACTGCTTGCGGGAGACACCCCAACGCCGCCGCCAGAACCGACGCCTAGTGTAAGCCAATGATCTCAGGAGAGAGGCAATGACTGACGATTCCCCAAAACACGGTTCCTCTGGTGCGGATCAGGGTGCGATTGAGGCGGCTGTATTTCGACGCTTGGTGCAGCATCTCGATAGCCGCAAGGACGTTCAGAATATTGATTTGATGAACCTGGCGGGATTCTGCCGTAATTGTTTGTCCAAGTGGTACGCGGAGGCATCCAGCGAGATCGGCGTTGCCCTCGACAAAGAGGCGGCGCGCGAGATCATCTACGGTATGCCCTACGACGAGTGGAAGGCGCGCTATCAGCTCGAGGCGACGCCTGAGCAACAAGCGGCGTTCACCGCGCAGCCAGGCCACTCAGTGGGGGAGTAAATTCAGCACTGTTGCCAGTGACACGACATCGGCGTATTTGGCGTTCATGTCATAGAGGTTGGCTTCGTGGGCTTCGGGGTCACGATCACCGCAGGCTTCCCGCGGCACCAAGACTTTGTAATTGTTTTGCAGGCCGTCTACCGCGGTGGCGCGCACACAGCCACTGGTGGTGAGTCCCGTCACCACCACAGAATCCACGTTTCGCGCTTTAAGCCAGTCGTCTAGATCTGTGCCATGAAAACTACTCGCATGGCGCTTCTCCAGCTGTAAATCGGTGTCGTGAATGGGTAACCTCGGATCAAATTTCACCCAATCGGAGTCGGGTGTGAGAAGGTTAAGCGCAGGGACCCTAGCCCGGAAAACGGTGGCTTCCTCATCACTCCGGTATATGACCGTCGTAAGCACCACCGGGAGCCCGGCGGCGTGAAAGGCATCCATTAATGCGGCGTTGGCGGCGACAACCTCTTCGGCTTCTGCACCAAGCGGGCAGGCAGGATCAGTGAAACCCTTAACGACATCGACCACAATCAATGCCGGTGTTTTACCCATGCCGGCATCGATCCGTTCCAGTGCTTTTCGTTCCGACATGAGGTGTGTCTCCCAGAATATGCGATCACGCTGGGGCGCATCATGCGTGATCTGATCGATTTCGTACAGAATGTCGGGGTGCGGCGTATAATGCGGGGCATGGCGCACAGGCTTCAAACAGACAGGGTTGCAGGTGCAGCAGGTCCATACGGGTGCGCCTCAGGGAGACCATTATGAGCGAGAGAGTTGTCATCAAAGAGGTCGCGGCACGCGACGGTTTACAGGCACAGCCCAAACATTTGACGGTCGAGCAGCGCATTTCCCTGCTGAGGGCGCTGGCGCAAACCGGCGTGCCGGAACTGGAGATCGGCTCTTTTGTCTCACCCAAGGCGGTACCGCAGATGGCGGGTACTGACGAAATTGCTGCCAATTTACCGGAGGCGTCGTTGGCCTACAGCGCGCTGGTGCCCAATATGAAGGGCTACGAACTGGCGGTGCGCGCCGGCATTACCTCTCATGCGATTGCGCTCGCGGCCACCGAACAGATGAATCAGAACAATATCCGCAAGGGGCTTGAGGACACCTTTGCGATGGGTGAGGAAATCCTCGATCGCGCGGCCGCCGAAGGCGTGGCGATCCATGTCTATCTTGCGACGGCCTTCGAGTGTCCCTACGAGGGCGCTGTGGCTGAGGCGCTGGTGCTCGAGCAGGCTGAGCGGCTCATGCAGCATAAGCCGGCTCGGTTGGTGATAGCAGACACCATTGGCGCTGCAAACCCTGCAGCCGTGCAGTCCATGATGACCCGGCTGGTCGATCGTTATGGTCCCGAGCACCTAGGCTGCCACTTCCATGACACCCGCGCCATGGGGCTCGCCAATGTATACGCAGCTTTATTGGCGGGGGTCCGACAGTTCGACTCATCGGCCGGTGGCCTGGGCGGATGTCCCTTTGCGCCGGGCGCAAAAGGCAATGTTGCCACGGAGGACGTGGTCATGTTGTGCGAGTCGATGGGCTATGACACGGGGGTCGATATGCCCAAGCTACTGGACGCCGTGGCGCTGCTCAGTGACATGATTGGCGCACCTCAGGGCGGCCGGGCACATACCTGGCTCGCCAAGCAGTGCGCGTGAGCCGTTAATGTGCGGGTATCCGATGCTATTACCGGCCGGCAAAGTATCCGGGCATTCCTCAGTGACAAGACCGTCTCCGACGAGCAGGTTGCATCCTTACTGAACGTTGCCGCACGTGCACCATCAGGCTCCAATATTCAGCCCTGGCATGTTTATGTCGTGCGCGGCGAACGCAAGGCGGCGATCACTGAAGCCTGCTCGGCGCGCTTCCTCAATGGGGATGAGGGCGCCTACGAATATCACTATTACCCCCGGGCCTGGCGCGAACCCTATATCGGTCGGCGTCGGCAGACGGGCTTTGGTCTGTATGGGCTGCTCGGGGTAGATCGGCAGGACGTGGCATCAGTGCAAGGCTACCGCGTGCAGAACTATCAGTTTTTTGGTGCGCCTGTGGGACTTTTTTTTACCATTGATCGTGACATGGAGCAGGGCAGCTGGCTCGACTACGGGATGTTTCTGCAGTCCTTTATGTTGGCGGCCCGGGAGGCGGGGCTTGAGAGTTGTGCCCAAGCGGCCTTTTGCCCCTATCACGATAGCGTCATGCCCTTGCTCGGTGCACCAGATGAGCAAATGCTTGTATGCGGTATGTCATTGGGTTATGCCGACCCGAATGCGCTGATCAATACCTATCGTACCCCGCGGCTGGATGCGCGGGATTTCATGACGGTCCTTGACTGAGTTCTATCAGCTCGCTCGAGCGACCATTTGCTTGGCGATAATCATCCGCTGGATTTCGTTGGTGCCCTCGCCAATACACAAAAGCGGTGCGTCGCGGTAAAAGCGCTCGATCTCATACTCCGGTGAGTAGCTGTAACCGCCAAAGACCCTCATCGCATCCAGGCTGTTTTGCACCGCCGCTTCGGAGGCAAAAAATTTGGCCTGGCCCGCTTCCAGATCACAGCGCTCATGACGGTCATATTTATCGGCGGCCTGATGCACCAGTAGCTCGGCGGCGGCGGCGCGCGTTGACATCTCGGCAAGCTTCAACTGAATTGCCTGATGTTCGGCGATCGTCTTGCCAAAGGTTTTTCGCTCCATGGCGTAGTTGAGCGCCATATTGGTTGCGCCCTTGGCCATGCCGGCACCGCGCGCGGCTATATTGATACGGCCCAATTCGAGACCGCCCGCCACCTGCTGAAAGCCTTTGCCTTCCTCACCGCCCACCAGATTATCTGCCGACACCCGGAAGTCCTGGAAGATGAGTTCGGCGCTGTCTATTGAGCGGTAACCCAATTTCTTTAGTTTCTTGCCCACGCTGAAGCCGTCGCCCTTTTCGCAGATGAATAGACTCATGCCGCGATGGGCCGGCGTTGCGGTAGGGTCGGTCTTGGTCAGCACCGCCAGGCAGTTGCCCTTGATGCCGTTGGAGATCCAGGTTTTCGTGCCGTTGAGGATGTAGTCGTCAACGTCTCTTTTCGCGACCAGCCGAATCCCCTGCAGGTCCGATCCTGCGTCGGG
>DFQW01000160.1:0-4758 GCA_002377985.1 Halieaceae bacterium UBA3479 | reverse complement strand
CCAGCCGAATTCCCTGCAGGTCCGATCTTGCGTCGGGTTCGGTCAGGCCAATGCCGCCTCGGAGTTCACCGGTCGCAAACTTTGGCAGAAATCGTTCTTTTTGTGCCTCAGTCCCGGCGCGCTCGACGCAGCTGGCCATAATCAGGTGCGAGTTAAAAATGCCGGACGGCGCCATCCACACCTCACAGATACGCGAGACAATACGCGCATAGGTCGAAGCACTGAGCCCGAGACCGCCGTAAGCTTCTGAGATCGTCGCGCCAAAGAGCCCCATCTCCTTCATTTGCTCGACCAGATCTGCCGGATATTCGTCTGCCTGATCGTGCTCCCGGGCAATAGGGCGAAGCTCTTGCTCCACCCACTTATCAATGGTGGCGAGCATTTGTTTTTCGACGGAAGCGTCGTGACTCATGGAGGGTCTCCTGCGATCGATTACTTAGGGATGGCGCTTGGGCACCAGTATCTGGCGCTCGAACACACAGACTTCGACGTCATCTTGGTTCATACCACGGGTCAGCACACTCACAATGCCGGCATTGGGCCGCGATTTGGACTCGCGCTTATCGAGCACTTCGGTATTGGCGTAAAGCGTATCGCCGGGGAACACCGGTGCAGGGAGTTTGATCTCCTTCCAGCCCAAGTTGGCGATGGCGGCTTCGCTCACATCCGACACGCTCATGCCGACAATAATGGCAACGGTCAGCGGACTCGCTACCAAGGGGCGCCCAAATTCGGTCTCGGCGGCGTATTCCTCGTCAAAGTGTAGCGGATGAGTGTTCATGGTGAGCAGGGTGAACCAGGCGTTGTCGTGCTGGGAGATCGTTCTGCCGGGCAGGTGGTGATAGATGTCCCCGACAACAAAATCTTCGTAATGACGGCCTTTTTGGTGCGCGTAACGCGCCCGAGCGCTGGTTTTTGCCATGATCAGATACCTAAACGGGACAGAATGGGTTGTGGCTTAATGAGATGGATCTAAAATGTCTGGACAAATAAAGTCTGGGGGGTCTGGGGCGCTGATGCAAGCTGAACCGAAAAAAAGTGATGCTGCCAAAGTCGCATTGAAGCACGGCAAAGTAAATTCAAACGGGAAATCAAACGGCGGCAAAGTCGCCAAGCGGTTGCCTTTGTACCGACAGATCTCGAATACACTGCTGGAAGGGGTTCGCGGCGGAAAATTTCCCGTCGGCAGCTTTCTGCCGGGTGAGCTTGAACTGATTAATCGTTACGAGGCCAGCCGCCACACGATCCGTGAGGCGCTGCGAGTGCTCGAGGATATGGGGCTGGTCACGCGGCAGCGCGGCCGGGGTACGCTGGTGATCTCAACCGATGCCAATCCTGCTTTTGTCCAAATGGTGAAATCCCCAGCAGAATTGTTTAGCTACCCCGATAGTAGCCAGTTTCGGTTCTTATCTGATCAACGCATTCTTGCCGACAAAGCTCTGGCAAGAGGGCTCAACTGCGCGGTGGGAGAGGAGTGGGTGCTGATATCGGGCCTGCGAACGTTGGGCAGTGATGCAGGAGGGTTGCCCATCTGCTGGGCAAGCGTGTACGTGATCCCCGAGTACGGCTCGATTGCCCAGCGTCTGGGGGGCAGCTCGCGGCCTGTTTATGAAATGATCGCCGAAGTGTTCAAGGAAAACATCGAGAAGATCGTGGTCCGGGTCACCGCGGGCGTGATCAGTGAGCAGAAAGCCCGGGCACTGGGCGTAGAGGCGGGGTCGCCGTCTTTGAGCGTCTGGCGTTTCTATCAAGGTAACGACGGGCGCGTGTTTGAGGTGTCAATCTCCGAGCACCCTGCCAGCAATTTTAGTTATACCTTTGAGTTCAGTCGCGGTTGGCAGACAGCCGATCACTGGTCCTGGAGCAATTAACTTGACTGACACTAGTGCAACACCCTTGCGAAGTTTTTTGTTCACGCCGGCGAACCACCCGCGGCGCGTTGAGAAGGTATTTGAGATTGGTGCTGATGCCGTCATTCTTGACCTTGAGGATGCGGTCGCGATCAGTGAGAAGGCGGCAGCGCGTCAGTGTGTTGTGGACGCCTTCAGTGCGCGTCCCAAAGGTGGCGCCAAACATTATGTGCGCGTGAACAGCGTCGATACGCCTTATTGCGAAGAGGACCTCAAAGCCACAGTAGGGCCTTGGCTCGATGGTGTCGTTTTGCCCAAGGTGGAGTCCCGCGCGTGCCTTGATCGCCTCGAAAACTGGCTGGCGACGGCAGAGGCAGCGCAGGGACTGCCGGTAGGGCAACTTGACGTCATGCCCATCATAGAGACAGCCGCCGGCGTGGAGTCAGCGAAGGCGATCGCGATGGCGGACAGTCGCATCCGCCGGCTGGCCTTTGGTGGCGGCGATTACACGCTGGATCTCAATTACGAGTGGCATGCAGACGAATCTGTATTGGCCTATGCGCGTGCCAGACTGTCTCACGCATCGCGTTTGGGTGACCTCGAGCCACCCATTGATACCGTGGTGCTGCAGATTCGCGACGACGCGCGTTTTCTGCAGTCAGCAGAGCACGGCAAGCAGTTCGGTTTTGGCGGCAAGCTGTGTATTCACCCCAGTCAGGTACCGCTGACGCATCAGGTCTTTTCGCCCTCAGAGGCAGAGATCGCACATGCCCGTGCTGTGGTAGCAGCTTTTGAGGCCGCCGAGGCTGCGGGGTCTGCATCTATCCAGCTCGATGGCTATTTCATCGATTATCCGATCGTTTACAAAAGTCAGCGAATTCTCGCACTCGCCGACAAGCTGTCGAAAGATTCGTAACCTGCGCCTGAACCTGTAGGTGAGCTGAAAGCCCTTTTCACCGCCTGCACGCCGTAACCGGTTATTAGGCTGACACCTGCCCGAACCAGCCAAGCCCCGGCCAGCGACAACTCCATCACCATTGATCTTGTCGGCATGGGGGTTGGCTTTGTGTATCATGTCCGGACATTTACGGAGTGCGCCATGCAACCCTCCCACGTTCAACAGCAACTCGCCCCGCTCAGCCGTGTCATTGCCGAACGCGCGCTGGCGCTTACGGTCGATGATGTGCCTGAGGATATCTGGTGCTACCTGAAGCTGTGTCTCGCAGACGCTGTGGGCATTGCCTTTGCCTCCCGTAACTACGACTTTGCGACCACCTCACTGCGATCATTGGATAGGTTGGGGAGTGAGGGCGGTGCCAGCATTATCGGGCAGGAACAGAGGGTGGCCCTGCGCGACGCCGCCCTGATGAACGGGTTGCTTATTCACGGGCTGGATTACGACGATACGCATCTGGCCTCAGTTGTACACTGTTCAGCCAGTGCCTTTCCTGCCGCGCTGGCGCTGGCCGAGCATCAGCAGCTTGACGGTCGTAGTTTGTTGTTGGCGACATTGATCGCGATTGAAATCGATGCGCTGCTGGGGACTCAGGCGGGTGGCGTATTTCAGCAGGTGGGCTTTCATCCCACCGGCGTGGTAGGCGTCTTCGGCGCGACCGTGGCCGCGGCGCGATTATTGGGTGGTGACGAGCAAGCGCTGGTCAGGAGTCAGGGGGTCGCCCTCAGTTTAAGTAGCGGCAGCATGGCGTTTTTGGATGACGGCAGTTGGACCAAGCGGTTGCACCCGGGTTGGGCGGCATCGTCGGCGTTGCAGGCGGCGTCGCTCGGCGTCAGCGGTTTTGAGGGTCCAGGCGAAGCCTATGGCGGGCGCTTCGGGTTTTATTCATTGTATGCGCCGGGTACTGCCGTAGAGACCGAGACCATCTCCGCGCAATTATTCATGGATTGGGCACTGCGCACCGTTGCGATCAAGCCGTATCCGATCTGTCACTTCAACCATGCGCCGGTCGATGCGGCCCTGCACCTTCGCCGGCAACACGGGCTCGTCCCAAATGATATTGAATCGATCACGGTGCTACTCGATGAGCGACAATTCGGAGTGGTGGCGGACCCGATCGAACGTAAGCGGCTGCCGCAGAGCGAGTACGACGCCAAGTTCAGCGTGCCCTACGCGGTGGCGACTGCTTTGGTGAAAGGACAGTTTGGCCTGGCAGAGCTCGAGGACGCGGCACGCCTGAATAGTGACGTACTTGCGCTTGCGCAACGTATCCACTGTGAGCATGACGGGCGGTCGCGTTACCCGGATGTATTTTCTGGTGGTGTTCGCATCACGACGACAGACGGTCGGGTGCTGGAGCACTTTGACGAGATCAACCGCGGCGCGGCGGGGCAGCTGCTGAGCGCCGAATCGGTATACGAGAAGTTCATGGCGAACTGCACATTGACGATCAGCAGCGAGCAGGCAGAGGCGCTGTGGCAGTTGCTGCAACGCATGGATGAGCTAGAGGACGTAACAGAGTTGATGGCGCTGTTACGCACCGAGACTAACAGGGCGAGCTGAGCGCCCCAGGGAGTACCCGATGTTAATGAAAGCTGGCAGCCGCATCATGAGCGCAGCCGAGTACACAGAAAGCCTGCGCAGCTACAGCCCGACGGTTTATGTGGACGGTGATCGCATAACCTCGGTTGCTGACGAGCCCCGCCTTCAGCCTGGTATTCGCGCTGTGGGGGTCACTTACGATTTTGCGCAAAAGCCTGAATACGGCGGATTGATGCTGGCCGAACAAGGTACCTCGGGCAAAACCGTTAACCGCATGCTGCACATCAACCGCCACTCGGAAGATTTGCTCTCCAAGCTCGAAGCGGTGCGATTGCTGTGTCGTGAGAGTGGCTGCGCGCAACGATACCTAACTCACGATGCGCTGAATGCCATTTATCAGGCCACCTGGCA